>JANOET010000235.1:0-27432 GCA_031413415.1 Acidimicrobiaceae bacterium
CTGCGATCAGCTCGTCGATGCGACGGGCGACTTTGCGATCCGGATCGAACCACGAGTTAAAGACCTGCAGAAAAATCCACTGTGTCCAGCGGTAGTAGCCGGGGTCGGTGGTATCGACGCTGCGACGCAGGTCGTGGCTCAGGCCCAGTCGACGCAGCTGTCGGCGGATGTTGGCGACGTTGGCCTCGGTGGTGATGCGCGGGTGGGTGCCCGTCTGCACCGCGTACTGCTCGGCCGGAAGACCGAACGCGTCGAACCCCATCGTGTACAGCACGTTGTGGCCGGTCGCACGGGAGTACCGGGCGTACATGTCGGTGGCCGTGAAGCCCAACGGGTGGCCCATGTGCAGACCGGCGCCGCTGGGGTACGGGAACATGTCGAGGATGAACTTCTTCGGTCGGCCGGCCACGGCGTCGGCGTCGGCCAGCGGTCCGGCCGGGTTCGGGGCCTCGAACGTGCGCTCGGCATCCCAGCGGTCCTGCCAGCGGGCTTCGATGTCCTGCGCGAGCGCGCCCGTGTACCGGTGTGCGGGCGAGTCGGTGGGCGTGGGGGAACCGGTGTCGTTCATGGCGCACCGATTCTACGAGGTGAGCGCTGCGTGCGCCCTGACAGTAAAAGTGCCCATCCCGGCGACTTTCGGCGGCACGGCGGTGAACGTGAACCCGTCGAGGGGGAGTGCCTCCAGGTTCGTCAGGTGTTCGACGATCGGGATGCCGGCGCCCAGCAGCAGCGTGTGCACGGGCCGGCCGTCGCCCTCGGGGCTGGTGACCGAGTCGATGTTGAGCGAATCGATTCCCACCACGGCCGCTCCGCCGTCGACCAGACGCCGGGCCGCGGCGACCGAGAGGAACGGGTGGCCGGCGAGGTACTCGGCGGTGCCGAAATGGCGGCTGTGGCCGGTGAGGAACAACACCGCACGATCGGCGACGTCGAGATCGTCGAACCATTCGGGCCCGATCGACGCCGCGCCGCGGACGTCGACACACACGCCCGGAACCTGTGACACCCGCTCGAGCGCCAGTCCGGTGAGATCGTGCCCGTCGGCGAAACGGTGGAACGGCATGTCGATGTACGTGCCGGTGTTGCTGCACATCGTGATCATGCCGATCTGGAACGTCACGCCCTCGCCGTAGATGCGTTCGGCATCGGCGCGACCGAGGTGTTCGAACACGTGCGGGACGGGCATCCCCGGGTAGGTGACGAGGCCTTCGGCGACGACATGGCTGAGATCCACGAACTGCGTCATAGCGGTACTACCGTTGCAGGTCATGCCAAGTACGACTGCATCCGGCCAGGACTCGATCATTGCCCGATTGGTCGCCGCTGCCGAGCGGCCCGCAGGGGTCCGGTTCGTCGGCCCCAGCGTCGTGCCCGCAGAGGGCGACGCGTTCGTGCCGTGGTCCGAGATCCATCGCGACGCTCGCGTCGTGGCGGCCTCGCTGCAGGCCCGCGGCCTGGTCCCCGGCGATCACGTCGCCATCCTCGGGCCGACGTCGCGCCCGCTCATCACGATCATCCAGGGGTGCTGGCTGGCCGGTGTCGCCAGCATGGTGCTGCCGCTGCCGATGCGCATGGGTTCGCTCGACGCCTTCGTCGACGGCACCCGTGCCCGCATCCGCCACGGTGACGCGAAGCTCATCCTCATCGACGACCTGTTCGCCGACTTCTACATCGGCGTCGCCGGCGATCCGCCCATCGAGCGGATGACCGCCCTGCTGCCGGGCGGTGCCGGCGTCCCGTCGCCCGACGAGTGGGTGCGTCCCGGCGACGATGCCGAGCGCCTGGTCATTCTGCAGTACACGAGCGGCTCCACGAGCGAGCCGAAGGGCGTGATGATCCCGGATCGAGTGTTGAGGGCGAACATCGACGCCTCGAGCGAGGCGGCCGAGCTCAGCCTGGACGAGGTCATGGTCAGCTGGTTGCCGCTCTACCACGACATGGGGCTGGTCGGGTTCCTGTCCATCCCCATGACGCGGGGTGTGCAACTGGTGCAGGCGGCGCCACAGGACTTCATGGCGAAGCCCGGCAACTGGATGCAGTGGATCAGCGACCACGGCGGTACGGCCACCGCCGGCCCCAACTTCTCGTGGGTGCTCGCCACCCGGGCGCTCGGGCGGATGGATGGCATCGACCTCTCCACGCTCACGCTCGCGCTCAGCGGTGCCGAGCCGGTCGACCCGAATGCGGTCGAGGCCTTCGTCCGTGCGGCCGAGCCGCACGGGTTCCGCGCCGGCAGCGTGTTCCCCGCCTTCGGTATGGCCGAGGTGGCCATCGGTGGGGCGTTCCCTCGTCGCCACCGCGGCATGGTGTGCGATTCGGTCGACCGCATCGTGCTCGAGCGCGATCGCGTGGCCAAGCCGCTCGACCTGTCCGAGGCCGAGGAGGAGATCCACGTGCGTCGCCTGCCCCTGCTCGGCACGGCCGTGCCAGGTCTGGAGATGAAGGTCGTCCATCCCGACACGTACGAGGAGCTGCCCGAACGCCACGTCGGCGAGTTGCTGCTGCGCGGCACCTCGGTCACCCCTGGCTACTACAAGCGTCCCGATGCCACGGCGGCGCTGTTCCGCGACGACTGGTTGTGCACCGGCGACCTGGCCTACATGGTCGACGGCGAGCTCGTACTGTGCGGCCGCATCAAGGACGTCATCATCGTCGGCGGACGCAACGTGTTCCCCGAGGACATCGAGCGCGCCGTGGGTGTGCTCGATGGCGTACGCGCCGGCAACGTCATCGCGTTCGGTGTGGAGGGTTACAAGGGCAAGGAGAGCGTGGTCGTGGTGGCCGAGGTGCGCGCCGACGACCTCGACACCGTTCGTCACGCGATCCACCATCGGGCCCTCGACGTCTGTGGCCTACCGCCGCGCGACATCATGCTGGTGAATCCGGGCACGTTGCCCAAGACGTCGTCCGGCAAACTGCAGCGCGCCAAGTGCCGCGAGCTGTACCTGGCAGATGAACTGGAGATGGTCGAGGGCGCGCCGTCGTGAAGGTCGTCTACACACCCGCGCACCTCCAGCACGACCCGCACGTCGAGTTCGAGACGTCCGAACTGCACAGTCCCTTCGAGCACATCGGCCGGGCAGAGGCCATCCGCGAGACGCTCGAGACCGACCACCGGTTCGAGTTCACGGCGCCCACCGAATGGGGCACCGCACCCATTGAGGCCGTGCATCACCCCGGTCTGGTGAAGTTCCTGAGCGAGGGCTGGGCGCGGTACAACGAGGCCCGGCCGGGGACGCGCGAGGTGGTGCCCGACGTGTTCTACCGGCCTGCGCTCCGCGACAAGATGACCGACGGGCGTGAGCCGGAGTCCATCTTCGGTCGTATCGGCTGGTGGTGCTTCGAGACGACGACGCCGCTCACCGAGGGCACCTACGTTGCAGCCCGCGGCGCCGTGGACACTGCACTCACCACCACCCAGCTGGTGCTCGACGGCGCGTCGTCGGCGTACGGGTTGTGTCGGCCGCCGGGTCACCACGCCCCGGCCGACATGTACGGCGGCTACTGCTTCTTCAACAACGCCGCCATCGCCGCACATCACGTTGCGTCCTCCACGGGAGCAAAGGTCACCGTGCTCGACGTCGACTATCACCACGGCAACGGCACCCAGCAGATCTTCTACGACCGCGACGACGTGCAATACGTCTCGTTGCACGGCGACCCGGCGCGGGCGTACCCGTATTCGGTGGGCTTCGCCGACGAGACCGGCACCGGTCGGGGCCTGGGGCACAACGTCAACGTGCCGATGCCGTTGCGTGCCGACGACGACCTGTACACGACGCGGCTCGCCGATGCGTGTACGCGCATCGCAACATTCGGACCTTCGCTGATCATCGTGTCGCTGGGCCTCGACACGTACATCACCGACCCGATCAGCGACCTCGCCGTCACGACCGATGGCATGCGACGTTGCGGTGAGATCGTCCGCCAACTCGGTCTGCCCACCGTGGTGCTGCAAGAGGGTGGCTACGACGTGGCTGCGCTCGGCGCCAACGTGCAGGCGTGGCTCGTCGGCCTCGGCGCCTGACGGTTCAGCTCAGTCGGCGGTGCCCAGGTCGGCGAGCACGCGCAGTACGCCGTCGCCATACTGTTCGAGCTTGGCCGGGCCGATGCCTTTGATGCGGGTCAGCTCGTCGAGCGACGAGGGCTTGGCCCGAGCGATGGCATCGAGCGTCGCATCGCCGAACACGGTGAATGCCGGCTTGCCCGCGGCAACGTGGCGCCGCCAGCTGCGCAGGGCCTCGAAGCGTGCGAGGTCGTCGCCCGCGAGGGCCTGGCCCGGCGTGACGGCCGGTGCGAGCTTCTTAGGGACCGAGGCGGACACGATCGGCTCGGGCCGACGAGCGCTCGGCTCGGTGGAGCAATCGAGGATGAACGGCGACGGCCGATCGGCAGGGACGACGAGCACTCGTTCGCCAGCGCGCGTGATGGCCACGTGGAACAGGCGTCGTTCTTCTTCCCCGTCGGTGGCCAGCCGATGCGGGAACTGGTCGGCCTCGGCGTGGTGGACGACGACGAACGGCCACTCCTGGCCCTTGACGCGGTGGACGGTGGCGAGGGTGACGCCGTCCTGCTGCCATTCGCCACTGAGTGAGGTGCGCAGCCACTGCTCGAACTGTGCCGGGTCGGGTTGCAGCGCCGCCAGCTGGGCCAGTGCGGTGAGGTCGTCGTTCTGTGCGGACCGGTTCATGCCCTTGCGCATGCCGTCGAGTTGGGCGATGTTGCCAGCGAGGCCGATCTGTTCGAAGACCACGGCGAGCAGCGATGCCGTGGGCGCGCGCATGGTCGCCTTGTGCTGCAGGACATCGATGTCGGCGGCGAACCCATCGATGACCTTGGCGGCCTTTTCCTCGTTGACTCGGCCTGCGAGGCGCTGGAGGCCGGCCACCGACGTCTGCTCGCCCACCCAATCGGCCACTCGTGGGTTCAGCGATCGCGATGGCCTGCGCAATGCCTCGCCGACGTCGGCGCTGGACAGCGTCTCGCCGGCCACCGAGAGACGCAACCAGGCGAGCGCGGCACGGATGGCGGTCCGTTCGAGGAACTCGCGGCCGACGCCACCGTTCGTCGCCACGCCAGCGGCGCGCAACGCGACCTGCACCGGCGCCAGCAGTGAGTTGACCCTGGTGAGCACGGCGATGTGGCCCGAGGGGGTGCCGGCAGCGACCGCGGCGGTGACAGCCTCGACGGTGACAGCGAGCGAGTCACCCTCGGGCTCGGCGATCTGAAACCCGTCGAGCTCGGACTTGTCGGCGCGAATGGTCTTGGCGACGCGCCGACGGTTGTGGCGCAGCAGGGTGTCGGCAGCACGGACGATGCCGCCTGGGCAGCGGTAGTTCACCTCGAGCGGATGCTCGCCCGCACCGGGGAACAGCTGGGCGAAGTCGATGAGCCAGCCGGGGTCGGCGCCGTTGTAGCCGTAGATGGTCTGGTCGTCGTCGCCGACGCCGAACACGGCGGCGTCGGGGCCGGCGAGGAGGCGTACGAGCAGCAGGTGGGCCGGGGTGAGGTCCTGGAACTCGTCGACCAACAACACACGGCAGGCGCGTTGCGCGGCCTCGCGGACACCGGGGTTGGCGAGCAGTAGTTCGATGGCGAGGTGGATCTGCTCGTCGTAGTCGACCTGCCCGGCGCGGGCGAGAGCGGCCCGGTACTTGGGAAACACCTCGGCGAAGCCCTCGACGTCGCCGTCGTACACGGACTCGACGTCGGCAGGGTCGCGTAGGCCGAGTCTGGCCATCGACAGCGCTTCGATCCAGATGGCCACCGGGTCGGCGTTGCGCTTGCGGGGGAAGCTGACCAGCTTGCCGATGAGCCGACGAACCTCTGGTTCGTCGATGGTGGCCAACCGTGCGGGGCGCGAGGCGAATGGCGCACTGCCGTTGACGATGGCGAGTGCGATGGCGTTGAGGGTGCGAACCTGCATGCCGCGTAGATCGGCGGTGCGGGCCACCATCTCCTGCTGGGCGCGCTTGTTGAACGCGACCAGGCACACCGCGGACGGCGGCAGGTTCCATTGACGCAACAGATGTCGGGCTCGCTCGGTGAGCACCCGGGTCTTGCCCGATCCTGCGGGGGCGATGATGCGCGCCGCGCCTTCGTCGTGGGTGACGGCGGCGAGTTGATCCGGGGCCAGGTCGGCCGAGGTGGTGTTGCCCAGCGGCACGCGCAATGAACCGTGCTCGACCGCGATGCGGTGCAAGACGGAGACGCCGTCGATCGGAGGTGTGAACCGTGGGGGACCGCCGTCGAGCCAGGCCCGGGTACCGTCGGGCAACTCGATGTCACCGCGGCCGTCGGCGACCGGGCGAGCACCCCTCGAAGCGGCCTGCTGCAGCAACGGCCACGAGGCGTCGCCGCGTACGTCGATGGTGTTGCTGGCGAGAAGATGTCGGAGCGACTCGCGGAGCAGGGTGAACCGAGCACCCAGCTCGTACGCGGGGAGCGTGGTGGCATCGAGCGACAGCGACTCGGGGGCGACGTCGGCGGCCGTCTCGAGCACCGCACCGGTGCGGCGGTGCGCCAGTTGGTGCAGTGTCGAGACGAACTCGTCGGTGAGCGCGACCTCGAGACGTGGTGCATCGACCCAGGCTGGCGGAGCGGTCTGCCCCGGAGCGACGAGCACATTGCGGCCGAGCGACAGCGGACCACGTTCAGCGCAGACCTCGACGGTCGGCCGATCGGCGGGCGAGAACTCGTTGCGTGCCGGTTCGTCGAACGCCGCGGCGGCGTCGACGTCGGAGGGCTCGAACGGCAGGGCCTCGACTCCCTGGCTGCGTTCCCAGCAGGCACGGACCTCGAACGCTTCGGCGTGGGCGCCACCGCAGTAGACGCACGAGATGGGACGAGGGGCCATGGAGGGAACCCTATCGAACGAGTGTTCCCTTGGAAACCGTGGATCTCGAGTTGATTCGTCGGAGTGGTGGAAGCGTGGGTGGCGGCTGCTGGCGGGGCGGCAGCTCGGCGAGCAGTCGTGTGGTTGCGGCAGCGATGGAGGCAACGGCGTGCTCGAACGCGATCTCGGTGTTCGCCGAGGTCTTCTGGACGCCGCTGACCTTGCGAACGTACTGGCGTGAGGCGGCCTCGATCTCGTCAGCGGTGGCACCGGGATCGAGCCCGCGCAGTGTGGTGATGTTGCGGCACATGCGACACAACCTAGGCGCCGGCCGACGGCGCCGACCTCGACGAGAACGGACGCCAGCTCGAGACGGCCAAGGCGATGTTCGCGATGTCCATTCGGCTCGGTCGTGACAGCGAGCCCAGCGACATCGCCGCGCTGTTGCTGTTCCTGTGCAGCGACGATGCCGCATTCCTCAGCGATGCGGCCATTCCCATCGACGGGGCGATGCGGACCCGCCGACCCGTCAGCTGCGGTCCTGCCATGTGCAGACGCACGCCTCGTTGCCGTCGGCGTCGGCGAGGATCCACCACGATCGGGCGAACTCGTCCGTGACCAGACGTCCGCCGGCCGCGATCGCCGCGTCCACGCGTGCCGCGGCCACGTCGTGGGGCACCGACACGTCGATGTGGAATCGCTGCCGCTCCGAGCGCGGCTCGTCCATCTGCTGGAACCACATCGTCGCCCCGAAGTGGTCGGGGTCGGCGAGCGCGTTCTCGCCGACCTCGACATAGCCGAGCACTGCGGCCCAGAACGGGCGGATGCGCGACGCGTCCATGGTGTCGATCGCGATCTCGAGCGCCTGACCGTGCGTCGGTGAGGAAGTGGCGTGCGCGGCGTGGGCGATCGTCGAGACGGTGTGCGCCATGCCGACGTCGCGCGACGTGAGCGACGTCGAGTCGTGCGAACGCATGCTCACTCGCACGCGACCCGGGTAACGCAGCGTGACCTCGGGGTGATGGTCGGCCGCGTCGGCGGCGGCAGCGACCTCGGTGACGAACGCGCCCGCAGCGGAGAACGAGACGAAGCCGAACTCGGCGTGGATCGCGCCGAGCACGAAACGCCAGTCGTCGAGATCGGGGAGGGCGGAGAACTCGGTGGGGGTGACGGCATCCATCGCCTCAGTCTGGCCGGTGTCAGGACGCCTTCAGAGCGCTGAGCACACCGGACCAACGGTCAGGGTCACTCTTGTATGGCGCGTAGAAACTGATTCGCTGGATGACGTCACCGTAGCGACGGTGCAGTTCGGGCGCGACTGCTTCGGGTTGGCCGACGACGGCGAACGCATCGAGGATCTCGTCGGTGATGAGGCCGCCCATCTCGACCCACTTGCCCTGCTTCGACAGCGTGTTCAGCTCGTCCTGCAGCCCGCCCCATCCGTGGATGTCGAGCACCGGACGGTAGGCCGGCGTGCTGCCGTAGAACGCGATCTGCTGACGAGTTCCTGCGATGGCGGCGGCCATCTCGTCCTCGGTGTTCCCGGTGACGACGAACGACGGCCCGACGATCTCGAAGCCTTCCATCGTCTTGCCGGCCTTTGCCCTGCCGCGTTCGAGCGCCGGGATGGTGACCTCGCGGAGGTACTTCTCGGTGGTGAAGCCGTGGCAGAGGAAGCCATCGCAGACTTCACCCGCGACCTCGGTCATCAACGCGCCGACTCCGGCAAGGAAGATCTTCGGGACACCGAAGCCGGCGAGGTCGGCACGCTCCGGCGCGAAGAACGGGGTCATCAGCGTGTGGGTGTAGAAGTCGCCGCGGAACGCCAACGGCGTGCCGTTCTCCCATGTGTCCCAGATGGCGCGGATGGCCATGATCATCTCGCGCATGCGCGGGGCCGGGTGGCTCCACTCCATGCTGAACCGCTTGGTGATGTGGGGCTTGATCTGACTCCCCAGACCCAGGATGAAGCGCCCTCTGCTGAACGCCTGCAGGTCCCAGCCGAGGTTGGCGAGGAGCATGGGATTGCGGGCGAAGGCGACGGCGATGGACGTGCCCAACTCGATCGACTCGGTGTGCTCCGCGCCCAGGAGCAGCGGCAGGAATGGATCGTGGGACGTCTCCGCGGTCCAGGCCCCGCTGTACCCGGCTGCCTCGAGCTCTTGCGCCTGCTGACCGGCCGATGCCAGGTTGCCGCCGATTCCTCCGTCGACCTTCATTGCGTTCCCCCTCGGTACGTCGCGTCGCGTCTCTGTGTGTCGCGTCGCGTCTCGGCGACGGTAGCCGGTGGTGGGGAACCCACTTCGACTCAGGCGGCGTCAGGCGACGTCAGGCAGCGTGGGCGGGGGCGTGAGCAGCCCGGTGGCGTCCGAGGTGCGACAGCAGGCGCCCGAACGTTCGCCCCTCGGCGAGGCCGGAGTGGGACGGGTCGGCGGCGATGTCGCGCACTCCGCCGTCGTCGTTGCCGGCCCGTCGAAGCGCGGCGATGTAGCGCACGACCTCATCATGGCGTGCGTCGATGCCGTGCTCGGCGATCCGGGTGGCGACGATGAAGTGATGGTTCGGGAGCATGGACTCATCGTGCGCCGAATTGATCATTACGTACAGCGATGATTACTTGTCATGATGATCGTGAACGCTTATGATGAGAACGTGCTCCGCGACGTCGAACTCCGTCAACTCCGTGCGCTCATCGCTGTCGCCGAGGAGGGCTCGTTCGCCAAGGCGGCCGAGCGACTGGGCTTCACGCAGTCCGCCATCAGCCAGCAGATCGCCGGCCTCGAGCGTGCGGTGGGCGACAAGGTGTTCGACCGTCAGGGAGGCCCGCGTCCGGCGCAGCTCACACCCACCGGCGAGTTGCTGCTCGACCATGCCGGCGCGTTGCTCGTGCAGTTGCAGGCGGCCGAGGACGGATTGCGCTCGCTGCGCGCCGGCGAAGTGGGTCGGCTGATCGTCGGGTCGTTCCAAAGCGTGTCCGTCAACGTGCTGCCCGAGGTGGTCGGTCGACTGCGCCAGGAGCGTCCGGGTTTGTCCGTCCGCGCTGTCGAGCTCGACGACGTGGACGACGTCGTCCGGCGACTGCTCGCCGACGAGCTCGATCTGTCGTTCGCCGCCGGCCTTCCCGATCACCCCGACATCGAGGTGTGGGTGATGCTCGTCGACCCGTTCGTGCTAGTCAGCCCGGCGTATTGCCCTGCGCCAACGCCCGATCCTCGTCGCCTGGGCGGTGTACCGATGATCGGCCAACCGCAGTGCGCGTGCCAGATGTCCATCGACGATGCGCTCCGCGAGCACGGCGTGGAACCCGACTACGTCTTCCGCTCGAACGACAACAGTGCCGTGCAGGCGATGGTCCGAGCGGGCATGGGCAGTGCAGTCATGCCGCGCCTCGCGGTCGACCTGCACGATGCCGGCGTCGTCGTCGCCGACTTCGAACCGTCGCTGCCGCCGCGCACGGTCGTGCTCGCCAAGCATCGCGGCCGCACCCTCATCCCTGCCGCCGACCGGTTCGTCGAGCTGGCCCACTCGGTGTGCGACGCCATCCAACTGCCCGAGCTCGCCCCCACCAAAGTCGGCTGACCCGCACGACCCTCCGCCGCTGGCGCTGACCGACTCGCTGTTCGAGTCATGCCGCGACCGGAGATTCCCCGCTGAAGAATTGACCCGGCGGCGCCCAAATCGGCATCTGTGAACGGCTTCGTTTCAGGGACACTTCATGCCCGAGATGACGACGACCGACTTGCCGCTCCCGCCCTGAGCCTTACCCATGTCTTCGGGGCTCACCGACAATGGGATCGGCGTCGTGTTCGAGCCTGACGGGCGAACCCAGCCGTACTGAGTCCTGAGTGGGCTCGAAGCACTCGCCAACATGCGGAACTGTCCGGGCTCGATCGCTCTCCACTTGATCTCGTAGCCGAGGCTCACCGGGTCTGCGACGTCAGAAATGTCAACGTCGATGATGTTGGTGCACTGGTTCTCGACGCCCACTTGCTCAGCCTTCTGACATCCAGCGAGTGCGGAAGTGCCGCAACCAAGCGCAAGCGCGACGGCCCCCAACCAGCGGAGCCGCGGTGTCATTACGGGCACACGTTGCCCGAAGTGGCTGGCGTCGTCCAGCACGCCTGACTGGCAGCTCTGCGTTACCGGTCTCGAGTGGCGAACTGGTCATGCCAGAGCGACAGCCATTGTCGTTTTCGCCTGCCCAGATCGGCGGAAGGTGCTCAGTCGTCCTGGTCGCGCAGGAACCGCTCGAAGTCGGCGGCGATGTCCTCGCCGCTCGGCAACTCGGCGGTGCCCATCGCCGTGCCGTCGTCGCCGACGAGCGCGTCGAACGCGGCCTCCAGCGACTGCACCATCGAACGGTGCTCGTCGTTGCCGGACACGAGCTGGTCGATGCGGGCGCGCTGGATGTCGGCCTCGCGAGCCATATCGCCGGCGCCGATCGAGATGCCGGTGACCTCGCGCAGCCCGTCGAGCAGCGCCACCGACGCGCCCGGGTAGCTCATCGCGCTGACGTAGTGGGGTACCTGGACCCAGATGCCCAATGCCGCGATGCCGGCCTCGGTGAGGGCGTGCTCGAGTACCGCACTGACGCCTGCGGGTACGTCGACCGAGTTCTTCAGGTACGGCACACTGGCGACCACGTCGGCCGAGGGCGAGCTGCTCGACAGCCGCGATGCCCGCGTATGAGGAGTTGCGAACGGATACGCGCCGAGCGCGACCATCTGGTGGACGTCGAGTCGCGATGCCAGCTCGGTGACCGCGCGGGCGAACGCCTTCCACTGCGAGTCGGGCTCGGGGCCGGTGAGCGTGAGCACCGGCCGGCCGGCGGTGTCGGTGCCCACCTTCAGCTCGATCTCGCTCCACGTGAGCTTGGTGTTCACGCCTTCGCGCAGCTCCATGACGGGGCGCCGAGCGCGGTAGTCGATGAACGTGTCGCTGTCGAAGGTGGCCAGCGGTCGCGATGCGCACTCGTCGTCGATGGCGGCCATCGCCGCGGCAGCCGCGCCGCTGGCATCGATCCAACCGTTGAGCATGACCACGAGCACCGGCCGGTCGAGTTGCGGCAACTCGCCGTGCACCTCGTACAGGCTCACGACAGTGCCTCGAGCTGTGTGAGTGCCATCTGCGCAGCGCCTTCCACCTGCAGCGCGAACGGCTCGAGGTCGGAGGCGTCGCGGTTACCGAGCGCACCGCCGAGGTAGCGGGCGTACACGCCCTCGAGGATGCATGCCAGCTTCCAGTAGGCGAACGAGACGTAGAAGGGGAGTGCCGAGATGTCGCGTCCGCTGATCTCGGCGTAGCGGTGGGCGAGGTCGGCTCGATCGAGGAACCCGGGAGCGCTGCACGCCGAGCCGGTCCAGGCCGAGGAAGGGTCTCCGGGGCCGGTCCAGTACACCTGCAGCAAGCCGAGGTCGGCCATGGGGTCGCCGAGCGTGCAGATCTCCCAGTCCAGCACCGCGACCACGTGTCCGTCGTCGTCCACCATGCAATTGTCGAGGCGGTAGTCGCCATGGACGATGGTGGCCGGACCCTGATCGGGGATGCGCTGCAGCAGCGCGTCGTGCACCGTGTCGATGGCCGACAGCTCACGTGTCTTCTGCTGGTTCCACTGGCCGTACCAACGCTTCCGTTGGCGGGCGATGTACCCCTCGTGCTTGCCGAGGGTGTCGAGTCCAGCGGCCCGCAGATCGACGGCGTGGATGGCGGCCATGGTGTCGACGATGGACTCGCTGGCGGTGCGCCTGGCGGCCGGGGTGAGCACGGCTTCGGCTGTCTCGCGGTCGCGCACCACGTGGCCGTCGACGAAACCCATCACGTAGAAGGGGGCATCGTTCACCGCGACGTCGTCGCAGAACCCGAGCGACGGTGCCACCGGGACCGCCGACTGCTGCAGCCCGCTGATGATCCGGTGCTCGCGGCCCATGTCGTGCGCGCTCGCCAGTACGTGCCCGAGCGGGGGGCGGCGCAACACGTAGCGGTGGCCGGCCGTGTCGGTCACCCGGTAGGTGAGGTTCGAGTGGCCGCCTGCGATGAAGTCGAACGTGAACGGCCCCTGCGCTCCCGGCACGTGCGTGTGCAGCCAGTCGGTGACGGCGGGGACATTGACTCCGGGGACGTCGCTCATGATGGCCGTACGGTATCGGTCGTACGGTTCAGGTGCAGTCACCGGCAGGTATCGTTCGCGACATGCTATACGTCGACGCCACCGATGCGACCTTCCAGACCGATGTGATCGACCGATCCATGGACGTGCCCGTCATCGTCGACCTGTGGGCGCCGTGGTGTGGCCCGTGCCAGACGCTCGGACCGATCATCGAGAAGGTGGTCGACGCGACGAACGGCAACGTCGTCCTGGTGAAGGTGAACACCGACGAGAACCCCGGTATCAGCCAGGCGTTCCAGGTGCAGAGCATCCCCGCCGTCTACGCGCTGAAGGACGGGCAGGTGGTCGACGGCTTCACGGGCGCGTACCCCGAGCACGTCGTCGAGGAGTTCGTGGCGTCGCTGCTCCCCAGCGAGGCCGAGGCCACGCTTTCGTCGCTCCTCGCGGAGGGCACCGAGGGCGGGTATCGCAAGGCACTCGAGCTCGAACCCGGCAACGAGGACGCCATCGTGGGGCTCGCCGAACTGCTGGTCGAGCGTGGCGAGAACGATCAGGCGCTGCAGTTCCTGGCTCGCATCCCTGAGTCCGATCGCACGCGGCACGTTGCGGCGAGGGCTCGCACGCACCTCGCCCCCGACGACGACCACGACGCGACGCTCACCGCCCTGCTCGATCAGGTGAAGGCGGACGAGGACGCCCGCCAACAGTTTCTCGACATCCTCGAGTTGATGGGTCCCGACGATCCGCGTACGGCCGGCTACCGCAAGCAGCTCACCGCCCGCCTCTTCTGATCGAACGAGATTGCGTCAGCCGTACAGGTCGAACAGTTCGCCGATCGCCTTCGCCTGACCGCCGGTGGTGCTGCTCATCACGGCGATGGGCAGCACGCCCGTCGCCACCCACGCGTCGAGTCGTTCGCGCACCTCGCCCGGGCCGCCGCTGATGGTGCAGTCGTCGAGCCAGGCGTCGGTCATCAGTTCGGGCAGTCGGTCGCGGTCGCCAGCGGCCAACGCCGCCTCGATGTCGGCCATCTCTGCCTCGTAGCCGGCCTGCTTCCAGTAGTTGCGATAGTTGGGCAGACCGACGTAGCCCGACAGGGTGCGACGGTGGATGGCCCGTGCCGCGGACTTGTCGGCGTCGACGACCGTCGGCACCATGTTCGCGAGGAAGAACTCGCCACGACGATCCTCGGGCACGCGCGCCACCTGCGCCGGCATGTGCGACAGCGACGCGTTCGCCCAGATGGCACCGTCGGCGACCGAGAGCGCCAGGTCCAGCATCCGATTGCGCAACGTCGCCAACCAGATGGGTGGGAGCGTGCCGGATGCTCGTTCGGCTGCGCGGATCCCGTCGACGTAGCGCTCCATGTCCGACAGTGGACGTCCGGTGTCGATGCCCAGCCGTTCCATCGCCGGAGCGTGGCTCACACCGAGGCCGAGTCGGAACCGTCCGCCGCTGACCTCGGCGATGTGGCCCGCAGTGATGGCCACCTCGGTCGAGTGCGAGTGGTAGATGGGCTGGATGCTCGTCCAGAACGGGATGCGGGTGGTGGCGTGGGCCAGCGACCCACACAGCGCGAGGTTGCCGTTCACTCCGGGACTGGCGAGCCCGGCGAAGCCGCGGCGATCGGCTTCGCTCGCGAGTTCGAGGATGGTGCTGCGCTTGCCCGGTACGCCGATGACGCTGAGGGCAGGGAGTCCTGTGGGATCGGCCATGTCGCGACCGTACCTGACTGTTCTCCGACGGTTCGATGGAACGAATGGCGGAGGCGCCGCGGTGCAGTAGCGTCGCCCCGATGACCGAGACCGCCGAACCGTCGACGCGTCTACTCCGCGTCGGCATGGTGGTGCCGTACAGCCTGTCGATCCCGGGCGGCGTCCAGGCGCAGGCGATGGGACTCACCCGCCAGCTGCGCCGGATGGGAATCGAGGCACGCGTCCTCGGCCCGTGCGACGGCCCGCCCCCCGCCACGTTCGTCACTCCGTTGGGCAACAGCCTGCCGACCGCTGCGAACGGCTCGATGGCGCCGCTCGCGCCCGATCCCTCTGCCGCGTTACGCACCATGCGGGTGTTGTTCGAAGAGCAGTTCGACGTCCTTCACCTGCACGAGCCGTTCGCACCGGGTCCGCCGATGACGTCGATGTTGCTGCATCCGTCGCCGGTCGTCGCCACGTTCCACGCGGCCGGCGAGAGTGCCAGCTACGACTATCTCTCGACCCCGATCAAGGCGGCCGCGAAGAACATCGCGCACCGGGTGGCCGTGTCGAAGGATGCGCAACTGCTCGTCGAGGCATCCATCGGTGGCGAGTACGAGGTGCTGTTCAACGGTGTCGAACTCGACGAGTACCGGGCCTCGCCGCCGTGGCCCACTGCGGGTCCGACCATCTTCTTCTGTGGTCGGCACGAGGAACGCAAGGGGCTCGATGTGCTCGTCGCCGCGATGGCCGAGATGGGACCCGACGTCACCCTGTGGGTCGCCAGCAACGGTCCTGACTCGGCTCGGCTGCAGGATGCCACCGCCGACGACCCGCGGATTCACTGGTTGGGTCGGTTGAGCGACGACGAGAAGATCTCGCGACTGAAGGGGGCGCACGTGTTCTGTGCGCCGTCGTTGCGTGGCGAGTCCTTCGGCGTCGTACTCATCGAGGCCATGGCCGCGGGCACGGTCATCGTGGCCAGCTCCCTCGACGGGTATCGCAACGTGGCCACGCACGACCAGGACGCGCTACTGGTCGAGCCGGGCGATGTGGCGGCCCTGGCCGCTGCGCTCCGCCGAACCCTGACCGACAATCCGCTCACCGAGCGGCTCATCGCCGCCGGAAGTCGGCGTGCCGACGACTTCTCGATGACCACGCTGGCCTGCAGGTATGCCGAGATCTACCGATCCGTCGCCGGTTCGCCGGTGGCACCCAAGGCCATCAGCCCGTGGTTGCTGTCCCCCCGCCTGCGGCGCCGCAACCGTATGATGGCGTGATCAGGCGCTGCCCGGCGCCCCAACCCCTTCGGAGTCATCATGTGGTGGATCATCGTCCTGGTGGTCGTGGTGCTGCTGGTGCTGTTCGTCATCGGCGTCTACAACGGTCTGGTTCGCAGTCGTAACCAGGTCGAGAACGCCTGGTCGCAGATCGACGTCCAGCTCAAGCGGCGCATCGACCTCATCCCCAACCTCGTCGAGACGGTCAAGGGCTACGCCGCCCACGAGAAGAGCACCCTCGACGCGGTCATCAATGCCCGCAACGCGGCGATCGCCGCTCCTGCCACGCCGGCCGGTCAGGCCGCAGCCGACAACCAGCTCACCGGTGCGCTCCGTCAGCTGTTCGCACTGAGCGAGGCATACCCCGATCTGAAGGCGAACCAGAACTTCCTCGCTCTGCAGGAGGAGCTGACGGCCACCGAGGGGCGCGTCGCCTATGCGCGGCAGTTCTACAACGACAGCGTGTTGACCTACAACAACAAGCTCCAGTCGTTCCCGTCGGTGCTGATCGCGAACATGTTCAACTTCACCAAGCGCGACTACTTCGAGGCCGAGCCGGAGGCTCGCGAAGTGCCGAAGGTGCAGTTCTGACCTCATCATGTTCGAACTGATCCGCTCCAACAAGCGGCGGAGCATCGCGCTCATCGTCGCCTTCGTCGTCATCCTCAGCCTGGTCGGCGCCGCCGTCGGCGTGCTGCTGGGCTACGGCCCGCAAGGCACGATCATCGCCCTGGTCATCTCGGGCGCGATGGCGTTCGCGTCGTACTGGAAGGCCGATGCCATCGCGCTGGCCGCCAGCCGCGCCAAGCCCGCAGACCCGCAGCAGTACCAGCGGCTGCACAACCTCGTCGAGGGGCTGTGCATCGCGAGCGGCCTGCCCAAGCCGCGGGTCTACATCATCGAGGACGCGGCTCCCAATGCGTTCGCCACCGGCCGCGACCCGAAGCATGCGGCCATCGCGGTCACGACCGGATTGCTCGAGACGATGAACCGCGTCGAGCTCGAAGGTGTGCTGGCGCACGAACTGTCGCACATCCGCAACTACGACATCCTCGTCAGCACCCTCGCCGTGACGCTCGTCGGCGCGGTGGCGCTGCTCACGCAGTTCGGTGTCCGGGCCCTGTGGTGGAACGGCGGGCGCGTGCCCCGCCAGGGCGACCGCGACGGCGGTGCCAACCCCATCGCCATCCTCGGCATCGTGTTCCTCGTCATCTCGCCGCTCATCGCCAAGGCGATGCAGGCCGCGGTCAGCCGGGGGCGCGAGACGCTCGCCGACGTGTCCGCCTGCCAGATGACGCGCTACCCGCCCGGTCTCATCTCTGCGCTCGAGAAGTTGCGCGACGACACCACGGTCACGCACGCCTCCACCACGGCGACCGCCCACATGTGGATCGAGCAGCCCATGTCGGGCGTCGGCGACAAGGGCAAGATGGGTTCGTGGAACCGCATGTTCGACACGCACCCTCCGCTGGAAGAGCGCATCGCGCTGCTGAGGGAGTTGTGACGCGTCGCCGTGTCGTTGCGCTGTTCGCCGGCGCGCTGATCGTGGCGGCGTGCAGTGGCGGCGGCGGCGGTGCGGCCGACACCACCTCGGAGTCGACGTCGAGCACCGAGGCGCCCGAGACCACGCTGCCGCCCGAGACCACCGAGGCCACCACCACCACCACGACGGCGCCGGCTGCCGGCCCGGTGTATCCCCTCACCGGGCTACCAGTCTCCGATCCGACAGCCGCCGCACGACCGGCGCTCGTCGTCAAGATCGACAACAACAGGGCGGCGCGCCCGCAGAGTGGCCTGAACCAGGCCGACATCGTGTTCGAGGAGATCGTCGAGGTGCAGACCCGCTTCGCGATCGTGCTGCACAGCCAGGGCTCCGATCCGGTCGGTCCCATCCGGTCTGGTCGCACGCAGGACATCGACCTGCTCGGCTCGTTCAATGCGCCGCTGTTCGCCTGGAGCGGCGGCAACCGCAACGTCACTCGCGCCATCGAGGCGAGCGACCTGGTGAGCCTCAGTGCGCAGAAGAACTCGGTGTATCGGGGCGGCGGCTTCTTCCGTTCGTCCGAACGGAGGGGCCCGCACGACCTCTATGCGCAGTCGTCCATGCTGTGGACGCTGGCGCCCGAGGGTGCCGGCCCACCACCGCAGCAGTTCCAGTACCTGGCCGACGATGCTGCGCCTGTCGGAACCCCGGCCTCAGGCGTCAGCGGTTCGATGGACGGTCTGGACATCACCTGGACCCACGATGCCTCCACCGGCCTCTACGCACGCACCAGCGGCGGTGCACCGCACGGCGACGCGCTCAGTGGCGGCCAGGTGACGACGGCGAACGTGGTGATCATGACGGTCACCTACCGGCCGAGCCCCGCCGATCGGCGCAGTCCCGAGGCGCAGACCATCGGATCGGGCGAGGTGATGGTGTTCACCGGTGGGCACATGGTGCAGGGCACCTGGACCCGCCCTGACCGTTTTTCGCCGATCGTGCTCGCCGCTGCCGACGGCGAACCGATCCTGTTGACGCCGGGCCGAACGTTCGTCGAACTCGCCCGTGCCGGCACCTTCACGCCTGTGCCCTGACCACGCTTCAGCGGTACGCTGACGAGCATGAGTGACCAGCCGTCCGTGTCGCGTGCAACGGGGACGTATCCCGTGAAGCGTGGCCTCGCCGAGATGTTGAAGGGTGGCGTCATCATGGACGTCGTCACCCCCGAGCAGGCAAAGGTCGCCGAGGACGCGGGTGCGTGCGCCGTCATGGCGCTCGAGCGTGTGCCGGCCGACATCCGGCGCGACGGTGGCGTCGCCCGCATGAGCGATCCCGAGATGATCGAGGGCATCAAAGCCGCCGTCACCATCCCGGTCATGGCCAAGGTCCGCATCGGGCATTTCGTCGAGGCGCAGATCATTCAGGCCCTGGGCGTCGACTACATCGACGAGAGCGAAGTGCTCACCCCTGCCGACGAGGCCCACCACATCGACAAGTACGCCTTCACCGTTCCTTTCGTGTGTGGCGCGACGAATCTCGGCGAGGCGCTTCGTCGCATCAGCGAGGGCGCGTGCCTGATCCGCAGCAAGGGCGAGGCCGGCACCGGCAACATCGTCGAGGCGGTGCGTCACCTTCGTAGCATTCTCGGCGACATCAAGAAGATCACCCAGGCCGACAACGCCGAGCTGTTCCAGTGGGCCAAGGTTCTTCAGGCGCCGCTGCCGCTCGTCCAGGAGATCGCCGAGACCGGCGAGCTTCCGGTTCCGCTGTTCTGCGCCGGCGGCATCGCCACTCCGGCCGACGCAGCCTTGGCCATGCAGCTCGGGGCACAGGCAGTGTTCGTCGGCTCGGGCATCTTCAAGAGCGACGACCCGGCGCCACGGGCCAAGGCCATCGTCGAGGCCACCACGCACTTCATGGACGCGCACATCCTCGCCAAGGTCAGTCGCGGCCTGGGCGCACCGATGACCGGCATCGGCATGGACGAGATCAACCAGCGTTACGCCGAGCGCGGTTGGTGATCATGCGTTTCATCGCTCCGGAGCCCCCAGGTGCAGCCGCTCGTCGGCGTCCTGGCGTTGCAGGGAGCGTTCGCGGCACACGAGGCCGCGCTCGCTGACAGCGGCGCGTCCACGCGTCAGGTGCGTACTCCTGCCGACCTCGCCAGCGTGCACGCGCTCGTGATGCCCGGTGGAGAGAGCACGACGATGTCGAAGTTGCTCGACTCTTCGGGTCTGTTCGACGAGATCAAGGCGAGGCTCAGCGACGACATGCCGGTGTTCGGCACCTGCGCCGGCATGATCCTGCTCGCCGCCGACGTGCTCGATGGTCGCCCCGACCAGCGCAGCTTCGGTGTCATCGACCTGTCGGTGCGTCGAAACGGCTATGGCCGCCAGATCGACAGCTTCGAGTCCGACCTCGACGTCGAAGGACTCGACGCGCCGTTCCACGGTGTGTTCATTCGTGCGCCCAAGGTCGAGTCGATCGGCCAGGGTGTGCACGTTCTCGCCAGCCACGAGGGTGTCCCCGTGCTGGCTCGTCAGGGCAACGTGATGGTCGCCGCGTTCCATCCCGAGCTCACGGGCGATGCGCGCCTGCATCGTCTCTTCCTCCAGCAGCACGACATCGACTGAAGGGTCACGCACATGTCCGGCCACTCCAAATGGGCAACCATCAAGCACAAGAAAGGCGCTGCCGACAAGGCCCGCGCCAAGATCTTCAACAAGGTCGCACGGCAGCTCGAGGTCGCAGCACGCGAGGGTGGCGCCGATCCGTCGACGAACGCTTCCCTGCGCACGGTCATCCAGAAGGCGAAGGCCGCGCAGATGACGAACGACGCGATCGACCGTGCAGTGAAGCGTGGTGCCGGCCTGAGCGACGGCGGCACCTACGAGAGCATCACCTACGAGGCCTACGCGCCAGGCGGTGTGGCGATGCTCGTCGACGTGCTCACCGACAACCGCAACCGGTCCAGCGCCGACGTGCGTTCGACGTTCTCGAAGCTCGGTGGTTCGCTCGCCGAGCCCGGGGCCGTCGGTTGGCAGTTCAGCCGCCGCGGGGTGTTGCAGATCAACGGCAGCGACGAGGACACCGTCATGATGGCCGCGCTCGAGGCCGGTGCCGACGACGTTGCGGCCGACGGCGATGCCGTGTGGCGTGTCACCTGTGACCCGTCAGTCGTCTACGACGTGCGCGACGCGCTGTAGGCGGCGGGTCTCGAGGTGGTGTCGGCCGAGAGCACGATGGTCTCGAGCATGACGGTCGAGGTGACCGATGCCGGGGATGCCCGTAAGATCTTGCGCATCATGGATGCCCTCGAAGATCTCGACGACGTGCAAGACGTGTACAGCAACTTCGACATCAGCGACGAGTTGATGGAAGCGGTCAGCGCGTGAGCACCTCGGTGGGGGACCAGGCGCCGGCGTTCACCCTGCCGTCCACCGGTGGCGAGCAGGTGTCGCTCAGCGACTTCGCCGGAAGGCCCGTCGTGCTCGTGTTCTATCCGGGGGACGACACGCCGGTCTGTACGAAGCAGCTGAACAGCTACAACGACGATCTCTCCCAGTTCGAGGCGCTCGACGCCCAGGTGCTGGCCGTCTCGGCCCAGGGCATCGACAGTCACGAGAAGTTCGCCGGCAAGCACGGCTTCAGGTTCCCGCTCCTCGCCGACACCGACAAGGCCGTCGCCAGCGCCTACGGCACGCTCGGGCCCATTGGGTTCCCGCGTCGCAGCGTGTTCATCATCGACGGCCAGGGTGTGGTCCGATACGCGCACCGCGCCATCGCCGGGCTGACGTTCCGCCCGGTGAGTGAGCTCGTCGAGGTGCTCGTCAACCTTCCCCGCTGAGCACGGGTCGACCGTCCACTTCGTCGGCGGTCCTACCGGGCACTTCGGTACTCCTCGAGGCGCGCTGCAACTCGTTCATGTCGCGAAAACCCCACCGTTTCGGTCGTTTCACCGCGACATGAGTGAGCGAGTCGACGCCCAGAGCTGCCGCGCTGCGCTCTCCGCGGGCTGAAATGGGACGCACGAACTTAGCCGCCGCTGAGGACGTCGCTGACGCACGGGGCGTCGCCACAGAAGGTCGTCGCGAACTCGCCGGTCAACAGGAACGTGAACGCCTGCTGCAGCACCCGTGGCTCGCTCGATCCCGCACCGTGCGGGTCCTGCCCGTACTCGGGGTCGGTGGGCGGCAGGTTCACGGTGGGCGGCGCAGGATTGCCGAAGTCCCACACCTCCAGCCGCGCTGCAGCCGGATTCGCCGGGTCGAACGTGTCGATGCCCCACTGCGGATCGATGTCGGCGCTGCGGCCTTCCCCCATCGACGGCTCGTGGAGTGCGGCGCCGATGGTTCGGGCGAGCACCTCGGTGCTCACGTTGGCCACCTGATGGTCGCCGAACGCCTGGATCAGCAGGACCTTCTTGGCTTCGATGCCGGGGTACGGGTCGGTGGTGAGGTGCTGCACGTAGCCGTTGTTCTCACCCCGATCCCAGAGCAGCTGGATGAGTTGCAGGGCGATGACTCGGTCGACCGGGTCGGTGTAGGCGACGTCGAAGATGGACTGGAACTCGGGCCAGTCGCTACTGCGCGGCAGGAGGAGCGAGTAGTTGATGCCGGGGACGCCGAGCACGACCCGTGACCACTCGGTGCTGAGCGCGCTGGCGGCACCGCCGAGGATGCCGCCCTGGCTGTTCCCGACGAAGACGGTGTTGCCGACGGCGATGAGTGGCGTCCCGTCGGCACGCTGGAACGCGGGTGACGACGCAAACCCCTTCTCGTCGTTCAGTGCCCGTCCCAGGAACTGCTGGTTGAGCAGCCCCTGCTGCATGCGATCGGCCTGCTGTGCGAAGTCGGAGAGGTCGGCCAGGATTGCGGCCAGGTTGGGGATGTCCTCGGTGCTCATGCCGATCTCGTCGGTGCCGCAGACGCCGGCCAGGTTCGCCTCGGCGGCGAACGACAACCCGTCGACCTGGTCGCGAGTGCCGAGCAGGCCGTGGCCGAACACGACCGTCGGTTGGGTGCCTGGCGCGGTGAGCGGCAGGCGGCAGCGGAACGGTGCTTGGAACATCGGCTGTTCCGAGTTCCGCAAGGGAAGGCCGTCGGCATCGAGGATCAGCCGTGAACCCGGGGCGCCGTCGCCGGTGAGGAAGTTCGGCACCGCGTAGGTGCCTTCGAGCGTGCGGATGTTGCCGTCGTCGGACTGCGCCGTCACGGTGAACTCGGGCGCGTCGCGGCGGACGGCGTCGTAGGCGAGTTCACGGATTCGCAGCGCGCGACCGGCCAGGCTGTCGGCGCTCGCCACGGTGAAGTCCCAGGCCAGGAACAACCCGTCGGTGGTGACCCCGACGGTGGCCAGTTCGACCACCAGTTCGCGGAAGTAGCGGGCGCGTTCGAGCGGCTCGGGCGTGCCCTCGACGGCGGCGAGGAACGCCTCGGTGGGCGCGATGTCGGCGCCATCGGTGGATTTCATGTCGCGCAACGCAACGGCGATTCGGTGGCCCTCCGGCAGGCTGATCGCCGGATGGATCGTCAACAGTTGGTCGCCCGCCGGGGCGGGGGCGTCGAGTTCGGCCCAGTAAGGGATGCGTTCACCGGTGTCGGTGTCGAGGAGCACCACCGGGGCGTCAGCGTCGAGCGAGGCGCCGATGTCGGTACTCGGAGCGATGCCGGTGGCCTCGACGTCGAGTTCGGGCACGAAGGCGAGCACAGCGGAGCCGGGGGAGAAGCCATCGGCTCGGTTCTGATCGGCGACGTCGATGGAGGTGCCGTCGGCGTTCTGTGGCGTCGCGTCGGGGTGGATGTCCAGACGTCGACCGGTCGCGGTGGAGTCGTCGGGAACCGTGAACGCGTCGTTCGGCCATGGGAGCAGACAGGCACGTTCGTCGAGCGGATCGCACTGAAGGCTGGAGGTGAGGAGTGCGTCCTCCGGCGCGGTCGTGGGTGTCGCGAATGTGGTGGTCGAACCGGAGGTGTCGATCGTCGTGGTGCTCGAGGACGCCGACGGAGTGTCGGAGCACGCGGCGATGCTCGTCATCGCGGCCGCGGCGAACAGGAGGAACGGCAGGCCATGGCGACGCATCGGACCACGTTGCCACAACCGTGCGTCGATCCGCGTCGATCCCGCCACATTGGGCTACGCTCGTACGCGTGTTCGTTCGCGAGGGAATCGTGGTGTTGGGGATCGACCCAGGGCTGACGCGCTGCGGCTATGCGGTGCTGCATTCGCACGGTGCGGCAACCAAGCCGCTCGCGCTGGGTGTCATCCGCACGCCACCCTCGTCGGCGCTGCCGCAGCGCCTCGCCGAACTGCAGCGCGAACTGCGTGCCCTCATCGTCGAGTTCGGGCCCGATGCCGTGGCCGTCGAGCAGGTGTTCTTCCAGAGCAACGTGCGCACGGCCATGAGCGTGGGCCAGGCCAGCGGACTGGCCCTCGCCGAGGCCGCCGCCGCCGGCTGCGACGTCGTGCAGTTCACGCCCAGCCAGGTGAAGGACTCCGTGGCCGGCTGGGGCGGCGCCGACAAGGCGCAGGTGCAGCGCATGGTGCAGGCCCGCCTCGGCCTGTCGGCGCCCCCGAAGCCGGCCGACGCGGCCGACGCTGCGGCGTTGGCGCTGTGCTATCTGGCCGGAGCGGCGATGCGTCGACGTGTGCAAGCGGCGGTCACCCGATGATCGGCTCGTTGCGGGGCACGGTGCTGGAACGCACCGACGACGCCACGGCACTCGTCGAGGTCAGCGGTGTCGGCTACCTCGTCAACGTCACGCCGCGCACCCTGGCCGAGCTCGAACCCGGATCGTCGGCGTTCCTGTACGTGCACCATCACATCCGCGAGGACGCGCAGACCCTGTTCGGGTTCCTGCAGCGCGACGAGCGCACCACGTTCCAGGTGCTCATCAACACCCACGGCATCGGTCCCGCGCTGGCACTGGCCATCCTCGGTACGCATTCGCCGTCGGCGCTGGTCGACATCGTCGCCACCAGCGACCTCGGTGCGCTCACACTCGTTCCGGGTGTGGGCAAGAAGACGGCGGAACGATTGCTCGTCGAGCTGCGCAACCGACTGAGCCTGCCCATGCTCGATCCCGTCTCGGTCGGTGGCGGCGGCAGTGGTGGCACGACGATCGGCGCCGTCCGCGAGGCGTTGGCCGGGCTGGGCTACGGCCAGGAAGAGATTCGCGACGCACTCCGCGACCTGCCGAGCACCGGCGATGCCTCGGCGTTGCTACGCGACGCGCTGAAGCTCCTGGGAGCCAAGCGTGCGTGACGAATACCTCGAGCCCTCGCCGATCGAGCCACAGGAAGAGGCCGACGAGGTCGGGCTTCGTCCGAAGCGGCTCGCCGAGTTCGTCGGCCAGGGCGAACTGAAGGAACACCTCGGCATCGTGCTCGAGGCCGCGAAGATGCGCGGTCAAGCAGCCGATCACCTTCTGCTCGCCGGTCCCCCAGGGCTGGGCAAGACCAGCATGGCGTGCATCGTCGCTGCCGAGATGGGTGTGCACCTGCACATCACCTCGGGCCCGGCGCTCGAACGCGCCGGCGACCTCGCGGCCATCCTCACCAAGCTCGAAGACGGCGACGTGTTGTTCATCGACGAGATCCATCGGCTGTCGCGAACGGTCGAGGAGATCCTCTATCCGGCGATGGAGGACTTCCAGCTCGACATCGTGGTCGGTAAGGGCCCCGCAGCGTCGAGCATCCGGCTGTCGCTGCCGAGGTTCACGCTCGTCGGCGCCACCACCCGGACCGGCATGATCACAGGTCCGCTACGCGACCGTTTCGGCTTGGTGGCCCGGCTCGACTACTACGCCGACGACGAACTCCAGTCGATCGTCACCCGTGCCGCGGGCATCCTCAAGGTGCAGGTGTCCGGCGACGGCGCATGGGAGATCGCCCGACGCTCGCGCGGCACGCCGCGCATTGCCAACCGGCTGCTTCGTCGAGTGCGCGACTTCGCCGAGGTCCGTGGCGACGGCACGGTCACCGAGGCCACGGCCAGGGAAGGGTTGCGCGTCTTCGGTGTCGACGAGCGCGGCCTCGACAAAGTCGACCGGGCCATCCTCGGGGCCATCTGCAAGCAGTTCGCCGGCGGTCCGGTGGGCCTCAGCACGTTGGCGATCAGCGTCGGCGAGCAGCCCGAGACCGTCGAGGACATGTACGAGCCGTTCCTCATCCAGCAGGGAATGATCGCGCGCACCCCACGCGGGCGAGTCGCCATGTCTGCGGCCTACGAGCACATGGGCCTGCCTGCGCCGACCGCCGAGCGAGCGCCCGGTCTGTTCGACTGACTCAGGTGGGCAGGTAGAGCTGGAGGAACGCCATCGTCTTGGCGCGCGCCGCCTTGGCGGCGGCTTCGTTCCAGAACATCTCGGCTTCGTGGTTGTCGAACGCGTGGCCGGCGTTCTCGACGTTGAGCACGAATCCCTCGCGTCCGGCGATCGCCGCACCGACCGCGTCGACTCCGTCGTTGGGGATGAACGCGTCGGCGTTGCCGAAGTGGAACAGGGTGGGGCAGGTGACCTGATCGAGCATGCCCAACATGGAGGGGACCCCCGAGCCGTAGTAGCTGATGCACACCGATGGCGAAGCATTGGCGGCGACGGCCCACGCGAGCGTGCCCCCGAGGCAGAAACCCATGACCCCTGGGGCGGACTCGATGCCGTCCTGTGCTCCGAGGTGGTCGAGCGCGGCGATGCAGTCGCCGACCGCCAGCGGGAAGTCGAGCTGCTGGACCATCGCCATGCTGTCGTCGAGACCGGCCTGGTCGTGTCCGGCCTCCCAGTTGCGAGCGAACCGCCAGAACACATCGGGGGCGCCCACCAGGTACCCCGCGGCCGCGAGGCGTTCGGCCGCGGCGCGGATGTACGGCCCGACACCGAAGATCTCCTGGATCAGCAGCACGGCAGCCTTCGGCCGGGTCTCGGGGACCCACACATGGAGGTCCATCGCGCCGTCATCACCGCACTGCACCCGATCCGTCCGCAAGGTCGTCATGGGCGCCATCGTGACACACGGCCCGCCGCCGCCGTAGCCTTGGGGTCGCCATGAGCGATGCGACGAAGCCCGATGCCCCGCAGACCGACGACGATGTCCGCGACGAACTACCGGACGATCTGAACGCGGCCGGCTACGCCGGTCCGTACGAGTTCCCCGACAACAGCCGTCGGCGCAAGCCGGCCATCCTGTACATGGTCGTCGCGGTCACCTGCTTGCTGTTGTGGCTCACGCAGCGCGACTCGGCGCTGGTCAACGACGGGTTCCTCTGGGCGGCCATTGCGCTCGCGCTGGTGGCGCTGTTCTCGTTCACCTCGGGCTGGCGGATGCGGGTCGACGAGCGCGAGGCGCTGGTCGCCGCGCAGGGAGCGGTCGGCTTTCCTGTGGGTCACGCGTCGGCGCAGCAGGTGTGGCGCGGCGTGCGGAGCCGTCCCACCTGGCGAGTCCTGGTCTACTCGGCCGAGGATCCGCCCCGTCGCCGAGGCCTGGTGCTGGTCGATGCCGTTGACGGCAGCGTCAAGGAGCACCTCGTGCAGGACAACCCGGTGGAGGAGTGGGACGTCTGACGTTCCCCAGGGTCAGTCCGCGTCGCCGAACGCAGCGAGCTGACGCACCCATCTGCCCAGCTCGAGCGCAATGGCGCCGAGTCGGTCGAGCACGGCCGGGACCCACTGGTCGGCGGGCACTCGGTCGATCGCGTCGGCGATCGCGCCAGGCTCGGCAGTGCTGCTCAGCAGTCCTGCAGCCTCGGTGAGCAGGCCGCTCACCTCGGTGTGGGCTCTCGCAGTGAGCTCGTGGGGCGTGTCACCCTGCGCCTCACGCAGACGGCGCTCCATGGAACGGAACGCGATGGCGAGATCGGCGGGTGCGGCGCTGCTCATGCGCCCCATCCTGCCACCGGGTAACCTGTCGCCGTGTTCGACGGCAAATTCCGCACTCCGGTCGACAAGGCCGTGAAGCCGTTGGGCAATGGGCTGCGTAAGACCGGGCTCACCCCCGACCACCTCACCGTGGTTGGACTGCTGGTGGCGGTGGCCGCGGCG
>JANOET010000236.1:0-2119 GCA_031413415.1 Acidimicrobiaceae bacterium
GACGCTCATCGCCGGTCTCACGTCGGCCGGCATGTCCAGCGCCACCGCCGTGGCTGCCGTCATCCTGTTCCGAGTGGCGACGTTCTGGGTGCCGTTGCTGCCCGGCTGGGGGGCGTTCGTGGCGCTCCAGCGTTCCGGCGACCTGTGAGCCGTCGCTGCCGACGAGACCCGGAAGGGCTGCTTCCCCGATGGCGGAGCTTCCGTCAGTCGGTCGGCATCGACTCGAACAGTCGGTGACCTTCGTCGTCGGTCACGTCCAGATCGAACCGGTGGCGGAGCAATGCCGTCAACGTCGGAGCATCGTCGATGGCGCTGTGATCTCGCGGCGCGCCACTGGAGTCGAGCACCATGAACCCACGTTTGCGCAGCGACCAGACGGCGTCATCGTGGATGCGGGACACGTCGAGGTGGTTGACGAACACAGCGTTGGGGTGACGGTGCGAGTAGAAGTGCCCGAGCTCGCAATCGGACTGGCCAAACGCGCCGGTGTCGAACCGGTAGAGCGAGTAGGGCGCCCCGTCCTTTCGGCACTGCAGGTGGTACTGCCCGGCACCAATGGCGACGACCCTGAACCTGCTCCACGTGTCGTCGCCGGGGTCGGTATCGGTGGGCATCGGCACGGGAACCGGCGGGCCCGACGGCCCGAACCCGACGTCGACCACGTGGTCGACACCGGCGAGCGACACCAGTGAGATGCGGTGTGTGAGGCCGGGCAGTTGGTCGGTGTTGTGGATGACCCGAGCGAGCTGCAGTCGAGGCGTGTAGCCGAGTTCGGTGAGCACGGCGAACAGCAGGCCATTCTGCTCGAAGCAGTAGCCGCCCCGCCGACGGACCACGATGCGATCGAACAGTGCGGCGGGATCGAGGGGAAGGGCGTCGCCGAGCCGGGGGCCGAGGCTGGCGAACGAGAAGGTCGCCACGTGGCGACGCACGATCGTCGCAAGCTGTGCGGGGGATGGCGGACCCGCCTGCACGTCGAGCGCCGCCAGGTACTGGTCGACGAGGTCGGACGGTTCCATGACGGCAATCTAGGCGTGCAGACTGGGCGGGTGAATGTGCAGGGACGGGTCGAGCCGGGGTTCGAGGCAGTCGTCGCCGCAGTCGCCGCGTGTGGCCCGGGCGTGATGGTCGCGGCGATCCTCGACGGTGTCGCGGTGGCCGACCTGTGGACCGACGGTCTGGCCGAGCACTCTCTGGTGTGCACCTGGTCGTCGATCAAGCCCATCACGGGTGCATGCCTGCTGCTGCTCGAGGAGCGCGGCCAGATCGGACTCGACGATCCGGTCGTGTCCGTGTGGCCAGAGGTGGGGGACGAGCGAATGCTCGTGCGTCACGTGCTTTCCCACACGGCCGGCCGCATCGCCGTGCCCCGCGCGCCGCTCACCGACTGGCCGGGCTCCACTGCTGCATTGGCCGCCCAGCCGGCCGACTGGCCGCCGGGAGAAGTGCTCTGCGAGCACGCCATGACATTCGGTCACCTCGTGGGCGAGATCGTCCGACGGGTGGATGGTCGTTCG
The DNA here is from genome assembly GCA_031413415.1 of Acidimicrobiaceae bacterium. Lineage (GTDB taxonomy): Bacteria > Actinomycetota > Acidimicrobiia > Acidimicrobiales > Ilumatobacteraceae > UBA668. The sequence goes on from JANOET010000236.1 coordinate 1,518, forward strand.
CTCGGCACGTTCTTCCGAGAGGAGATGGCCGCGCCGCTCGGTCTCGACATCGCGATCGGTGTCGCCGAGTCGGATCTCGGTCGCATCGCCGACACAGTGGGCCTCGACCGGGCCTGGTGGGAGGCGATCTGCGGTCCCATCGGTGCGCCGCGCGAGCGATCGCTCGGTGCGTGGTTCGACGTGAACGACCCCGCGTGGCGTCGGGCCGAGGTGCCGGCGGTGAACGGTCATGCCACCGCTCGGGGCTTGGCACGGTTCTGGCAGGCATTTCTCGACGGCAGGTTGCCCAAGGGGCTCGGCGAGCCGGGCTCGACCGGCGTCGATCGGTTCGTGGGTTCGGAGGTCACGTGGAGCCTCGCTGGCGGTCTGGTGGACGGCGGCGAGGTGGGCATGGGCGGCCTCGGCGGGCAATGGGCTGGCGCTCGGCCCAACGATCGGCTGGCGTGGGCGTTCCTCACGTCGCACGTCGGCGATCACGAGCGTGCTGACGCGGTCGAGCGAGCGCTGCTCACCGCCGTGGCGGATCGCAGCGCTCGCTGATCGGGGGGGAGTGCTGTCCGGGGACTGCTGTCCTGGGGATTGCGGTCCGGGTGCTGCTCAGT
>JANOET010000237.1:0-12867 GCA_031413415.1 Acidimicrobiaceae bacterium
CGCGTGTCGAGCGCGCTGCGGATGACCCGGATGTGATCGAGCTCCTGACGGCACGCGCCGAGATCGGCGAGCGGTGTGCCACCGATGAGCGCTCGAAGCCCGTTCAGATCCATGCCCGCAGTGTGCACGAGGGGTGTGACATGGTTCCCCGACAGCCGCCAAGGGCGTGGTGACGCTGGCGCCGTTCGCGTCGTTGTTCGTCGCGTGACAATCTGCTGGGCATGAACGAACAGGTGCTGCGCGGGACGGTCAGCGATCGGCCGTTCGCCCTCACGGGCGCACTCGACAGCGAGGCGTGGGTCGATGCCGTGTGGAGCACCCGCTTCGTGGACATGGTGTCGGGGCTCCCCGGCCTGTACGACACCCGCGCCGCCGTGGTCGCCCACCCCGACGGACTGCTCGTCGGCTTCCGAGTCGACGAGCCGTACCCGCGGGCGACGCTCACCGAGCGGGACTCGCTCGTGTTCCAGGAGAACGACGTCGAGCTGTTCGTCGACTTCGGGTGGGGCTACTACGAGCTGGAGGTGAACGCGCTCGGCACCGTCTACGAAGTGCTCCACCTGTGGCGCGACCGCCTCGACGACAGCCCGTTCGCTCTCGACCCGCGGCTCGACATCCGCAACCCGTCGGCGTTCACCTTCGGCGGCGACTACGACCGTCGACCCGCTTCGTTCTGGCGGGGCACGCACCCTCGCGGCCCGCGAGTGGCGTTGCTGGACTACGACTTCCCAGGGTTGCAGGTGGCCGTCGCCGTCGACGGCACGCTGAACGATTGGAGCGAGCCGAGCGTCGGCTGGACGGTCGAGATGGTGCTGCCCTGGCCGGAGCTCGAGCGGCTGTCGGCGGGCGCGTGGCGCTACCCCGACCCGGTGCCGATGTCGCTGACGATGCCGATGTTCCTGGGTCGCTTCCAGCAGTTGCCCGTGAGCGGCGAGTTCGTCACCGCGGCATGGTGTCATCACCCGCACGGCCTGCTCGACACGCACCGACCCGAGTCGTTCACCACAGTGGTCTTCCCGTCGGCGTGACACGCATCGCTGCTGTCGTGGTCGTGGCGTTTCTGGCCGGCGCGTGTTCGTCGACGAGTGAGCGTGTCGTCGCGCCGACCACGACACCGGTCCCCGCGGACTCGACCACGGTCGCGCCGTCATCGACCGCGGCATCGACCACGACACCGACCACGACACCGACCACGGCGTCGCTCGACGACCTCGAGGCGTTGGCGACCGAACTGTCGGCGGTCGAGGCGGGCATCCGCGACCTCGACGTCACCGAGGACGAACTCGTCGAGCTCGGGCGCCGGCAGCAGTTGGCCTACCGGGCGGTCAACGCGATGTTCGACGAGCGCGACCAACTGCTCGCCGCCGTCGACGAGGTGGCGCGGGTGCCGCTGCAGTTCCACCTCGCCGCACGACAGGCCCAGCTGGACCACGCGGCGGGTCGCCCGCCATCCGAACCTTCGACCACACTGCCGGCCTGGACGATCGTGGAGCCGCTCCCCGTGGACGAGTTGCTCGGCTACTACCGCGAGGCCGAAGCCGCGACGGGCGTGCCCTGGGAGTTCCTGGCGGCGATCAACTTCCAGGAGACGCGCATGGGTCGCATCGTTGGTGTGTCGTCGGCAGGTGCCGTCGGGCCGATGCAGTTCCTTCCATCCACCTGGGCCGAATGCTGCACCGGTGACCCCACGGTGGCACGTGACGCGATCCAGGGCGCGGCGATCTACCTCGCGACGAACGGTGCTCCCAACGACATGGCGGCCGCGCTCGATGCGTACAACCCGAACAGTGCGTACGTGGGCGCCGTCACCGCATACGCGCTGAACATACAGGCCGACGAACGCGCCTATCTCGGCTACCACGGTTGGCAGGTGTTCGTCGGCAGCAGCGAGGGCACGGTGCGACTGCCCACCGGATACTCGTCCGCGACGCCGGTCGATGTGGTGACCTACCTGCGCGATCACCCCGAAGACCGGGTGCCCCTCTCACGATCGGCGAAGACGCGGAGTGTGCCGGCGTAGTTGGCGACCCACACCTGGCGGGTGGCCGGGTCGTAGGTGATGCCGACTGGGTGCACGCCCGATTGCTCGGTCTGGAGAATCTCCATGTCCGACGTGCGGACTTTGCTCACCGTGCCGTCCTCGTAGTTCACGACGTACAGGCTCTCGCCGTCGGACGACATGGCCATCGTGCGGGTCTCGACGCCGGTGCGGGCCTTGCCGACGGCGACACCGCTGGCGAGGTCGATCTTGCGAACCAGGTTCTCGTGATTGTTCGACACGTAGAGATGACGGTCGTCGGGCGAGAGCAGCAAGTGGCGCGGCGTCTGTCCGGCGTCGCCGACCTGACCGACGACGGCGTTCGAGCGCAGATCGATCGTCAGGATCTTGGCCTCGCCCATGATGGCCACGTATGCCGTTCGCGAGTCCTGGGTGATCGCAAGGCCGCGGGGGTGACGGCCGACGTCGATGCGTGTCACCGGGGTGTCGGTGGCGGTGTCGATGACCGTCACGTCGAAGCCGCACCAGTTCGAGACGAGCAGCGTCGAGCCGTCGGGTGACACCGCCATGAACTTGGGCACCGAGCCCGTGGGGATGACCTTCTCGATCTCGTACGTGGTGGTGTTGATCTTGTAGACGTAGCTGTCGTCCCAGTCGCCACGGTTGCAGTTGTCGTCGGCGGTGGGGGTGAAACCGTCGCCGTACATCTTGTAGTTCGAGACGTAGACGTACGGGGTGCCGGGCAGGAATGCGGCTTCGACGGGGGAGCCCTGCGCCACCACGCCACCCTCGATGCCGTACGCGGCCAGATCGACCGTGTCGTCGATGGTCGCCAGGACGTTCCCGGCGCGGTCGAACACCATCACGTTGTGGCGATACATCATGTTCTGGGCGACGAAGATGCCGGTTCCGGAGGCGACGATGCTCTTCGGTTGGAGGTCGTCGTTGCTGACGATGAACTCGTCGACCAGTCGCCGTTCGTCGCTGCGCTTGCCGTCGTCGGCGGCCGAGCTCGGCGGGGCGACCGTGGATGTGGATGTGGTCGTCGTCGCCGGCATCGTCGTGGAGGTCGCGTCCGAGCCGACGGGTTCGGTCGACTCGACCACATCGACCGTCGGGGCCGTGGTGACCGGGCCGCCGACCGCCGTCGAGGCCTCGGGACGCAGTGTCATCGCGATCGGGACGAGCACGCCGATGGCAACGGCGACGACTGCGACCGTGCGGATGAGCGGCCAGGACGCGCGCCGACCGGCGGGGGCGGTCGCGTCGTCGTTCACGCCGAATGAATCTAACGGTCGCTCCGGAACATCGGGATGTGGCAGGGTCGTGCATGTCGTTCGGTCAGGCCTCGGGTCCGCCCGCCACTGCGAAGCAGGTGCGCGAGTTGCAGGAGTTGCTCGAGGCGGCAGGCCACAGCGACTTCCGCGATGCCAGGGGACCGATGGGCTTCACCCAGCGCCAGGCCGGCGGCAAGTTCACGCGTGACGAAGCGCAGGCGTTCATCGACCAGCTGGAAGCGGAAGCACTCGACGCGCCGGCCGCTCCGACCGCGCCCTCCGCGCCCGCCGTGGCGGCCGCACCGCGACCCAAGGCAGTCGCGCGACCGGCCGCAGCGGCCAGACCTACAGCGGCCCCACCTACCGCGGCGCCGTCGGCCCCGCGCCCGTCGGCCCCCGCGCGACCTCAGGTCGATGCGTCGGGTAAACCGCTCACCCCGATGGAGCGCGCCCTGCGCGCCGCCACCGGCGACCAACTGGCCGACGAACTGCGCCGCCGCGGCTGGCGCACCGTCGAACGCTGACGCTCAGCGTTCCTCCGGGGGTCGAAGCTCACGGAACTGGAACAGCAGCAGCACGTCGTAGAGCGCCTTGAGCGCCCCACCGATGATCAGTGGCCAGCCGAACGTGGAGCGACCGAGCATCCACCCTGCCGCGATCGGCGGGAGGGCTGCCGCCAGGCTGCGCGGCACGTTCGTGATGCTCGCCGCGGCGGGTCGCTCGTCGGGCGTGACCACCGCCATCACGTACGAGGTGCGAGCGGGCACGTCCATCTGCGACAGCGCGGACCGGCACAGCAACGTCGTGACTGCGAGCCAGGCGTTCGGCATGAACGGGGTGATGACGAGGAAGAAGTTCGCCGGCAGGTGGGTGTAGACCATCGTGCGGACCAGGCCGATCCGGTCGGCGATGCGCACCGCCACCAGTGCGGAGAACGCCGACAGCACGCCGGCCCAGAAGAACACGGCGCCGCTGACGGCGAGCGAAAGTCCGAAGCGGCGTTGCAGCCACAGCACCACCAGTGCGGTGATCACGAAGCCTCCACCCAGCGCGTCGAGGCTGAAGAGCGCAGCGAGCTTGTAGACCGTGCGCTTGGACTCGCCCAGTGCTCGTGAGGGCGCGGGGCCGGTGCGCTCGATCGCCGGGCTCAAGTGGCGGTATCGGGTGAGCACGATCACGCCCAGCAACGCGTAGGCGAGGAACGTGTAGCGCAGGGTGGTGGTGTCGGCCAGGTCGAGCCGGCGTGCGACCCATTCGGGTACGCCGGCCAACGCAGCACCGAACGCAGCGACGAGGGTGCCGATCAGGCTGTACCTCGCGAAGAGCGCAGTTCGCTGTTGGTCGGGCACCGTCGATGGCAGCAACGCCTGCTCGGTGGGCAAGAACACCGAGACGTCGCCGCCACTGGGGTTCAGCGTGCCGATCAGCCCCACCAGCGCGAGCGGCCAGAAGTCGGTGAAGAACGCGAACCCGACGCCGGTCGCGATCATCAGCATCGACACGAGTTGCAAGAGGCGACGTCGCGGATACGCGTGCGCACGCAGCCCGACCGTGAGCGTCAGCGCCGCGGAGCCGAGCAACGTCATGGTCACCACGACCCCGATACGGACCTCGCTGAGACCGACCGCAGTGAGGTAGGCGGCGAGCACGACGCTCACCGTGCCGTCACCCAGGGCGCGGATCGCACGGGTCTCGAGCAGGACCGCGGCGTCGCGGGTCGCTCCCGTCGGGAGCAACTGCATCCGGGTCACGGCTGATCCTCGCGTCGGTGCATGCGTGTGCGACCCTACGCCCGCCTGCCGTCTCGTCCGAGCCCGTCTCACCGGGCGCCTACGATCGGAGTCTCGACCCAAGGAGGCGACATGGCCAGAGTGACCTCGTATCGACACGGTGTTCCTTCGTGGAACGACGTGAGCAGTCCCGACATCGAGCGCACGGCCGCCTTCTACTGCGGGTTGTTCGGCTGGGAGGTGACGTCCGACCAGGGTGAGGAGTTCGGCGGCTACCGCATCTTCTCCATGGACGGCGATCCGGTCGCCGGCATCGGACCGGCGAATGCTGGGCCGCCCGCGTGGACCACCTACATCCACGTCGCCGATGCCGATGCCGCAGCGACTCGGATCAGCGCTGCCGGCGGCAGCGTGGCCGTGCCGCCGATGGACCTTCCGGGTGGCAACGGCCGGATCGCGTTCGGGATCGATCCCTCCGGCGGCTTCTTCGGCGTCGCCCAAGCTGGCCCGAACCACTTCGGCGCAGCTGTCGTCAACGAGACTGGGGCAGTGGTCTGGCACGAACTGAACGCCCGAGACCTCTCGGCGGTCTTGCCGTTCTACGAGTCGGTCTTCGGATGGACCTCGGCGCCGATGGACGACACCCCGGCTGGCTATCAGGTCATTTCGCTCGACGGTCGAGCGATTGCCGGGGCGATGACCATGGGCGAGGAGTTTCCTGCAGAGGTTCCCACCAATTGGCTTCCGTACTTCGTCGTCGTGAATGCTCAAGCCGCGTCCGACTCCGCGATCGAGTTGGGTGGCGGCGTCCAGGTGCCGCCGTTCGACACGCCGATGGGTCCGATGGCGGTTCTTGCCGACCCCACTGGTGCGGTGTTCGCGGTCGCAGCCATGGCGCAGGTCGACGACCCGAACGACTGGCCGACATGAACTCCTGCCACGGTGGGCGATGACGGGACCGGCAGCGATGCGGGCAGTCGTGCAACGTGCATACGGCTCGGCCGACACATGGCGGATCGAGCAGATCGACCGACCGGCGCCGACCGAGCAGCAGGTGCTGGTGAAGATCGAGGCCGCAGGGCTGGATCGCGGGACGTGGCACCTGATGACCGGCGAGCCACGTCTGGTCCGCCTGGTGATGGGGTTGCGTCGACCGAAGAACCCGGTGCCGGGCACCGATCTCGCCGGCACGGTGGTCGAGGTCGGCGCTGCCGTCACTCGTTTCGGGGTGGGCGATCGGGTCTTCGGCGGCGGGCACGGATCGTTCGCCGAGTACGCGGTCGCGCACGAAGGTTCGTTGGCCCATGTGCCGTCCACCTGCACGTTCGAGCAGGCGGCCGCGGTGCCGGTGTCGGGCTGCACGGCGTGGGAGGCGTTGCACATCATCGGCAAGGTGCAACCCGGTCAGTCCGTGCTCGTCGTCGGTGCATCGGGTGGCGTCGGCACGTTCGCGGTGCAGATCGCCAAGGCCGCGGGTGCCAAGGTCACCGGTGTCAGCAGCGCCGCAAAGGCCGGTCTGGTACGTGCGCTCGGTGCCGCCGACGTCATCGATCACGCGGTCGCCGACTTCGCCGACGGCACGCGAACGTGGGACCTCATCATCGACAACGGTGGCAACACCCCGGTGCGGCGCATGCGGCGAGCGCTCACCCCGAAGGGCACGGTGGTACTGGTCGGTGGCGAGAACGGCGGCAGGTGGCTCGGCCCGCTCGGCCGATCGCTTCGTGGGGCGGCGATGTCGCCGTTCGTCGGGCAGCGCATCGTCATGTTCGTCGCCAAGCTCCGCTCGGCCGAACTGGAGCAGATGGCCGCGCTGATGGAAGCGGGGTCGATGGTCGCCAGTGTCGATCGCGTCTACCCGCTGGAACAGGCCGCCGACGCCGTGCGCCACCTCGAGTCGGGCGCCGTCCGCGGCAAGATCGTGGTCACGCCGTAGCAACCGATGTGTCGGCACTGCGCCAGACTGCAGGTTCAGCAGTCGAGGAGGACACCATGGGATTGATCTCGCGCGGTGGTGGCGAGAGTGTGCGGCCGAGCAACCCGCGCGCTGCCGGCGGACCACCCGAAGGCCAACCGGGGCAGACCGTCACGGTGATGATCACCGACGTCATGCCGCCGATCGTGATCATGGCGGTGGTGCAGGACGACGGCTGGTTCGCCGACGAGATCTACGAACAGATCGCCGCCGCCCGCGCTGCCGCCGACTGACCGATTCGATCATGCGCGAGTTCGATGTGGTGGTGGTCGGTTGTGGGGCTGCGGGTTCGGCGGCGGCGTGGCACGCAGCGAGGCGAGGCGGACGGGTGCTCGCCCTCGATCGCTTCGAACCTGGGCACCGCCGCGGCAGCTCGCACGGCAGCGAGCGGATCGTGCGACTGGGCCACGCCGACCCGACCTACGTGCGCTTCGCCATCGATGCGCTGCAGGGATGGGACGAGGTCGAGGTGGCCGGCCGAGTGCCGCTGCTCTCCCGGTCGGGAGCCGTCGACATGGGCTTCGCCGATGAGTTGGCCGAGCTCGAACGCGTCTCGACCGATGCCGGCGTCCGCGTCGAACGCCTCGACGTGGGCGCGGCCGCTCGTCGGTGGCCCGGGGTCAGGTTCGCGGGCGACGTGCTGTTCCAGCCCGACGGCGGCACGGTGCACGCCGATCGGGCGCTGTCGGTGCTGCGTCGGCTCGCCGTCGAGTCCGGTGCACAGCTGCGTGCGACGACGCAGGTGCAACGTGTCGAGCAACTCGACTCGGGTGTGGCGGTGCACATCGACGGGGGGCGCATCGAGGCATCCGTCGCGATCGTGACGGCGGGGGCGTGGTCGCCCGGTCTGCTCGCCGGCGTGGTCGATCTGCCCGGACACCGTGTCACCCAGGAGCAGCTCGCGTTCTTCCGCCCCCGGGTCGACGCAGTGTGGCCGACGCTGCGATCGCTCGACCGGGTCCGGCACTACGGCATGGTCACGCCGGAGGGTCTGGTGAAGGTTGCCGAACACCACACCGGTCCGGTGGTGGACCCCGACACGCGCACGTTCGCCCTCGAGCCCGTCACGTGGGCCCGGCTCGTGGACTGGGTGCGCGAATGGTTGCCCGGGGTGGACCCCGATCCCGTCGACCAGTCGACGTGCCTGTACGCCAGCACACTGCAGGAGGACTTCGTGCTCGACCGGGTGGGCGACGTGGTGATCGGTGCAGGGTTGAGCGGCCACGGCTTCAAGTTCGTGCCCGAGATCGGCCGGCGCCTCGCCGACCTCGCCGACGGCCTCGGCTGGGCAGGAAACCCGTTCGCGCTGCAGTCGACACCGCTGCGGGTGGGTGAAAGCGGCCACAAGTAGCGATGAGCGACGTCAGTGGCGGACCTTCGCCCCTGACGCTGCGGTCTCGGCGGGCGGACGATGGGGACATGAAACGTGTCGTCATCGTCGGCGCAGGCGGACGCGACTTCCACACCTTCAACACCGTGTATCGCCACGACCCGAAGGTGGAGGTCGTGGCGTTCACCGCTGCCCAGATTCCCAACATCGACCACCGCACCTACCCGCGCGACCTCGCCGGGTCGTCGTACCCGAAGGGCATTCCCATCGTGCCCGAGGCCGAGCTCGAGCGGCTCATCCACGATCACGCGATCGACGAGGTGGTGTTCGCGTACAGCGATGTCGCCTACCCCGACCTGATGCATCTCGCGGCGCGTGTGTTGGCCGCCGGTGCCGACTTCAAGCTGATCGGCATGAAGGCCTCGGCCCTGCGCTCCGAGAAACCGGTGCTGGCGGTCTGCGCGACGCGCACCGGATGCGGCAAGAGCCAGACCAGCCGGGCGATTGCGCACATACTGCAGTCGCACGGACTGTCGGTGGCGCTCGTGCGCCACCCGATGCCGTACGGCAACCTGCAGGACATGCGCGTGCAGCGGTTCCGCACGCTCGACGACATCGATGCCAGCCGTCCGACCATCGAGGAACGCGAAGAGTACGAATTGCCCGTACGCGAGGGCATCGCGGTGTATGCCGGCGTCGACTACGGCGAGATCCTCGCTCTCGCCGAGGGCGATGCCGACATCATCCTGTGGGACGGTGGGAACAACGACCTGCCGTTCTACGAGCCCGACCTGATGATCGTCGTCGCCGACGCGTTGCGTCCCGGTCACGAGTCGGCGTACCACCCCGGAGAGACGAACGTGCTGCTGGCCGACGTGCTGGTGGTGAACAAGGTCGACACCGCGGCTCCCGACGATGTGCAACTCGTGGTCGACGGGCTGCGACGTCTCAACCCGGAGGCGACCATGCTGCTCGCCTCGTCACCCGCGACGCTCGACGACGGTCCGTCGATCGCCGGCAAGCGCGTGCTCGTCATCGAGGACGGGCCGACCATCACCCACGGTGGCATGCCGTTCGGTGCGGGCAGTGTGGCGGCGCGAGCCGCTGGCGCCGCAGAGTTCGTCGACCCGCGGCCCTACGCTGTCGGTTCGCTGCGTGCCGTCTACGAGAAGTACCCGCACATCGGCGCGGTGCTGCCGGCGATGGGTTACGGCGACGCGCAGCTCGCCGAACTGGCTGCAACCATCGAGGCCACACCGTGTGATGTCGTCGTGTCGGGCACACCGTTCGACCTCACCGCCACCTTGTGCGCCGCGGGGCTCCCGTCGCATCCGATCCGTCACGTCGCCTACGACCTGGACCCGGCGACGAAGGCCGCGCTGCTCGAGCTGTTGATCCCCTGGATCGAGCGCTGGACCGCACGCTGACGACGTCTCGGTCCGGGCCTGCCGTCAGTTGACGATGCGGGTTCCGGCGGAACCGTCGAGCAGCGCCGCCGCGTGGGTGAGCGCGCCGATCGCGGCGAGGCCGCCGGTGCGTTCCGCGAACCGGCACGCCGCCTCCACCTTGGGTCCCATCGACCCGTCGGGGAAACCGTGCGCACGCAGTTCGGCCGAGGTGGCCTGGCGAATCGGCGTCGAGCCGGGCCGACCGAAGTCGGTCTCGACCGCCTCGACGTCGGTGAGCAGCAGCAGGGCATCGGCTTGGAGGGTCTCGGCGAGCAGCGCCGCAGTGAGATCCTTGTCGATGACCGCCTCGACGCCCTCGAGTCGGCCGTCGGCGAGCCGCACGACGGGCACGCCGCCACCTCCGGCGCAGATGACGATGACGCCCCGGTCGGTGAGCATGCGCACCACTTCGGCTTCGACGATGATGTGTGGCTCGGGCGACGGCACGACGCGCCGCCACCGGTCACCGTCGGGGGCGACCACCCATCCTCGGTCGGCCGCCAGTCGCCGCGCCTCGAGCTCGGCGTAGACCGGTCCGACGAACTTCGTGGGCCGACCGAACGCCGGGTCGTCGGCGTGCACGATGCACTGGGTCAAGAGCGCGGCCACCTCGCGTTCGGGCAGTTCGTTGCGCAGCCCCTGGGCCAACCAGTACCCGATGAGACCCTGGGTCTCGGCGCCGAGCGGATCGAGGGGGAAGGGGCGGCTGAGCATCGGATCTGCGGCCGACTCCATCGCCAGCACGCCGACCTGGGGACCGTTGCCGTGGGTGAGAATCAGCTCGTGGGCGGCCGCCAACGGTGCGAGCGACTCGACCGCGCGCAACACGTTCAATCGCTGCGGCTCCGCGTCGGGGCGTTCGCCGCGGTGGAGGAGCGCGTTGCCGCCGAGCGCGACGACCACGCGCACGGTCAGCCGGCCTCGGTGGTGAGCGTGCGGAACACCTGGGGGAAGCGCACCAGCACGGCGATCGCGTGCTGCAGTTCGCGCGAGTCGACGTACTCACCGACGCGATGTGTGTTCTGCTCGACCCCGGCGCCGATGCCGAACATCGCCGGGTGACGCACCTCACCGGAGGTGACCCACCGCTTCTGCGGACCCACCTCGAGGGTGGTGTCGTCGACGGGAACGGGGTAGCCGACGCCGTCGGTGGAGAAGATCCACTTGTCCACTCGCGGCTCACGGCGAAGTGCGCCTGCGGTGGCACCCCCGTCGGGCTCGACGACGTGCGGTGTGACGACACGGCGGTAGGAGTCGACCGCGGCGAGGATGGCGGGGTGGTCCTCGGGGGTCGTCCAACCGGGGTAGATCTGCTCGTTGTCGACTGGGAAGCCGCGCCAGGTGTGCTGTGTGTACCGCGGGACCTGCACGGTGACGTCCAGCCCGGCGTTGCGGGCTGCGGCGACTGCATCGAGCGACGCGATGTCCGCGAGCGCCGCTTCGGGTGTCTCGCCGACGGTGAGTCGACGGTCGAAGCGGAACGTGAACGTGGCCGGCACCGCGCAGTCGCTGGGTGTGTCGATGGCGGACCAGCTCGCGGTGCGTGTGCCGCGCCCGAGGAACGGGTGGTCGAGGAAGCCGTCACCGTCGCGGTGCCGCTGCGCCGCCTCGGCGATGATCGCCGCACCGTGCTCGAGTGGGTTCAGCCCCTCGAACGGCATCGAACCGTGGCACGAGCGACCGACGATGCGGACCTCGATCTGCATCCGACCACGCTGGCCGCGGTAGATGCCGAGCGCACCCTTCACCGCGTCGCCGGTTCCCTCGGTGAGGATGACGACATCGGGCACCAACTCGGGGCCGGCTCCGGGCAGCACGTCGGTCACCACGTGTCGTGGTCCGCCGCCGTCGTTGTCCTCTTCGGCGGCAGTCGCGTAGGCGCGGATCGTGCACCCGTGCAGTGCTCCTTCGGACGACAGCTCCAGCAGGATCTTCGTTGCCACGATCTGCGACACCACGCCGGCCAGTTGATCGGCGGCACCGCGCCCGAAGATCAAGTGGTCCCACTCGTCCTGCGGCGGCACGTAGCCCAACTCTGCGTGCAACGCCGCTGCGTCGGGGGTGGTCCCTGCCACGCGTCCCCCGTAGGCGTCGATCGTGCCCCCGAGCTTGTGCCGCCACTGGTCGCGCAGTGCCTGCACGGTGTCGGAGTGGCCGTCGAGGAAGATGACCGTCCGGTGTTCGGGCGCCACTCCGTCGTACGGGTCGCGGACCATCCACACCAGGTTGCCGTAGTCGTCGAACCACACGTCCTCCGCGTGGCGTACCGCCTCGACGTCGATGATCGTGTGTCGCAGGAACTGCAACCGCGTGCCTTCGTGGTTCGACAGCCCCGCGCGGGGGTCGCCACCGGCGTCGAGCGCGAGGTCGACGACATCGGCGGGGATCCGGATCGCCTCGCGCAGGATCGCTTCGGCCAACGGTCGGTACTGTGCGGCGAGCTCGGCGGCTCGACGGTCCAGGTCGACCTCGGACGTCGTGCTGGTGTCCATCACCCACCTCCTTGCAACGCATCGGCGAGGTCGGGCACCTTGGCCGCCGCGAGCATCGCCATGATCACGTACACCTTCTTGTTGGCCTCGCGCGCCACGGCCACCTTGAAGCGGTTCATCACGCCCGGACTCACCTCCGCGCCGATGTCGGCAGGCAGGCAGTGCAGGTAGAGCGCGTCGTCGGTGAGGGCCATGCGTCGCTCGTCGCAGATCCAGTCGCGATGCTCGGCGTTCTGCGCGAGCGCTCGGTGCTCGATGTCGCGCATCGCCGCGGTGTCGCCCTCGCGGTTCGCCGCGACCCGCTCGACCATCAGGTCGTGGGGGCCCCACGACTTCGGGTACACCGCCTCGGCGCCGGAGAACGCATCGTCCATGTCGTCGGTGATCCGGAACGTGCCACCCGACTCGACGGCGCCCATCGCGGCCCAGTGCATGGGGTCGGCGAGCAGGCCGTAGCCTCGCGGGTGGGCGAGGGTGACGTGGGCGCCGAATCGGGTGAGCAGCGACACCACACCCTGCGGGACCGAGAGCGGCTTGGCATAGCTGGGCGAGTACGCCCACGACATCGTGATGCGCCGGCCCTCGACAGAGCCGCCAAAGTGCTCCTGCAGCCACA
>JANOET010000238.1:0-6643 GCA_031413415.1 Acidimicrobiaceae bacterium
GCTCGTCAAGGAGCTCACCTCCGCCGAGGTCCAGAACAAGATCGCCTCGCTGGGTGCGAACATCCCGTCGCGCAAGGGTGACGACGTGATCAGCTCGTTCCTCGCGTTCACGCCGCCCACCAACAACCAGGCGTTCGTCGAGGGCATCACCAACAACCCCGTGCCCGAGTCGACGACGAATCCCGCCACCAGATCCTCGACTTCGCCCGGCCCAACGCCGCGCTGTACATCGGCGGCATGGGCGCCCGCGACAAGAACTTCTACAACACCATCTGTCAGAAGTACGGCTACGTGCAGGAAGCCATCGACATCCAGGATCTCTACCTCGATGGCAAGAAGGACGAGGCCGCCGCACGCGTGCCGGCGCAGATGCTCGAGCACAGCAACCTGGTCGGTTCGAAGGGCTACATCAAGGAGCGTCTCGCTGCCTACAAGGAGGCCGGCGTCACCATCTTGTCGGTCAACCCCGTCGGCGGCGATGCCGTGAAGCAGATCGAGACCCTGCGCGAGCTGATGGGCTGAGCCCGATCTGCTCGGCTCACTCGGCTCACTCGGCCAGCGACCACAACCGCACGGGTTCGACGAACCCCTTCAACTGGCGACGGCCTGCAGGTTCGAACTGCAGGCCGTCGGCGCGCCGGGTGACGGCCTCGTTGACGAGGATCTCGCCGGGCACCGCGACGTCGACGATGCGTGCAGCCAGGTTGACGATCTCGCCGTAGACGTCGCCTCCTGACGCGATGACCGGACCGTGCGCCAGCCCCGCTCGGCCCCCACCGGCGAGTTCGTCGGCCTGACGCACCAATCCGGATGCGATCGCGCAGGCCTCCGCCGGTTCGACGGCGCTGAACATCACCTCGTCGCCGATGAGCTTCACCAGACGTCCGCCGTGCTCGGCCACGAGGTCGATGCTGGCGGCCTCGAACGCCATCACCAACTCGAGCAGTTCGTCGGGGCTCATCGATGCGGATCGCGACGTGAACCCGCTGAGATCGACGAAGCCGATGGTGAGCGGCAGCGTGCTGTAGTCGTCCTGGCCCTCGCGCGCGCGCGTCGAACCGTTCGGGTCGACATCTCCAGGTGAGCCCGGAACAGCGGATCGAACAGCCCGGTCGCCATGTGCGCGAGTTCGATGCCGGCAAGGTTGGCCTTGGCCATCTCGAGCGGTGTGCCGACGCCGCCCGGCCCCTGGATCGGTGCCTCGACGTCGCGAAGGAACATCTCGCTGGCGGCCTCGGCGATGCGTCGCATCGCGTTTCCGACGACGCGGGTGAAGTGGCCGAGTTCGGTCGGGCTGAAGACGTTCGCCGCCATCCCGAACAACCGGAAGAGCTGGATGTCGCCCTCGGTGTACACCGCGTCGTCGTCACCCGATGGCGGCATCCCGGTGGAGCGGTGGACGGCGATGACCAGGTCGATCGGCAGTCCCGTTTCGAGTGCGACCTGGTGCACCGTCAGCCGCCGCCCTGGTCGCAACTTGCGGTCGCCGGCGATTGCGGTGAGCTGACCGCGCGCGCAGGCATCGACCATCGCGTCGAGGTCGACACCTTGAGCGGCCAACCACTCGAGCAGCTCGAGGCGCTGCGTCGCGTCGGGAGCGTCAGGGTCGTAGATGCCCACCGCCTGCCACTCGTGCGGACCGTTCATGGAGCCGCACGGTACTTCGCTAGCGTCCGCGTTCATGTCGAACGTCATCATCACGGGTTGCAGCACCGGCTTCGGTGAACTGGCCGCGCTCACCTTCGCCGACCGCGGTCACACCGTGGTGGCCACCATGCGCACCCCGGGCAAGTCGGCGGCGCTGAACGCTCGACCCGAGATCCTGCAGATCCCGCTCGACGTCACCAGTTCCGCCAGTGTCGACTCGGCGGTCGCCGAGGCCATCGCGCAGGTCGGGCAGCTCGATGTCGTCGTGAACAACGCGGGGGTCGAGTCGTTCGGTGCGGTCCACCAGTTCACCGACGACGAGGTCGCCTGGCAGTTCGACACCAACGTGACGGGCGTGGTGCGCGTGGTGCGAGCCGTCGTGCCGCACATGCTCGGCAACGGCGGGGGCGCCATCGTCAACGTGGGCTCCGTCGCGGGTCGGGTCGGCACGCCGTACGGCGGCATGTACGCAGCGACGAAGCATGCGGTCGAGGCGCTGACCGAGGCGATGCACTTCGAGTTGGCCCACCGTGGCATTCGGGTCTGCGTGGTCGAGCCCGGCCAGTTCCCCACGCAGTTGGCCAGCAATGCGTCGACGGTGGCGGCGATGACGTCCGAGTCGGAGGACTTCGTGCGCTGGCAGAGCTATCGCGCCGCACAGAAGTCGCTGGTGAGCGGCGGCCCTGCCGATCCACAGGACGTGGTCGAGGCCATCTACGCCGCTGCCACCGAGCGGCCCGGCGTGCTGCGCCATCCGGTCGGTGCCGATGCCGACCTCGTCATCGGCGCGAAGAACGGCATGAGCTTCGAGGACTTCGAGGCCGCGATGCGCACCGTCCTGAACTGGCACGACTGACCCGCGCCCGGGTGTTCACCAGGAACTTCAGTTCGCGCGGGTGGGCTGGTCCGGGGGAAGTGCGCGACCGACAACCGCGACCGGCTACGTTGTGCCCGTCCGGTTGTGAGGGGCCGGACTTAGGGGACAGTCGTCAGGGGCCAGTCGTCAGGGGCCAGTCGTCAGGGGGAGGGACCTAGGCACGTGGTGTTGCTCGACGTGAATGACGTGACGGTGCGCTTCGGTGGCATCGTGGCGCTCGACCGCCTGAGTTTCCGCATCGACGAGGGCCACATCTGTGGCCTCATCGGGCCGAACGGCGCCGGGAAGACCACGATGTTCAACGTGGTTAGCCGGATCTACCAACCGGCCGGCGGATCCGTGAAGTTCCGTGGCCAGGAGCTGCTCGACGTGCCGGCCCACGGCATCGCCGATCTCGGGATCGCGCGCACGTTCCAGAACCTTGCGCTGTTCCCCACGATGACGTTGCTCGAGAACGTGATGGTCGGAGCGCACAGCCAGGGCAAGGTGGGGTTCGTCAGGGGCATCCTTCGAATCGGCGCAGCCAAGGAGAACGAGCGCACCCGCAACTTCGCCGGCGACCTGCTGAACGAACTCGGTCTCGGCGCCCTCGCCTTCCGTCCCGCGGCCGGCCTGCCGTTCGGCACGCTGAAGCGACTCGAGATCGCCCGGGCCTTGGCCGCCAAGCCGTCGTTTCTGCTGATGGACGAGCCCGCCAGCGGGCTGGCGCACGGCGAGGTCGACGAGCTGGGCCACACCATCCAGGCCATCCGCGACCAGTTCGACCTCACCGTGTTGCTCGTCGAGCACCACATGAGCATGGTCATGAGCATCAGCGACCGAGTCGTGGCGATGGAGTTCGGTCGCAAGATCTCCGACGGCACCCCCATCGAAGTGCAGAACGACCCGCGGGTCATCGAGGCCTATCTGGGGACCAGCTCATGACGACGCTCCTCCGCACGACCGGCCTGCGCGCCGGCTACGGGCCGGTGACGGTGCTGCACGACATCGACCTCGAGGTGAACCTGGGCGAGATCGTCGTCATCCTCGGCGCGAACGGCGCGGGCAAGACCACCACGATGCGCGCCATCAGCGGCACCATCGCCCGGCAGGGCCACGTCGAGTTCGACGGTCACGAGATCGCCAAGTCCAGCCCCGACCGAATCGTGCGCAATGGGCTCGTCCAGGTGCCCCAGGGTCGCGGCACGTTCCCCGAGCTGACGGTGGAGGACAACCTGAAGGCGGGTGCCATCACCCGCGACGACAGTCGGTCGGTGGCCCGCGACATGGAGCTGTGGTACGGCCAGTTCCCACGCCTCGACGAACGCCGCAACCAGCGCGCCGGCAGTCTCAGTGGAGGCGAGCAGCAGATGCTCGCCATCGCCCGCGCGCTGATGAGCCGACCGAAGCTGCTGCTGTGCGACGAGCCCAGCCTGGGTCTCGCCCCGCTCATCACGCAGGAACTGTTCGGTGTCCTCGAACGGCTCAACAAGGAGGAGGGTCTCTCGGTGCTGCTGGTGGAACAGAACGCGAACCTCGCCATGCACATCGCGAGTCGCGTGTACCTGCTCGAGACCGGCCGCATCGTGGCCTCCGGGTCGGCCGCCGAGTTGAGCGCCGACGACTCCATCCGCAAGGCGTACCTGGGGTTCTGATGGAACTGTTCCTGCAGCGACTCTTCGACGGCCTCAGCCAGGGCAGCGTGTACGCGCTGATTGCGCTCGGCCTCGTCATCATCTACCGCGGCACCGGCCACCTCAACTTCGCCCAGGGCGAGATGGCGCTGTTCTGCACCTACGTCGTCTACCAACTCGGCGAGTGGGGCTTGGCCATCGGCATCGCGCTCCCGATCGGCATGCTCGTCGGTTTCGCTCTCGGTGCGGTCACCGAGGTCACGCTCATCCGGCCGATCGCCAAGAAGTCGGCGTTCGCGGTGTTCATCGTCACGCTCGGACTGTTCCAGTTCCTGAACTGGCTCGCCGGCGCCATCTGGGGCGACCAGCCGTTGCCCAACAGCGGCGTCGGCAGCAACCAGCAGTCCTTCCCCAGCCTGTTCCCGAACGAGCCCGACGACTTCGTCAGGATCTTCGGCGCGGCCATCAAGCTGCAGTCCATCGGTGTGTTCCTGCTGGTGCTCGTGCTGTTCGGCCTGCTCTTCCTGCTGTTCAACTTCACCAAGCTGGGTCTTTCGATGAACGCGGTGGCCAGCAATGCCGAGAGTGCCAAGCTCGTCGGCATTCGCACCAACCTGGTGCTGATGACCAGCTGGGGTCTCGCCGCTGCCATCGGTGCGGTCGGTGGCGTCGTGTTCGCGGGCATCAACTCGAACGTCAACCTCGGTCTGATGTTCGGCGTGTTCATCTACGCCTCGGCGGCAGCGACGCTCGGCGGGTTCGACAGCCCCGGTGGCGCCGTCCTCGGCGGTCTCATCATCGGTGTCATCGAGAACATGGCGGCCGGCTACTTCCCGAAGTGGGTCGGCCAGGAGATGAAGGTGGGCGTCGCGCTGATGGTCATCCTGGTCGTGTTGCTGGTCAAACCATCCGGCCTGTTCGGCACGGCAAAGGTGGAACGAGTATGAAGCCGATCGCCATTCGCTCCGGAGGCGCCGCGAGCTGGGCCATCCGTCTCGTGGTCGCGGCGATGCTCGTGTACCTCGCGTTCTGGATCCCCACCTCGGCCAGCAACGGCGTCATCGACACGTGCATCACGGCGCTCACGCTCATGGCTGCCGCGATGGCGCTCAACCTGCTGCTCGGGTACACCGGGCAGATCTCCATCGGCCATTCGGCGTTCTACGGCATCGGGGCCTACGCCACCGGCATCCTGGTGTCGCGATACGGCTGGAGCCCGTTCCAGACGTTCGCCGTCGCCTTCGTGGTGGCGTTCGTCGTCGGCGCACTCGTCTCACTCCCTGCGCTGCGCATCAAGGGCGTGTACCTGGCCCTCGTCACGCTGGCCCTCGCGCTCGTGTTCCCGCAGATGGTCAAGTGGCCCAAGCTCGTGTGGCTCACCGGCGGCGCTCGCGGTCTCGACGACACCGGCTTCAAGTTCACGAAGGACAATCCGACGTACGAGATCTTCGGCTGGAACCCGTGGGGCTCGCTGCGCGGCGAGAACGTGAAGCCGTTCCACTACTGGATCGCGATGGTCATCGTCGCGATCGTCTACCTGGCCTGCCGCGGAGTGGTGAAGAGCCGCGCCGGCCGGTCGCTGGTGGCCATCCGCGACAACGAGACCGCAGCCGCGGTGATGGGTGTGAACCTGGCCAGTACCAAGGCGTTGGCCTTCGGTCTGTCGGCGGCGCTGTGCTCGTTGCCGGGCTGCCTCTCGGCCATCCGCACCGGCAACGTCACCCCCGACTCCACCAACATCACGGTCCAGGGCTCGATCACGTTCCTCATCGTCATGGTGGTCGGCGGTGCCGGCTCGCTGTGGGGGCCGATCATCGGTTCGGTGCTGTTCGTGTTCATCACCGAGCGCACCGGCGACTGGAGCGATCCCGACGCGATCCCCGGTTTGCTGCGCCCGCTGTTCAGCTGGTCGAGCACGCCGCCCGGGTCCGGCATCTTCGCGATCGTCCTGATCGTGCTGATGTTCGTGGCGCCGTTCGGCATCGTCGGCATGTGGCGGCGCTTCCAGGCCCGCTTCGTCATGGTTGTTCCACGACCGGCCGGGACGGGTACCATCACGGAACCGGTCGCGGCTCCTGCCGAGGCCTGATTCCACACACACCAAACCTGAGGGGGAATGGGATGAAGCGAGGTTCATCAGCTCGTCTGATCGGGGCGCTGGTGGCTGGTTCGTTCCTGATCGCTGCATGCAGCAGCGACGGCACGGACTCCACCGACACCGCTGCGGACACGACGACAGCCGACACCGGTGGTTCTGAGACCACTGCGGAGGGCACCGACACCACCGCCGTCGACACCACCGCGCCCGGCTCCGACGCCTGGGCCGTGAGCACCGACGACTGCATCGACCCCGATGCCGCCGAGGCGCCCATCGAGGGCACCATCAAGATCGCTTCCGCGATGCCGCTCACCGGCGGCCTCGCCGCAGCCGCGTTCGCACCCGTGAAGGGCGGCTTCGAGGCCTACATCAAGTACGCCAACGACAACAAGCTGCTCGGCGACCTCG
>JANOET010000239.1:0-12352 GCA_031413415.1 Acidimicrobiaceae bacterium
CGGCCGGGCAGGGCGCGCGGTCAGTCCCAGCGGAAGGTGGCGGCGGCGATGGCGGGCATCGCCAGGGCCCAGATGCTCAACACGACCCAGCTGGTGGCGGGCTGCGAGCCCGCGCCGCTGAGCGTCTCGCGCAGCACGTCCGTGAGCGCGCCCGACGGCAAGGCGTGCGCCACTTGGCGGATGCCGGTGGGCAGCTCGTCGAACGGGATGACCATGCCGCCGAGCAACAGCAGCACCAGATACAGGCCGTTCTGAGCGGCGAGGTTGATCTCCCCACGCAGCCGACCGGCCAGCGTGAGTCCGATGCCGGCGAAGGCCATCGTGCCCAGGAGGACACCGCATACGGCGAGCAGCCAGTTCGGGTCGGCGGGCGACCAGCCGAGCGCGTACGCCACGGGGACGATGATCGCGAACTGGACCATCTCGACGACGGCGACCGAGGCGATCTTCGCCGCGATCAGGCGCGGGCGGCCGAGCGGCGTGGTGCCCAGCCGCTTGAGCACGTGGTAGCTGCGCTCGAACCCGGTGCCGATTCCCAGGCTGACCATCGCCGTGCTCATCACGGCGAGGGCGAGCACGCCCGGGGCGAGGAAGTCGATGGGTTCGTCGGTGCCGGTGGGCAGCACGTCGACCAGGCTGAAGAAAACCAGCAGCAGCACGGGGATGCCCAGGGTGAGGAGCAACTGTTCGCCGTTGCGCAGCGTCAACTGCACCTCGGTGCGCAGTTGGGAGGTGAACCGCTTCACGCGTCACCATCCTCGGTGTTGGGCGCGGTGAGCCGCCGGAAGACGTCCTCCAGCCGCTGGCTGCCGGCGCGCAGGTCGGTCAGTGGGTGACCGTGCTCGGCCAGCCACGAGGTCAACTGCGCCATCAGCCGCGGGTGCGGCGGCGCGTCGATGACGTACTCGCCAGGGCCCACCTGGCTGGCGACCATGTCGATCTCCTTGGCGAGCGAGATCAGGTCCAGGTCGGGTGAGCTGCGGAAGCGGATCTCGTCGTGACCCTTGCGCAGCTCGTCGAGCGTGCCGTCGGCGATCACCAGCCCGCCGTCGAAGATGACGACTCGGTCGGCGATCCGTTCGGCTTCGTCCAGCTCGTGGGTGGCCAGGACGACCGCGCAGCCGGTGTCGGCGAGGGCGCGGATGATGCCACGGATGGTGTCGCGACCGTTCACGTCGACGCCCGAGGTGGGCTCGTCGAGGAACGCGACCTCGGGCTTGGCGGCCATGGCCAGCGCAAGCGAGAGACGTTGCTGCTCGCCGCCCGACAGCCGCCGCCACGTGGCCTTCGAGCGTGATGTCAGCCCGACCTGCTCGACCAGGGCGGCCGGGTCGGCGCCCTTGCCGTAGAGGGTGCAGTAGTGGCGGACCGTGTCGAGCACTCGTGCGCTCGGGTACACGCCACCCTGCTGCAGCATCACGCCGATGCGCTCGCCGAGCCGACGCTGGTGCGTCGCCGGGTCGAGGCCCAGCACGCGGACCGTACCGGCGGTGGCGCGGCGGTAGCCCTCGCACACTTCGATGGTGCTGGTCTTGCCGGCACCGTTGGGCCCGAGCACGGCGGTGACCAGTCCGGCCTCGGCGGTGAACGACACGCCCTTCACAGCCTCGAGATCGCCGTACCGCACGACCAGTCCGCTCACCTCGACCGCTGCGTCGTTGCCTGCCACGAGGAGCGACGCTACCGGCCGGGCCGTTCACCAGGAACTCAAGTACATGAGGAAGGGGTGCAGCACTAGCCTTGAGCACGTGATCGACGTCCGACTGCTGCGCACCGACCCCGAGGGTGTGCGGGCCGCTTTGGCCCGCCGCAACAACCCCGAGCTGCTGGTGCAGCTCGATCAGGCCATCTCGCTCGAGGGCCAGGCGCGCGACCTGCAGTCCCAGCGCGACGCGCTGCGCGCCGCGGTCAACGATCTGTCGAAGCAAGTCGGCCTGAAGCGACGCGAGGGCGACACCGCCGGAGCCGAGGCACTGCAGGCGCAGAGCCGCGAGCTGGGTGCCCGTGAATCGGCGCTCAACGCGGAAGCCGAGCAGGTGGCCAGCGCGCTGCGCGAGCTGATGCTGCGAATCCCCAACCTGCCGCACCCCGACGCACCCGACGGCAAGGACGACCGCGACAACCCGGTCATCGTCGGTCCGAACAACATGCCGGCCGAGTTCCCCGAGCACCAGCGGGTGCCCCACTGGGAGACCGCGACGGCGCTGGGCATCCTCGACAACGAGCGGGCCACGAAGATCAGCGGCGCGATGTTCACGATGCAGCGCGGCGCGGGAGCCACGCTCGCCCGTGCGCTGTGCCAGTACGCGCTGGACATGAACGCCGACGCGTTCGAAGAGATCCGCCCGCCGTCGCTGGTCACCACGGCCACGCTCACCGCCACCGGCCAGCTGCCGAAGTTCGCCGACGACGCGTACGCGATCGAGCGCGACGACCTGTGGGCCATCCCTACCGCCGAGGTGCCGCTCACCAGCATCTACGCCGGTGAGGTGCTCGACGAGGCCGAGCTGCCGAAGCGGATGATGGCGCACACGTCGTGCTACCGCCGCGAGGCCGGGTCGGCCGGCCGCGACACCCGCGGCATGCTGCGCGCCCACGAGTTCGACAAAGTCGAGATCCTCGCGGTCACCACGCCCGAGCAGGGCCCGGCGATGCTGCAGGAGATCGTCGACCGAGCCGAGAAGCTGATCGACGGCCTCGGCCTGCCGTACCGGATCATCGAGATCTGCACCGGCGACATGGGGCAGAGCCACCACCGCAGCTTCGACATCGAGGTCTACGCACCGGGGTGCGACAACTGGTTGGAGGTCAGCTCGTGCAGCTGGTTCACCGACTACCAGGCTCGCCGTGGCGACATCCGCTTCAAGACGGCGGGCGAGAAGGGCACCACGATCGCCAACACGTTGAACGGTTCGGCGCTCGCCGTGCCGCGGGTATGGGCCGCGATCGTCGAGAACTACCGCCAGGCCGACGGCACGGTCGTCGTGCCCGAGGCGCTGCGCCCGTACATGCGCGGCATCGAGGTCATCGGGGCATGACCGACGCGCCACACGACCTGGCGAGCAGGCGGAAGGACTACGAGACCGCGGGCCTCGACCTGCACGACGTGGCCGGCGACCCGATCGCGCAGTGGCACCGCTGGTACACCGACGCCAGCGAGGGCGGCTGCGTCGAGCCCAACGCGTTCGTGCTCAGCACGGTCGACAGCGAGGGCTGGCCGCAGTCGCGCTACCTGCTGGTGCGCGGCGCCGACGATCGTGGTTTCACGTTCTTCACCAACTACGAGTCGGCGAAGAGTCAGCAGCTCGCAGCCGAGGGCCGAGCGTCGATGCTGTTCACTTGGTTGCAGTTGCACCGACAGGTGCGTGTCGTCGGCGCCGTCGAGCGCGTGCCGGATGCCGAGAGCGACGAGTACTTCGCGTCACGCCCGCGTGGCTCGCAGATCGGTGCGTGGTCGTCGCCGCAGTCGACGCCCATCCCCGACCGCGACTGGCTCGAGCAGCGCGTCGAGCAGATGGCGCAGACGTTCGGCGAGGCCGAGGTGCCCCGTCCCGCGTTCTGGGGTGGCTGGTTGCTGAAGCCGCATCGCTTCGAGTTCTGGCAGGGTCGCCCCAGCCGCCTGCACGACCGGCTCGCCTACACCCTGCTCGGCGCCGACGACGAGCACCCCGACGGCGACAGCTGGCAGATCGACCGCCTCGCTCCGTAAGGCGCTGCCTCGCGCTACGCGCCCGAACTGGTCATGCCAAAGCGACACTGGCTGTCGTTTTGGCCTGCCCAGTTCCAGCGTTTGGCCTTCCAGCGCACGCATCTGCCTGGTTGTGCGCATCCCGCCCAGCAGCCGATCTGGGAAGGAACACGCCCAGAAACCGACGAACCCGCGCCGAGGCGGGCTCAGGACACCCAGGCCGCGGCGGCGTTGGCGAGCCCGTCGATGAGGGCTTCGGTGTGCGGGGTCCAGCCGGGGCCCTGCCAGTCGCGCCAGATGGGGCTGCGACCGCGCACCCGTGGGGGCAGCTCGATCTGCACACCCTGATGGCGAGGCAGGTTCACCGGGTTGTTGTGGTGCATGCCGCGCAGCTCCCTCGGCATTGCCTCCACCCGCGTCTCCATCGTGTAATCGGGCAGCACGACGCGTAGGTGCTCGGCGACGTGCTCGGCGAGCTCGCGGTTCTGGCCACCGAGCAACAGCGTCGTCCACATGTCGTGGCGGCCGAAGCCGTGGATGGTGATGACCACGTCGACGTGCTCGACGAACTGACGCAGTGCCGGCGACTCGTCGGGTGTCACCTTGTGCGACGGGATGTGCTGGTTGAAGTGCGTCGGCTGGACCACGCCGTAGTAGCTGGCGTCGCAGCGCTCGGCTGCGGCCGAAGCGATGACGTCGGTCATCTCCTCCAGCGAACCGCCGTGGTACGCCATGAACCCGATCGGCCCGCGCAGCACCAGATGCTCTTCCACGCCCTCGTGGGCGAGCAGATCACGGAACGGGGTGGGTGAGGTCATCCTGGGGGGCCGCATCGGTGGGCGCCGCGTCAGCGGGCTGTGTGCGTTCCCGCATCATCGCGTACCCGATGCCGACGAGGATGACCCCGCCGAGCACGATCGCCACGATCTGCCAGTTGCCGTTCAACCAGTTCTGCACGCGCTGCTGCAGACGGTCGACCGCGTCGGTGATCGGGTCGCTCTCTTCGCGGACATCGACCCAGTAGAAGTACCACAGCAGGTAGGCGCCCGAGAGCAGCACGAATGCGCCCGACACCATCTCGACGTACTGCATCTTGCTCTTCAGCCAGTGCACGAATCCGACGTTCGCAGCGGCCAGCGCGAGCGTGAGCGAGATGACCACCACGGCCATGCCCAACGCGTACATCACCACGTTGGCGACGCCCGCCCAATAGCCCTTGCTCTCGCCGGTCTGGAACAGCGTGCTCATGAACAGCGGCAGCGTGCAGCCCAGCGAGGCGACGGCGTAGGCGATGCCGTAGAGGAACATCGACCGCATCGTGCGATCGCGCTCGCCGGTGTTCACCTGCATCGTGCCGATCGGCAGCTTGTACCCGAACAGCATCGCGGCACCGAGGATGACGAAGATGACGCCGATCGCGAGCGTCGCGTACTTCGCGTTCTCGAGCAGCGTTTGCGTCCAGAACTGTGTGACGGCGCCGATCGCGAAGAAGACGGCGAGGAAGCCGGCCGACACGGTGGCGCCGACGAGCAGCGCCTTGCTGATGGGCGCCTTCTGCATCTCGCCGTTCGCCGCGCTGACGCCGAGGAAGTACATGAGGTAGGTGGGGAGCAGCACGAACCCGCACGGGTTGATACTGGCGACCAGGCCGCGGATGAACGACAGCGACAGGTTCACAGCAGATGCTCCTGGATCAGCGCGGTCAGCTTGGCCTCGTCGAGCTGACCGGTCTGCTCCACGATCGTGCCGTCGGGCGTCACGAAGAGCGTGACGGGGAAAGCACTGATGCCCATCTCGTTGATGAAGTCGCCCGTCGCGTCGTACAGCAGCTCGTACTGCACGCCCCTGTCGCGAGCGAACTGCTCCTCGCGATCACTCGGCGGCAGGTAGTCGACCCCGACGAAGCGGACCTCGTTGCCGTAGATCGCGTGCACCGCCGCGAAGTCGGGCAGTTCCTTCTTGCACGGCCCACACGTGGAGCCCCAGATGTTGATGACCAACGGCTGGCCGACCAGGTCGGCGGTCGACAGTGTGGCGCCGTCGAGGGTGGAGAGGTCGATGGTCGGGAGCGCCTTGCCCTCGACCGCGGCGTTCGTGCCGATGGTCGGCGGCTTCACGTTCGTGTCGAGTGCGGCAGTGTCGCCGTTGTCGTCATCGTCGGCGTTCGAGTTGGCGATGACCAGGCCGATGGCGACGGACGCGACGAGCGACACGGCCAGCGAACCGATCAGCAGGCGCTTGCGGACCTTCACCCGGGCAACGCTACCTGTCGCTGCGGCCCTGGTCCCCGCAGCCGCAGCACGAAGGGTCCAAAGGCCCAACGGGCATTGCTACCCGAGTAGTACTCCAAGTAGGTTGGCGGTATGAAGGTCAGCATCAGCCTCCCCGACGACGACGTCGAGTTCCTCGACACCTATGCCGAGCGCGAGGGATTCGCCTCGCGCTCGGCCGTGCTGCACAAGGCAGTGCGAATGTTGCGCGCCTCGGAACTCGGCGATGCCTATCGGGACGCCTGGGCCGAATGGAACGCCGGCGACGACGCGGTCCTCTGGGAGACGGTCACCTCCGACGGGCAGCGCTGATGCAACGCGGCGACATTCGCATGGTCGACCTCGACCCCGTGCGCGGCTCCGAGTCCGCCAAACAGCGGCCCGCGGTGATCGTCAGCAACGACGGTGCGAACAGCACGGCCCGACGACTGGGCCGCGGCGTCGTGACCGTCGTGCCCGTCACGTCGAACACCGATCGGGTGTACGCGTTCCAGGTGTTGCTGCCCGCTGCCGCGACCGGCCTTCCCGTGGATTCGAAGGCGCAGGCCGAGCAGGTGCGCTCCGTCGCCGTCGAGCGGGTCGGGGCACGAGTGGGCGTGATGACGACCGAACTGCAGGCCGACCTCGACGAGGCGTTGCGAGTTCATCTCGCCCTCTGACGGCCCAGCGAAGTGCGCCGGACCCCGTCTCCAGGAACTCAAGTTCGCGGTGCATGCCCCGGTTGCCCCTCGCCGTCATTGGGGGGTCATGGCGGCGAGGGGCGGGGGTGTCGGCCGGCGGTTCGTCGATGCGTTGCCGCAGGCCGGGCGAGCTTCCGCCCCGGCGGGCAACCAGGAGCTCGAGGCTCCCGGTCGCCCGCCGGATCGGTGGTCAGGCCACCTGGTGGGTGCGGACGTAGTGCGGGGGGAGGGGCACTTCGTCGACGGCCACCACGGGCCGGGGGTGCTTGGGCGGACGGCCACGTGGTCGCTTGTTGATCACGATCCGCCCGTTCTCGACGAGCTCGCCGCCCCACACACCCCACGGCTCGGCGCGCTCGATGGCGCCGTCGCGGCACGTCTCGGCGAGTGCGCACTTGCCGCAGATCGCCTTGGCGCGAGCGATGTCCAGCGGGACGTCCGAGAAGAACAGGTGGGTGAGGGTGCCATGACCATCGGCGCAGCGCGGGGTCGCCACTCGCGTGGCGATCGGCTCGACGAGCTCATCGAACTCTCTGGAGATGTCGGTGTCGTTCAGGGTGTACATGTTCGGGGTTCCTCTCGGACGAAGGGGAAGGAAGTGGAAAAGCGAAAAGGCCGCCGGGATCCTGCGATCCCGACGGCCTCGGCGGCACTTCGACGTAGGTGTTACGTCGATGCCATCCCGAGGTGTCGGGCGGTGCGCTTGGTAGCGACGGCAGTGGACTTCATGAATGCTGCAAAGCCATTGATGGCCATCGCATTGCCCACGAGCCGCCAGTTACGACCAGAACCGGCGCACGGGCGCACGGCGCCGGCCACATGGGCCTGCTGCGTTGCGTACATCGTGCAATCCATCACGGTTCCGTTCCTTCCGGTGTCGTCGACCTGCCACTGGTGGTGTCAGGTCGGAACCAGGCAACCACGTTCTCCGGTGGCGTGCAACTGATTTATCGTGAACCGTGGTCGAACTCCCGGAACCCCCTGCTGCCGGTCGACGGTTCGAGGGGACGGCCACCGTTCGGCTGGGTGACTCGTCACCTGGTGGCCGGGCACGCCTCGATGCGTTGGCGCGGCTGCTCCAGGACGTCGCCGACGACGACGCTCGCGACGCAGGTTTCGGCGACTTCACCTGGGTGGTGCGTCGCACGGCGATCGCCGTGCACGAATTCCCGGTGTACCTCGAACCGCTCGAGCTGACGACGTGGTGCGCCGGGTTCGGTGCCGCCTGGGCCGAGCGTCGCATCTCGGTGCGCGGCGCACACGGTGGTCACGTCGAGTCGTCGACGTTGTGGGTGCACCTCGACGGAGCGACCATGCGACCGGCACGAATGCCCCGCGCGTTCCTCGACGTGTTCGGCCCGTCGGCTGGTGGTCGGACCGTGTCGTCGAAGCCGGTGTTGGCAGCGGCACCGTCGTCGGGTGCCGGCGATGGTGTGGCCTGGCCGTTGCGGTTCACCGACTTCGACGTGCTCGAGCACGTGAACAACGCGGTGTACTTGGCGCCGGTCGAGCAGGCGCTCGCCGAACGACGCGACCTACGCGCTCCGATGACCGTCGTGGTCGAGCATGGCGACGCGATCGAACGCAGCGACGACGTGAACTGGGTGGTGCGCGACCGTCCGGGCGGATTCGACGGGTGGCTCGTCGGAGCCGGGCGTCAGTTCGCTGCGGTGTCGGTGGAGTCGGGCACAGCCTGAGCCGGCGCGGCCACTGCCGGCGCGGCGCCGGCGGTGGCAGCCGCCGCGGCTGCGGCGACAGCTTCGGGGGTCCCCGGGGGGACGAAGATGTGCTCGCGGTAATGGCGCAGCTCGGCGACGCTCTCGCGGATGTCGTCGAGGGCGCGGTGCGTGCCCTGCTTCTGGCGCAGGTGGTTGAGCACCGACGGGTACCAGCGGCGGACGAGCTCCTTCACGCTGCTCACGTCGACACTGCGGTAGTGCAGGTACAGCTCGATCTCGGGCAGGTACGCGTCGAGGAAGCGACGGTCCATGCCGATGCTGTTGCCGCACAGCGGCACCGAGCGCGGCTGGGGCACCCACTGCTTGATGAACTCGAGCGTCTGCGCGCCGGCGTCCTCGAGCGTGATGGTGGACGAACGGATTTGGTCGAGCAGGCCGCTCTTGGTGTGCATCTCGACGACGACGGGCTCCATCATCGCGAGGTGTTCCTCGGTGGCCTGCACCACCAGATCGGGCCCCTCGGCGACGATGTTCAACTCGTCGTCGGTGATGATGGTCGCGATCTCGACGATCACGTTCTTCGCCGGGTCCAGCCCGGTCATCTCGAGGTCCATCCACACCAGCACGCTCTGCAGGCTAGGCGACGGATACGGTGCCAGACGTATGGCTGACGAGATCACCGGCGACGTTCCCATCAGGCCCGCAGCGACCGTGATGCTGCTGCGCGACACCGACGGCAGCCTCGAGGTGTTCATGCTGCGCCGCACGAACGCCGCAGTGTTCGCCGGTGGCATGTACGTGTTCCCCGGTGGCCGAGTCGATCCCGCCGATGGCGACGGCGACGAAGCGTTCGTCGTCGCGGCCATCCGCGAGTGCTACGAGGAGTGCGGCGTGCTGCTCGCCGCCGACGCCGACGGCAACATGGTCGACGACGGTCACCCCGCGCTCGCGCACCGAGCGGCGGTGTACGACGGCACGGTCGACATGCGTGCACTTGCCTCGGAGCACGGTCTGCGCCTGCTCACCGACTCGCTGCCGTGGATGAGCCACTGGATCACGCCGAAGGGCGAGACCACCCGTCGCTTCGACACGCGCTTCTTCGTCGCGGCGAGCCCCATCGGACAGACCTCGCACCATGACGACAACGAGACCGTTGCCAGCATGTGGGTGCGCCCTGGCGACGCGCTCGCGCAATGGGAGCGTGGCGAGCTGCAGCTCATGCCGCCCACCGTGACCAATTTGACGTTCCTGCACGAGCACACCGACGTCCAGTCGGCGATGGCCGCCTCGCGGGCTGTCGGTACGCCGCCGTGCATCCTGCCGAAGATCAAGATCGTCGAGGGTCGCATGGCTGGCCTTTCGATGCCGGGCGACGACGACTACGACTCGTTGGCCTGAGCCGCGACCGCGGCGTCCTTCGCCGCCAACGCCTCGTTGACGAGGTTCAGCATTCGCGCGCTGCAGCCGGCCATGTTCGTGGGTGGGGCGACGTCGTCGACGATGCGCTTCGCGATGCTGCGGAACACATCGGCGGCGGCGCCCACACCGTCGAGCGACACGGGAGCACCCGCGTCGCCTCCGGCCGACACCGAGGCTTCGAGCGGCACCTGGCCCAACAGCGGGACGCCGATCTGGTCGGCCAACGCCTGACCACCGCCCTCACCGAACAGCGCGTACGACTGGCCGTGCTCGCACGTGAACGAGCTCATGTTCTCGATGACGCCGCTGACTCGAAGGAAGCTGCGCCGAGCCATGTCGGCCGCACGCGCCGCCACCTTCTGCGCGGCCAACGCAGGCGTCGTGACGATGAGCAGATCGGTGCGCGGCAGCATGCGTGCCAGGCCCATCTGCACGTCGCCGGTGCCGGGCGGCATGTCGATGAACAAGTAGTCGAGATCGCCCCAGTGCACGACGCGCAGGAACTGCTCGACCGCCTTGGTCAGCATCAGGCCACGCCACATGAGCGCGGTGTCCTCGCCGACGAGGAAGCCGGTGCTGACGACCTTCAGCGTGCCCTGGGTGAGGCCGCGGCCGACGGTGATCTCGTTGGGGATGATCTTCGGCTTGTCGCTGCCCTCTACGGGCACGGCCTCGAGCGGTTCGTCGATGCCCAACAGGCGGGGCACCGAGAAGCCCCAGATGTCGGCATCGAGCACGCCCACCGTGAACCCCTGCGCGGCGACCGCGGCGGCGAGGTTCACCGTGACCGAGCTCTTGCCCACGCCGCCCTTGCCGCTGGCGATCGCGAGCACGCGGCACGTGATCGGGATCTCGGTGTCGGGAGCGTTTTCGCGAGCGTTCCAGCGCGCCTTGAGCATGACGTCGCTGCGTTCTTCGCTGTTCATCTCGCCCCACTCGATGTGCACGTCGGTGACACCGGGGTGGACGGCGACGCGGCTCTCGACGTCCTTCTTGATCTGGGCACGCAACGGGCAGCCTCCGATGGTGAGCTTCACCGTGACGACCACCCTGCCGTCGGGCTGCACCACCACGTCGGGCACCATGCCCAGGGTGACGATGTCGGCGCCCAACTCGGGGTCGATGACGGCCGCGAGCAACGCGAACACCTCGTCGCGGGAGGGGACGTCGACGGGAATCACGAAGTGAATGCTACGGTAATTCATGGGTACACTGCCCGAACATCCCCGATCCCGGTTCACCGGGTTGTCGTTCCCAGGAGGAATGCCGTGATCACCGTTACCGACACCGCCGCCCTGAAGGTCAAGGAACTCCTCGAGGCCGAAGGCGCCACCGACCTGGCACTGCGCGTCGCCGTGCGTCCCGGTGGCTGCAGCGGTTTCTCGTACGAGATGTTCTTCGACGGCGACTTCGCGGCCGACGACGAGAAGGCCGAGTTCGGTCCGGTGCAGGTCGTCGTCGACGCCGCCTCGGCCCAGCTGCTCGAGGGCGCCACCCTCGACTACAAGGACGGCCTGAACGCCGCCGGGTTCGCCATCACGAACCCGAACGCCACCCGCACCTGCGGCTGCGGCTCGTCCTTCAGCTGAGGAAGAGGTCCATCCGCTCGCGCAGTTCCGAGCGGTCCCAGACGCCGTCGAGGCGGTCGACGATCACGCCCTTCTCATCGACGAAGTAGACGAGCGGCTCGTAGTCGATCTTCAGCGCCTCCACGGCGGGCGCGATCTTGGTGGCGTCGTCGTCGGCGTAGACGTCGGCATGCACCATCACCACGGCGTCGCCGACGCGTTCATGCTCGTCGACCAGGAACTCGAGTCCTGGCGCACACGTGCCGGTCTGGCAGTGCGCCGGTGTACCGATCATGTAGACCACCGGCTTGCCCGACTTCAACGCGTCGGTGAGGGTGACGTCGTGCAGTGGGCACGGGTCGGGAGTGAGCGAGCAGAACGGCTCGACGCCACGATGGTCGTCGACGGTCGGGGTGTCGAACGGTGGCATTGGCGTGCCGGTGACCGGCGACGACACCTGCTGGGGCGTGAACAGTTGGAAGCTCGCGCCGAAGCCGTCGTCGCTCTCCAGGCGCAGCACGTACGTGCCCGGGTCGACGAGATCGGCGCGGATCTCCCAGTACGGGATCTCGATCTCGACGTTGCGCAACACCGCGATCACATCGGCCACCGGAGTGCCGTCGTCCTTCTGGATCTGGCCCCGGATCTGGTCCGGGCCGACGGTGAGCAGGTTCTGACCGTCGCTCAGCGACACCGGCAGCCGGGCCTCGCCGGGCGTGAACGTGGCCGAGTTGGGAAAGCGCTGCACGACGGCGAAACCCGCCGGCGCGGTGTCGGACGTACCGGTGGTGGTGTCCGTGCCCGACGAGCCGGCCGTGTCGCCGGAGGTGGAACCGGTCGTGTTGCCGCCGCCCTGGGCATCGTCGTCGTTGTTACAAGCCGCCAGCAGCACCACGCTGCCGGCAGCGAGGAGGAAGTCGCGTCGTGTCTGAGCCATCGGTACCACCGTAGTGTGGTCATGATGCCGAACGCCCGCGTGACGAGTCGCTGACGATGGCGGAGTCGTCGAAGCCGCACGATCCCCGGTCGAAGCGCGCCGTGCTGCAGC
>JANOET010000240.1:0-8008 GCA_031413415.1 Acidimicrobiaceae bacterium
CGTTTCCCCGGCGACGGTTTCGGTCCTCGCCCGCACCTTGCCGGATGCGGTTCCGACCGTCGCACAGCACGCCGATGCTCTCGGGTGGCAGGTCGAAGTTGCGCGGAGCGAACGGACTTTCGAGCAGGTCGAGCAGATGGATTGCGTCGCTCTTGATGGTCTTCGAGCCGGCTGGAATCTGCGGAGCCAGGTCGGTGCACGCATGGTGGAACTCGGCGATCTCGGCGGCCAGGTTGCGCACCTGCTCGACGGAGAGCACCCGGGGGAGCCCATCACGCCGTTGGACGTCGTCGTAGAAGACCGCCCACATGTGCTGGTCGTACCACGTAAACAGTCGGCCATCCTTGCGCCAGATGTCGGCCAACATGCCCCTGAAGCGAGTGGACTGGAGCATGTCGGCGCACCGGCTGAGCCGGTCGTGATCTTCGTAGAACAGGAAGTACGAGCCGTACGACGACACCTTGCCGACGAGGGTGAAGCCATCATCGAGGTGTAGCCGGTAGACACGGTTCGTCGACACGTCGGCGCTCACCTCGTCGACGCGAACCAGCGAACGCGGGTCGCCGTACGCCGCCCACGCCGCGGCGATGGCGGTGCGGTGCGTCAGCGAGTCGGTCACGCTCGGATCGTAGGCGCAGAACCGTCGCTACGCTCGCGGCCCATGGATGGTCCGGGCATCAGCATCGACGACCTCGACCTGCGCCATCACGAGTCCCTCGCGCGGCTCCGCAACCTCTCGCCGGTGGCGTGGGTTCGAGCGCTCGACGGCTGGGTGGTCACGTCGCGCGACCTCGCCGTGCACGTGATGCGCGACGCGACGACCTTCACCGTCGACGACCCGCGATTCAGCACCGCACAGGTGGTGGGTGTCAGCATGCTCTCGCTCGACGGCGCCGAGCACACGCGTCACCGAACACCGTTCGCCGACCCACTGCGGCCGACGGATGCAACCGAGCGGTACGGCGCACGGATCAGGGCGGCGGCCGCCGCGTTGGTGGCTCACATCGCCGACGACGGCCAGGCCGAACTACGCCGTCAGCTCGCAGGCCCGTTGGCCGTCGCGGTGTCCGCGATGGTGTTGGGCGTCGAACACGTTCCCACCAGGCAGCTGTTGGGGCTGTACGACCGCATCGTCGCTGCCGTCGACGACGTCGCTCGCGGCAATCCGGTCAGCGACGACGGACGGCGCGCATTCGACGAACTCTCGGCGGAGCTCACTGCAGCGACCGAGCAGCCGGGCACCCTTCTCGCCGAGGTGTCGCTGTCGCTGACGTCCACGGAAACCGTCTCGAACGCTGCGGTCTTCCTGTTCGGGGGGATCGAGACGAGCGAGGGGATGACGGCCAACGCGCTGCATCATCTGTTGCGGGATCCGTCCTCGTGGGCGGCCGTGTGCGCCGATCCGACGCTCGTGGATGTCGCGGTGGAGGAGTCGCTGCGGCTCGAACCGGCCGCGGCGCGGGTCGACCGGTATGCGACCGACGACGTGCAGTTGGGCGGTGCCTTCATTCGCCGCGGCGACCTGGTGGTCGTGTCGTTGTCGGCAGCGAACCGCGATCCGGCGGTCTTCGTGCGTCCCGATCAGTTCGATCTGACCCGGCCGGAGACGCGCACGCATGTCGCGTTCGCCCACGGCCCCCACGCGTGTCTCGGGGCCCAGCTGGCGAGGTTGCAGACCCGCGCCGCAGTACGAGAGGTCATCTCGGCGTTGCCCGGCATCGGGCTCGTCGACGAGCCGGTCACCTCGGGCGTGATCTTCCGCAAGCCGGCCACGCTGCGCGTGACCTGGCCGAGGGACTGATCAGCCGACGTTTCGGGCGCGCACCCCGATGGGGGCGATGAGACGGAAACCGGCCGCGTGCCGCTCGTCTTCGCTCTCGCCACCCCAGAATCCGTACTCGTGGCTCGAGCGTGCGAATGAGCGACACGTGCGGTTCACATCACAGGACCCGCACACCGCCTTGGCCATCGCTTCGCGACGATCGCGGGCTTGTGGACGCTCGGCGGGCGGCGGGAAGAACAGGTACGTCAAACCCTTGCAGGCTGCGCTGTTCATCCATCGATCGTCGGTGAAAGTGCGATGAATCACAACATCGACCGCTGCCATGGAACCCCCTCGTCCGACCGGCTGGCGAAATACTTGCTATGAGCAAGTAGCCACTACTCTACGACATCGGACGGATCCTGTCGATAGTTCGTGAACTGCGATGACGCGCAGAGTGTGCACAACCTGCTCACGCAAGGAGGTGGCGCACGCCGGCTGCGAAGCGCTCGACGTCGTCCTCGGTGGTGTCCCACGCGGTCATCCAGCGAACCTGGTCGCGGGTGATGTCCCAGTCCCAGAAGAAGCACCACTCGCGCAGTGGCTCGATCGCATCGTGGGGGAGGCATGGGAACAGGCTGTTCACCGCCGGGGGAGCGTCGTACCGGACACCGGGGATGTCGCGCGTGCGCTCGTACAGCAGCGTGGCCATGCCGTTCGAGTGCGCAGCCGAGGTGATCCACCGGTCGTCGTGCAGCAGGGCGTTGAACTGTGCGGCGACGAAACGCATCTTCGATGGCAACTGGCTGACCATCTTGCGGACGTACATCGCCCGCGTGGCGAGGGCCGGGTTCAGGTACACGACCGCCTCACCGCCGAGCAACCCGGCCTTGGTGCCGCCGAAACTGACGACGTCGACGCCTGCATCGACGGTGAACGAGCGCAGTGCGTGCCGAGTTCCGCCCAACGCGGCCGTCGCGTTGGCGATGCGCGCCCCGTCGAGGTGGACGAGCATTCCCATCGAGTGGGCCGTGTCGCAGAGCGCAGCCACCTCGTCGGCGGTGTACAGGGTGCCGAGCTCGGTGCTCTGGGTGATGCTCACCACGCCGGGCTGGGCGTGGTGCTGCACCCCTTGCAGGTGGGCGAGAGCACGGAGCTGTTCGGGCACGAGCTTCGCATCGGTCGAGTCGAGCGTGAGCAACTTCGCCCCGAGCGCACGCTCGGGAGCGCCGGCCTCGTCGACCGCGATGTGTGCCCACTGGGTGCAGACCACACAGTCCGCCGGATGCACCATCGTCGCCAGCGCCATCACGTTCGCGCCGGTGCCGTTCCAGGTCAGGAAGGCCGAACTGGTGGGGCCGAACAGGTCTCGGAAGCGATCCTCTGCCTCCGCCGTCCATCGATCGCTGCCGTAGGCGAGGGCGTGCCCATCGTTGGCGGCGATCACGGAGTCGAGCACTGCTGGGTGTGCGCCCGCAGCGTTGTCGCTGGCGAACGCGCAATCCGGCGCGGGGGGCATGGACGAGGGAAGTGACGACATCCCTCCCATTCTGCCGGGCCTATGGTGCTGCGCCATGAGTCTCGACCATCTCGCTCTCCTGCGCGCCGACCTCGACGCGTTCGTCGCCGCCGTCGAACACGGCCCCGGCGACGCGCCGATCGCCGCCTGCCCGGGCTGGACGATGGTCGATCTCGGCGTGCACCTGGGCGAGGTGCACCGCTGGGTACTCGGCGCGCTGGCCTCCGGTGCACCACCGACGCCGAACCCCGAGGACACCCCGCGGAGCGGCGCGCCCGGTGACGTCGCCGCCTGGGTGCGTCTCGGTGCGGATCGGTTACTCGGTGCGTTGGAGCAACTCGACCCCGATGGTCCGACGTGGCACCCGTTTCCCGTCGAGCCGAAACGAGCCGGCTTGTGGCGTCGTCGCCAAGCTCAGGAGGCGTCAGTGCATCGTTGGGACGCGCAGCACGCCATCGGGATGGAGGCCACGTTCGACGCCGAGTTCGCCGCGGATGGTGTGGACGAGTACTGGACGGTGATGCTGCCGCGCATGCTCATCCGCGAACGGCGCGAGACACCCGGGACCCGCATCAGCGTGCACAGCACCGACACCGGCCACCGTTGGTCGATCGACGGCAACGGGGCCCTTCCGGTGCTGTTGCCCGACGGCTCGCCGGTCGACGGCGAACTGCAGGGTACGGCCGCTTCGCTGTTGTTGCGATTGTGGGGCCGACCGTCGGGCGACGTGGAGATCCGGGGCGATGCCGACGTGGTGCACGGCTGGCTCGCCCTCGGCGGAGCCTGACCCTCGATCAGGCGGCGTGGCTGCCGGGATCGTCTTCTTCGCGGAGGCGGACCGGACCGAAGCGGTCGGCGTGCAGCCCGGTCTTGCCCTCGTAGAACGCCCTGATCAGATCCATGTCCGCGCGCACGTCGCCGGTGATGGCGATGGCCGGTCCGAAACCACCCGTGCGCGTGCTGCGGTCCACGAAGGCCAACACGACGGGTACCTCGGCTGCCTCGGCGATGCGGTAGAAGCCCGACTTCCAGTAGTCGGTGCGCGAGCGAGTGCCCTCGGCAGGGACCACCAACGCCAACTGTTCGCGGCCACGTAACTCACCTGCGAGTGCTGCGACCATGCCGCCAGTGGCGCTGCGATCGACCGACACGCCGCCGAGTCGGCGCATGATCGGTCCCATCGGCCCACGGAACAGCGAGTCCTTGCCGAGCCAGGAGATGCGGACGCCACTGACCTTGGCCATTGCGAGGGTGATGGGGAAATCCCAGTTCGTGGTGTGCGG
The DNA here is from genome assembly GCA_031413415.1 of Acidimicrobiaceae bacterium. Classification (GTDB taxonomy): domain Bacteria; phylum Actinomycetota; class Acidimicrobiia; order Acidimicrobiales; family Ilumatobacteraceae; genus UBA668. Next base: position 4,565 of record JANOET010000240.1, read on the forward strand.
AGCGGCGATGACCACGCACCGGTCGGGCAACGGATCCGGTCGAGCAACGGTGTCCCATCGCCAGAGGAACAACCACAACCGGGCCAGCAACATCGTCATCCACGCACCCTACTGACGCCGCGCGCAAATGGCGGGGGAGGGAGCTGAGGCAGGCCGTCCGGATTCAGGCGCCGAAGTGGGTGACGATGACGCGCCCGTCGCGCTCGCCGGCGCTCGCCGACAGATCGGTGACCGCCATGGCACGCTGGATCCAGCGGTCCTGGCCGTCCCAGCGCGGCTGGTACGACGACCGGCCGTGCACGGCCACGTCGTTGTCGACGACGAGCAGGTCCCCGGCCTCGAGTGCAAGACCGGTGTGGTGCGTTTCGACCACTGCGCCGAGTGCACGCAACGCGTCGTCGGCCTCGGCATCGGTGCCGACCATCAGGTCGGCATCGAACACCATCGAGGGACGGTCGCGCTCGCCGCGCAGCACCGGCATCGGTGCGCCGAGCACGTTCGGCCGACCATGGAGGTAGCTCTCATCGACCGCGGTGCGAAAGCGCGGCTGGAACAGCGTGTCGACGACGTGCGAGGCAAGCAACGGCAGCACCTCGAAGATCGACGACAACGTGGTGACCGCATGCGGGTCTCCTCGCAGGCACAGCAACAGCAGATACCGCGGCCGGTGCGGGTGGAAGGCCGCCTCGGTGTGGAACATCAGATCCACGCCCGACGACGTGCTGACCTGCCGGCGCGAGTTCGCCTTCGTCGGCACCAGGTTCTGCACGAGGTCGCCGCCATGCTCGGGCTGATAGCCGACGGGCTGTCCGAGGCGGCGCGCCACGGTCATCAGCATGAACTCGCTGAGCAGGTCCTTGTGGGTCGGCGCGATCGGCGACTCGGGTGTGCGGGGGAGCGTCCCCACCGGCATGCCGCGCAGCACGAGGGCGCCGGTCTGCGGGGCCGCGTCCGCGAAGTCGACCAGAGCATCGTGGATGACGGAGGGGAGCGTTCGGGCCGCATGACCTGCAGCGCGCACGAAGCACTCGTCGCCGAGCGGTACGTCGGGGACCGAGTGCACCGGCCAGGCCGGGGACTCGACGACGACGGGGGTCGCGTGCTCGGTCAACGTGGTCATGGCGTGGCGCTCCTCGTCAGCGATGGAATGAACGTTCCAAGTATATCCGACGGTGGAATGAGAATTCGACCCCATGTCGCCGAGTACGATCGCCGCCGTGGAAGTGGAGGAGCGGATCGGGAAGGCGGGAGCCCAGCTGACGCCCGCGGAGCGGCGCGTCGCCGAGGTGGTGCTGGCGCGCCCTCAGTTGGTGGCCTTCGGTACCGTCGCCGAACTCGCCGAGGCCTCGGGTGCAGGCGCCGCCACGGTGGTGCGTCTGGCGTCGAAGCTGGGCTACGACGGGTTCACGGGTCTACAGGAGGCGGTCCAACACGCCCTGGCACGACAACTCCGACCCGCCGCGGAACGCATCCGCGAACCTGCAGCCACCGACGTCATCGGCCGACACCTCGATCTCGAGGTCGACAACGTGGCCACGACGCTGCGTGCCGTCGATGCCAGCGCACTCGACGATCTGGTCGCGCATCTGGCCGACGTGAATTCGCGGGTGTTCGTCCTCTCTGGCGACGCCTCCCTGGGCGTGGCGCGGCAGTTGCTCGGCGACCTCGCTGCCCTTCGAGACGACGTCACGCTGGTGGAGGGCAACGAGGTCGCGGTCCGGCGGACGCTGGCGATGCTGCGCACGAGCGATTCGATGGTCGCCATCGATCTACGTCGTTATGACAGGTGGGTCGTCGATGCGGCCGGCGAGGGGCACGCTCGGGGAGTGTGGTTGGCGGCCATCACCGACAGCCTTCTGTCACCACTCGCCGCATTGGCCGATCGCACGTTCACCGTGTCGGCCGCTGGCGGCGGACCATTCGACAGTCATGTCGGCACGTTGGCCTTCGCCAACCTTGCGGTGGCGGGAGTGGCCGACCGCCTTCGCGCCGAGGCGGTCCACCGTCTCGACCGGGCCGAAGCGGCCTGGCGCGCCGCAGGCTCGCTCACCGATCGGTGAGCGGTCCACCGCCCGCACCCATCCATCGTCCTACACTTTCGTCATGACGAATGTGGTCGATGAGGGATCGGTGCGCCGGTCGCGGTGCACGTGGTGTCGCCGCGTCCTTCCCGAGCAGCGCATCGGCCGGCCACGACGGTTCTGCTCCCAGGCGTGCCGGCAGTGGCACTGGGTCGGTCGGCAGCGCGCGCGCGAACTGCAGCTCAGCGACGACGAACTCGTGGTCGCCAGGAGCGAACTCGACCAGCTGCACGACGAGCTGTACGTCCTGGCGTGTGCCGTGACCGACGCTGAACGCGACCTCCGTGCGGCCGGTCCGAAGGCCAACCCTCGCGAACTCCGCGAGATCGTCGAATGGCTGCTCGAGGCGGGGCGGCCGCTGCGCGATCGCGAGCTCACCCCGCCTGCCTGACGAGCACGACACAACGCCCATAATCCTCGTTATGTCAGGTTGGGCATCCGGCCGGCGTGTCAGCCGATCCGCACCGCCATCGTTCGGTGCGATGCTCCGGGCACGAAGAGCGGCCCCGTCTGGTCGAGCATGGACATGTACCCCGCGTCGGCGCTGATCTTGTCGTTCGCCGCATCGGCTGCCTTGGCGTCGGCGGAGATGCCGATCCATGTCATCTGGCCGAACGTTCCGTAGGCATCGGCCAGGAACATCACGGGCTCCCCCGTCACGCTCTCGACGTGTGCCGAGACGGCGGTGCCCCAGGCTGCAGCGGCCCCGAGCTGGCCGTTGGCGGCGACGGCCGTCGTGAGCGTCGCGATGGCACCGATCGGCGGGCGCTGGTCGGCGTTCGGGGTGCCGTTCATCGGTGAGCGCAGGCTCATCACGTGCGGCGTCGCGCCGAAGCTCTGCCCCTCCTTGACCATGGCCATGTAGGCGGCGTCACCCTCGACGGCAGCGAGCGTGGACAATCCGTCGAGTGAGTCGACCCACGCACTCCACGAGACGGAACCGAGTGGCGCACCGAACCACGCGGCCCACACGCTGACCGGTACGCCCGTCACCTCGGTGACTCGCGCTGCGATCTTCACGGCCCACTCGCCCCCGGCGGCGGCGTCGCCGCTGAGCACGGTCTGTCGGCTGAACAAATACATGTTGGTCCCCTCTCTCGCCTCGCAGGTGCGAAGTGAATGGCACACCATCGCGCAATAGTCGAGAAATGTCGATAGACGTGCAGTTATCTATTCCGGTGGACTGAACTGGAGATAGCTGGACCCATATGGATCTCTCGTAGGGGGTCACGTGCCGCTACGGGGCGCTCACCTTCTTGGGGCTGCTTTCTTCGCCGGGGCCTTCTTGGCAGGGGACTTCTTGGCGGGCGCTGCCTTCTTCGCCGGGGACTTCTTGGCGGGCGCTGCCTTCTTCGCCGGGGAC
>JANOET010000241.1:0-4958 GCA_031413415.1 Acidimicrobiaceae bacterium
TGCCGAGCGCGACGAGCGCTCCGGCCGCGGGCGATAGTTCGGTGGTCGCCGAGGTCAGGGGTGCGAGGACGGTGAGCGCGCCGAGCATGTCGAGCACGGTCTGGTCGGCGTTCGCCGACTCCATCTTCGCCAGGCCGTCGAGGTCCGAGTCGAGGGCGCGGAACTCGGCGCTGACGCTCCACGCGTTCTGGTCTTCGGAGATGCGCAGTCGAACCAGGAACGTGCAGATGCCGTCCGACGGGTTGCGCGGCCCCGAACGGATGGGCGGCTGGCCCTTGCGAGCGAAGCCGGCTTCGGCCGCGGTCTCGATGTCGAACTCGCCGTACACCTCGGCACGGATGAACGTGCCGCGGACCAGTTCCACGCGCACACCGATCTTGCGGAAGCAATCGGGGCGAGCGGGTTGGGGCGGACGTGGGTCGACGTTGGCGACGACCGGCGCGGCGGGACGGGTCAGCTCGGCGGTCACCGTCTCGGCCGACGACGCGTCGGTGACGGCACGTGCGCGCCACCAGGCCGACGAGCCGGACGGCGGGCCGGGGGTCTGTGCGTCGATCGCTGTGCGTGTGGGCCCGGCCTTGGAGTGGCCGTGTGCAGTACCGACGACCACGTTGGTGAACCCGTTGTCGCGCAGCAGGTGGATGAGCGCATCACGACGTCGCTTGCTGAGCTCGAGGTTGCGGGTCTGCTGGGCCGTGGAGTCGTCGCCCTCGTACGAGGCGTAGCCGTCGACGGTCAGCTTGGTGCCGGCGCCGATGTCCGTCAGGCGCGCCCCGAGTGTGGAGGCGACTGTCGCCGCCGAGCCGGGGTCGGTGCGCGACCCTGCCGGGTCGGTGCGCAGGTTGGTGCCGAGTTCGGCCCATGCAAGCGTCGAGGTCTGCGGAAGCGGCGGCGCGTCGGGGCGCGGCTCGGGCACTTGCGCGGGCGTCGGCCGGTCGAACAGTGCGAAGGCTTCGATGACCTTGGGTGCCACTGCGGTGAGTGCGGCACCGACCGCGACCGTCGCGCCGGCACCGACGGGCACTTCGGCGGTGGTCCCGGTGTGCGATCCGCCCGTCCACGTCCAGGTCGCGGAGGCTTCAGGGTTCAGCCGCAGCACGGCGGCGGTGGTCGACTGCGAGACCAGTTCGATGCGATGTGTGCCGGTCGACGTCCTGCGCAGCGACACCGTCGTCCCGGTCGCGCCGGCAGGAGTCGTCGCGCCGCCACGGCGTGCCGTCACCGTTCGTGTCGTCGGGTTCCCCGCGCCGTCGGTGGCCGCGATGGTGATGGACACGGTTCCTGCTGCGGGTGTGGTGATTCGCACCCGGTCGTCGTTGGTCGCCGTGCCGTCCACGACGATTCGGATGGACACCGGCGCGATGCCGCCCGCGGTGTCGACGAAGAGGGTGCTGTGCTCGGGGAGTTCTGCCGTGGCGCTGATCGGGTCTTCGATCCACGCGCCGGTGTCGGTCTGGAATCGCACCGAGATCGCCGGGGTGCCGCCACGATTGACCACCTCGGCCTCGAACAGACCGGTGACGCCGGCGTGGGCTCCGATGCCGATCCACATGTCGCGTACACCCGCGCTGACGGCAATGCCTTCCAACCCTGACGGGGCGACGAACAGGCGCGCCTCGGGCAGGAACAGGCCCTGCCAGTCGCCCGGCATCGCACGTGCTGTCGCCGGAACACCGGACGGGCCGGCGGTGCCCGACAGGTCGAGCACCGCGGTGCGGAACGCGAAGCCGACGACGTCACTCGGACCGACGAGCGCGTACGGCGGGTCCATGCGGATGAAGTCGTAGATCTGGTCGACGCCCGGCCCGCCGGTGCTGGCCGACAACAGCGTGACGTCGACCGAGCCACCGGCGAGTTGTTGCACCTTGATGCGCAACGCAGGCAGCGTGAACCGCACCACCGGGTTCGCCGGGTCGGCGCGCAGTTGCCCTTGCCCGTCGAGCACGGCGCCACGCAGGAATGGAAGGCGGAGCAACGCCGACGGCGCGGACAGCACGACTCGCCAGCCGCCGTCGCGCGCTCCGCCGGGTCCGTTCAGGTGGAACGCGAGCGCGACCGTGACCCGTGGGTCGGGGAACTCGATCGGTGTGCCCGAGTTGCCGGGCGCTCGACTGAATCCGCCGGTCTGCGGGTCGAGCGAGAGCGGCCCGTGGAGGTCTTCCGTCGCGGTGTACTCCGACCAGTCTCCGTCGGCGTCCGACACCGCAGTGGGGCCGGTACCGGTGAGCCCGTCGAGTAGAGGACGCAACGAGTCCAGCTCGCCGGAGTTCCTCGCACTCGCAGGAAGTTCGTCCCACAGCGACATCGGGTGACCCCCAACTCTGGCCCGAGTGCGGGCCGAGGCCAACCAGCGTGCGCCTGCCGATGGGTGTTGTCTGTCGGAAATCCGACCCCAACTGGCAAACCTTCGTCAACACCGCCACGCAGCGGTGGGTTCGCGCGATCCGCGGTCGTTGATCCGCCGGTCGTCGTCAGCGGGCTTCGGCGGCTCGGGCGTAGCGGCGCAGGATGCGGCGGCCGAGGCTGGTCTTGTGCACCTCGTCGGCGCCGTCGTAGATGCGCGCGGCGCGCTCATGGCGATACCAGTAGGCCAGGATCGTGTCGTCGGTGACTCCGAGCGCACCGTGCACCTGGATGGCCAGGTCGACGGACTTGAGCATCGTGTTGGCGACCTCGAACTTGATGGCCGAGATCTCGTCGCGGGCTGCGCTGGCGCCGTGCTGGTCGATCATCCACGCGCAGTGCAGGGTCTGCAGGCGAGCACCGCGGATCTCGGCTTCCATCTCGGCGGCCCAGTGTTGGATGACCTGCTTGTCCGCAAGGGTCCCGCCGTCGGCGTCCATGACGCGGGCGTTGGCACGTTCGCACATCATGTCGAAGGCGCGGGCGGCGATGCCGAGCCAGCGCATGCAGTGGTGGATGCGGCCGGGGCCGAGGCGGTCCTGGGCGAGCAGGAAGCCACTGCCCTCGGGCCCGAGCAGGTTGGTGCGCGGCACACGGCACGACTGGTAGATGACCTCGGCGTGGCTGGCGTGACCCGAGCCGCTGTGGCCCATCACGCTGACGTTGCGCACCAGGTTGAACCCGGGCGTGTCGGTGGGGACGATGATCATGCTGGCGCGCTGGTGCGGCGGCGCGTCGGGGTTGGTGACGGCCATGACGATGGCGAACTCGGCACCGTCGGCCGACGAGGTGAACCACTTCTGGCCGTTGATGACGTAGTCGTCGCCGTCGGTGACCGCTGTGGTGGCGAGCAGGGTGGGGTTCGAGCCGGCGGTCTCGGGTTCGGTCATCGAGAAGCAGCTGCGGATCTCGCCGGCGACCAGTGGCCGCAGGAAGCGCTCGCGCTGTTCCTCGCTGGCGTACTTGTGGAGGATCTCGATGTTGCCGGCGTCGGGGGCCTGCGTGCCGAACACGGTCATGCCCAGCGGGCTGCGACCGACGGCTTCGGCGAACAGACCGTGGTCGACCATCGACAGGCCGAGTCCACCGAACTCGACGGGGTGGTTCGGCGCCCACAGGCCCATCTGCTTGACCTTCGCCTGGGCGGCCTTCACACCGGCTTCGAGCGCGGCGGCGTCGCCGAACAGCATCTCGCCCTCGAGCGGGATGACCTCACGATCCATGAACTCACGGATCATCTTCAGCCTGACCTGCATCTCTTCGGACACGTCGAAGTCCATGGCACCTCCCCGGGTACTCGGCCCAGGGTACGGAGGGCGGACCACCCGGACAAGGGCAGTAGGTCCCTGCTGCGGGTCCGGCCGCGGGCTCGCCGGCATGCGGGCCGGCGGCGCAGGCATGCCAGTGGGCCGATACGGCCCACCCACCTGCCTGCGCTGCACATCGTGGGGCTCAGCGGGTGACGGCCTGCACCAGCATCCACGCGGCGATGGCGCCGCGGGCAGTCCAGCCGATGGTGCGCACCCAGTTCCACCGCACCAACCGCGCGGCCCGTTCGTCGGAGTACGCAACGCTGAGCGCCGAATGATCGGGCACTTGCGCCACCACGGTGCAGCCCAGCACCAGGCCCAGCAGCGCCAGGCCGACGAGGGCCCACACCCTCGACACACCGGCCGGCGGGTCGATCGCCAGCCACAGCGCGGTCGCGCCCTCGGCAGCCATGAGCGGGCCGACCACGAACGAGGTGAGGCGGGTGTTGCGCAACTCGTAGGCGACGAATGCGGCTCGGCCGACGGAGGTGAACAGCGGGTAGTGCACCACCTGCACGAACCAGATGATGCCGACCATGCCTGCCGTTGCGAGCAGATGCACGACGAGCAGCCAGACGGCACCGGTGCCGAGCGCGGGTTGGAGATCGAGATCGGCGGTCAGCATGCGCTCGGCAGGCTAGGGCGACACACCCCCGTAGGCCACGCCGCTGAGGTGGTGCAGATCACGATCGAACGTCACCAGGTCGTCGACGTTCAACTGCGACACGTGCGAGTGCCCGCATGCTCGGGTGAGCACGGTCATCAACTCCACCGACGCATTGAGGAACCGGGTGAGGCGCTGGGCCGCATCGTCGATGACGAGTCGTTGGCGCAGACCCGGCTTCTGCGTGGCGATGCCGACCGGGCAGTTGTCGGTGTTGCAGGCGCGCATGCCGAGGCAGCCGATGGCTTGCAACGCCGAGTTCGAGATGGCGACCGCGTCGGCGCCGAGCGCCATCGCCTTCACGAAGTCGGGAGCCGTCCGAAGACCACCGGTGATCACCAGGGTGATCGCGCTGCCGCTGCGATCGAGGTGGCGCCGCGCCCGGGCGAGCGCCGGAATGGTGGGGACGGAGATGTGGTCGCGGAACAACGTGGGCGCGGCACCCGTCCCGCCACCTCGACCGTCGAGGATGACGTAGTCGACGCCGATGGCGAGCGCCGCGTCGAGGTCGGCTTCGATGTGTTGCGCCGACAACTTGGCGCCGATCGGGATGCCACCCGACAGCTCGCGCACCTGTGCGG
>JANOET010000242.1:0-8133 GCA_031413415.1 Acidimicrobiaceae bacterium
CGAGCTTGGCCGTGTAGGTCGACTCGAGGGAGGTGTATTCCTTCTGCTTCTGCTCGAGGAACGCAATCAGGTCGGCGGCCTTCTTCTGCTTGCCCTGCAGGTTCGCCGTCTCCTTGGCGAGGTCGTCGACCAGCGACTGCAGTTCGTCGGCGGTCGCCTCACCGGTGTCGAAGGCCACGCTGCCGAGGGCGTTCTTCTGCTCGGCTGCACTGTAGGTGGCGGCGCTCGAGAACAGCGGGCTGAGTGCGGCGGACCCGCCGGTGGTGAACTTGGTGACGGCGAGGTCGCTCATCACCTGTTGCACGTCGCCGAGCTTGGCCGACATCTCGTCGACCTTCGCCTGCGACACGACGATGTCGGCATCGACCGCGTCTTTCTGGTCCTGCGCGGCGCCGTAGTCCTCGTCGAGCTGGCCCATCTGGTTGATGAGGTTGTCGAGTTCGTCCTGCGCCCGGTCGAGTTCCTGCTTCGCGCTGTCCACGCCAGCGGCCTGGACGAGTTGCGGACCCCCGATGAACCCGGCGGCGATGGCGAGTGCGAGGAGGATCGAGCGGACGGGTCGGCGGGACATGACCCGTGCAGGTTACCAATGTTACGAAAGGGTTGCGAAGCGTCTGCCGAGCAATCCGCCCATCAACGGTCTGACCTGCGACGACGCGCGAGAATCATTCCCACTCGATGGTGCCCGGCGGCTTCGAGGTGACGTCGTAGACCACTCGGTTGACCCCCCGGACCTCATTGATGATGCGATTCGACATCGTCTCGAGCAGCTCGTAGGGCAGGCGCGCCCAGTCGGCCGTCATCGCGTCGTCGCTGGTGACAGCCCTGATGATGATCGGATGGGCGTACGTGCGCTCGTCGCCCATGACGCCCACCGACCGAACGTCGGCGGCGAGCACGGCGAAGCTCTGCCACAGCTCGCGCTCGAGCCCGGCCTTGTGGATCTCGTCGCGCACGATCGCGTCGGCGTGCTGCAGCGTGACGACCCGCTCGGGCGTCACCTCACCCAGGATGCGGACGCCGAGCCCTGGCCCGGGGAACGGCTGACGAAGGACGATCTCGTCGGGCAGGCCGAGCTCTTTGCCGAGGCGACGAACTTCATCTTTGAAGAGGCTTCGAAGCGGCTCGACCAACTTCAGCGTCATGTCCTCGGGCAGGCCGCCGACGTTGTGGTGGCTCTTGATGACCGCCGCCGTGCCGTCGCTGCCGCCGCTCTCGATGACGTCGGGGTACAGCGTGCCCTGCACCAGCCACTCGGCGTCGCTGAGGCCGCCGGTGTGCTCCTCGAAGATGCGGATGAACAATTCGCCGATGACCTTGCGTTTGGCCTCGGGGTCGACCACGCCGGCGAGCTTCTCGAAGTAGCGCGGCCCGGCCGTGACGTGGATGAGTTCGATACCGAGGTTGCGCTTGAACGTCTCGACGATCTGGTCGCTCTCGTTCAGTCGCATCAGGCCGGTGTCGACGTAGATGCAAACGAGCTGATGGCCGATGGCCTTGTGCACGAGCGCCGCGGCGACCGCGCTGTCGACGCCGCCGCTGAGCGCGCAGATGACGCGGCCCGAGCCGACCCGGGCACGCACCGCGGCGACCTGTTCGTCGATGATCGACGCCATCGTCCACGTCGTGTCGCAGCCGGCGAGCACATGCAGAAAGGTCTGCAGGACGAGCATGCCATGCGGCGAATGGACCACCTCGGGGTGCCACTGCACCCCCCAGATGCGGCGAGCATCGTGCTCCATCGAGGCCACCGGGGCGTCGGGGGTGGACGACGTGCACACGAACCCTTCGGGGGGCACGGTGACAGCGTCGAAGTGGCTCATCCACACGTCCTGCTCGACCGGCGAACCGGCCAGGAGGGCCGACTCGCCGGCGCGGGTGACGTGGGTGCGGCCGTACTCGCCGCGCAGGCCGCGGCCGACCGTGCCGCCCAACTGTTGGGCGATGAGCTGGTGGCCGTAACAGATGCCCAGGATGGGAATGCCGAGGTCGTAGATGCCGGGGTCGAGCGAGGGGGCACCGTCGACGTGCACGCTCGCCGGGCCGCCGCTGAGGATGATGGCCGATGGCGCTCGCTCGGCCACGTCGGCGGCCGTGATGCGATGCGGCACGATCTCGGAGTAGACGTTGAGTTCACGCACCCGACGTGCGATCAGTTGGGCGTACTGCGCCCCGAAATCCACCACCAACACCGTGTTCGAACGCTGCGCCATCGTCTGGATCGTAGGGGCTGGGGGTGGTGGCGGGTCACATCCGTTCGGTGTGACGTCGCTCGCCGCCACGGTTTTGCAGTCCGCGGTGCGAATCGGCTCGCGCACTGCGACGATGGGGGCCATGTCGCAGATGGTTCGTGCGTTGTCGTCGATCGCGGTCGCCGTGGTGCTCGGCGGCCCGTTGCTCGCTGCGTGCAGCGACGGGCCGAACCCGTTCCAGGCCGCGTCTGCCTCGACGACCACGGTCGCGACGACCACCGACGGCACCTCCACCGACGGCGTGGGCGACAACCCGTTCTTGCCCGAGGGCAACCTGAGCGACTGCGTCGGCGCGCTCCAGCGTCCGAACTGCGGCAGCGAAGCACGCGGCACGAAGGGCACCTACATGGTGTTCGCAGCCCTCGTCCTGGGTCTGGCGTTCATCTTCTGGCGCGTCGCCAAGGGTGTGAGGGCCCGCGATGCCGCCGTCAACGCCCCCAAGCCAGGCGGTCCCGACACCTCCGCCACCTCCTGACCAGTTCGTCGATGTCGCCGAACGCACCCGACCGTCGCCCAGGGTTCAGCGCGACGCGGAGGCGGCTGCCAACAGGTCGGCGCAGAAGGCGGCAGTCCCGCTGACCAAGGCATGCGGTGCCTCCCACGGCACGAAGTGGCCGCAGTCGCGCAGCAGGAACGGCCCGACGTGGCGGGGGAACACCACCGCGGCCATGCGATCGAACGCCGGATAGATGACGTGGTCGCTCGGTCCGTACAGCAGCAGCGTGTGGGTGTGCTCGTTCTTGCCGATGAGGGTGGGCTCGGAGCGGGCCGCCTCGGAGAATGCGCTCTCATAGCCGCCGAAGCTCGCGCGGAGGTGCGCAGCGTCGCCGAACGGTTCGGTGTGGAAGTCCACCTCGCCCGGGCCGGAGAACGCACCCGGGTGCGCCCAGAACCGGCTCGTGTAGAACGTCGCGATGTACCGGCGGCGCTGTTCGGGCGTGGTCAGTTCCGCGGCGAGGCCGTCGGGATCGAGGCCCTGGCGCAGGAAGTAGTCGGCGGCTTCGCGCGCCGGGCGGGTGCCGTCGATGAGCGCCATCTCGTCCTTCAGGTAGGGCAGCGGCGAATTGAACAGCACCATGCGGTCGACCCACTCGGGATGGCGGAGCGCGAGGTCTTGGATGACCGGGCCGCCAAGATCGCCACCGAGCAGCACGACTCGGTCGTGGCCGAGCTCGTCGTGGACGAGGGCGTAGAGGTCGTTGGCGTGGCTGGCGACGTCGTGGAACCCGTCGGGCCCCAGTTCACTGTCGCCGAAGCCACGCAGGTCGGGCACGATGACCTCGAAACCGGCCGCGGCCAACGGCTCGATGACCCGCCAGAACACCCGCTTGGTCTCGGGCCATCCGTGGACGCACAGCAACGGAACGCCCCCGAGCCCCTCGCGCACGTACGCCTGCGCGAACCCACGTGGCGAAGCCGAGTGGACGGTGAACCGGGCCGGGTCGATGTCGCGCTGCATTGTCGGAGCGTACGAGGCGGAGACGAAGGCCTCGGACTCGTAGCCTCTGACCCGTGACACCCGAGGAATTCCGCACGCACGGCCACGCATTGGTCGACTGGATCGCCGAGTACCTCGAGGGTGTCGAGCAGTATCCCGTCGCGAGCCAGGTCCAGCCCGGCGACATTCGCGCGATGTTGCCCGAGCACCCGCCCACCGAGGCCGAGCCATTCGCCGACGTGCTCGCAGACATGGACCGCGTGGTCATGCCCGGTATCACCCACTGGCAGCACCCACGCTTCTTCGCCTACTTCCCGGCGAACGTCACGTATGCATCCATCCTGGGAGACCTGGCGGCGTCGGGCCTGGGCGTGCAGGGCATGAGCTGGGTCACCAGTCCCGCGTGCACCGAGGTCGAGACGCTGATGTTGGACTGGATGCAGGAGCTGCTCGGCCTGCCCAACCGGTTCCGCAGCACCAGCGAGCGCGGGGGCGGCGTCATCCAGGGTTCGGCGAGCGAGGCAACGCTCGTGTCCATCCTGGCCGCCCGCTGGCGGGCGACCGGCGGCAGGGTGAACCTCGACGGCGACACCACCGAGCTCGTCGCCTACGCCACCGACCAGGCGCACAGCAGCATCGAGAAGGGGCTGCGCATCGCCGGCGTCGGCACGGAACGGCTTCGTCTCGTGCCCCACGATGCGAACTTCGCGATGGACGCAGAAGAGCTCGGCCGCCTGATCGCCGAGGATCTCACCAACGGGTTGACGCCGTTCTGGGTCTGCGCCAGCCGCGGCACCACCAGCTCCACCGCGTTCGACGACGTCGTCGACATCGCCCGCGTCGCCCACGCCGCCGGGCTGTGGGTGCACGTCGATGGGGCGATGAGCGGCATCGCCGCGCTCGCCCCCGAGCACCGCTGGGTGAACGACGGACTCGACGTCGCCGACAGCTATTGCACGAACCCGCACAAGTGGATGGGCGTGAACTTCGACTGCGATCTGTTCTGGACCGCCGACCGAGCCGCGCTGCTCGGCGCACTGAGCATCCTGCCCGAGTACCTGCGCTCCGCGGCGGCCGAGAGCGGTGCGGCCATCGACTACCGCGACTGGCAGGTGCCGCTCGGCCGGCGCTTCCGGGCGCTGAAGCTGTGGTTCACCATCCGCACCGGGGGCGCTGCAGAGGCCGTCGGCATGATCCGCAACCACGTGGCGCTCACGCAGGAGTTCGCCACCTGGGTACAGGACGACGATCGCTTCGAGCTCGTCGCGCCGCACCCCCTGAACCTGGTGTGCGTGCGGTTGCGCGAGGGCGACGAGGCGACCGACGCGATGATCGCGCGGGCGAACGGGTCGGGGCGGGCACTGTTCACCCGCACGGTGCTCGACGGCAGGGTCGCCTGTCGCGTGAGCATCGGCGCCCGCACCACCGAACGCCGCCACGTCGAAGTGGCCTGGGCCCTCCTCCAGTCCCTGGCCTGACCGTGCACCAGGAACTTAAGAGGCTGGTGCACACCGCGACGGTTGTGGGCGGGCCAGCGTTCACGGTTGAATCCGACGGACGCCCCCATGGGCGTCCACCAAGGAGCAACCGATGCGTCTACGCACCGCACTGCTCGTCGCGGTCACGAGTCTCCTGACCGTCGCTTCGCCGGCGTCCGCCGCTGGCCTTCTCGTCACTTCACCCAACCGGACGGCACCGGCCCACTCGGCGAGCGCCGACTGGGCGTACGTTCAGCGCGAGATGTTCGCGGTGACGCTGGCCCAGTTCATCCGCGACCGGTTCCAGGGCGACCGGTGGTTCGACTGGACCCACGATGGTTGCTCGGCACCATTGCTCGGCAGCACCGGACGCGCCTACGACTTCTTGCAACCGTGCATGCGACACGACTTCGGGTACCGCAACCTGAAGCGACTCGAACGTCGTTACGGCACCGGTCACTCGTACTGGAACCCTGTGAACCGGCGACGGGTCGACCAACAGTTCCTCGCCGACATGAAGGCCCACTGCAAGGGCCGCAGCTGGCTGCTGCGTGTCTCGTGCTTCGTCTCGGCGTACACGTACTACGCCGCAGTGCGGTCGGTGGCCGGGCCATGAGCTGACCCGTCCCGCTACAGTGCGGGTGGCTCGGGGCCGTCGATGTCGTGGGCCACCCGCAGTAGCTGGTGCACCATGCGCGCCGTGGCACCCCAGACGGTCTCGTCGTCGAGTTCGAAGAAGAAGATCGGGCGCTCGCCCTGCACGGTGTGCCACCACTCTTCGCGGAACGTGCCCGGCATCGTGAGCTCGCGCAACGGCACCCAGAACGCACGGTCCACCTCGTCGGGGTGGCCGTGCAGCTCGTAGCGCTCGGGCACGGTGCCCACCACCGGCACGATCCAGCTCCGGCTGACGTAGGTCGAGATCGGGCGCAGCCGACTCGCGACCGTCACCAGCGCCGGGTCGAGACCGACTTCCTCGTGGGCCTCGCGGAGCGCGGCCTGCTCGTAACCCTCGCCCGGATCCAGCCGGCCCCCCGGGAAGCTGATCTCGCCGCGATGGCTGCTCAGCTGCATGGACCGTCGGGTCAGCAAGACCTCGGCACCGTCGGGGCCGTCGGCCAGCAACACCAGCACGGCACTGGGGCGCGCCTCGGGAAAGTCGGGCTCGTACGACACGAGGTCGCGCAGCGCAACGACACGATCGACGACGTACGCCGAGTCGACACCGATCGCGGGAACCGGCCAGGGCGCTGCGACACCACGGCGCCAGTCGACCGGGCGCGGAATGTACTGGTTGCCGCCGGGGCGGCGGGCCTCACTGGCCAGCGGGACTCCAGCCGCTGGCGGCCAGCTGCTGCAGGATCTGCGCCATACCGGCGGTATTCATGTTGGCAAGCACACGGCCGGGGGCCTGCTCACCACGTTCCCATTCTTCCCACGCGGTGATGAGCTTCTGGAGGTCAGGGGCAGGGGCTTCGAACGCCATGTCGTCAGGCTACAAACATCGATCAGGACTTGTCGTCGCCCGAGCCGGTCATCTTCCGCAAGGCGTTCACGCCGGAGCCGACGACACGACCGGCAGTACGACCGAAGTCGGTGCTCCTGTCGCCCGATGGCGTCACGATGGGGCCCTGCGTCGCCGATTCGGTCGTGGCCTGGGTCGTTGCCTGGGTCGCGGACGGTGACGCCCGCTTGCGGGTCTTCGGCGCGCGTTCGGCGAAGCTGCTGCCGAAGAACACGACGATGTGCACGGTGGTGATCGAGAGCATGACGACACGCGTGCCACTGTCCATCTCGAACCACGGCTGCCCGACCGACGCGAGGCAGATCATGATGATGACGATGTCGAAGATGCGGTGCAGGTTGCGGCCGTAGGCACGGAACGCACCGATGGCACCCTTCGTCAGCGCGGCGTTGAGGATGATCAGGCCGCCGCACACGGCCGGGACGATGGGCGTGGGGCTCATCAGACCGCTGTAGGCCATCGCCCCACCGAGGATGTACTCCACCAGCTGGTGCATCCAGAACGGTCGTTTCCCGGACTCAGCCATGACCCCGGAGCCTACTGCCCGAAACCGACGGCCTGCCGGAAACAGAACGACCCCGGGCCACCGGCCCGGGGTCGTTCAAGGGGGACGCAGGGAAGAACCCCGCGAACCGTCACATCATTCCCATACCGGGCATTCCACCGCCCATGGAGGCGCCGCCACCCATGGCCTTCTCGGGCTTGTCGGCCACGAGGCATTCGGTGGTGAGCACCAGGGCCGCGATGGACGCTGCGTTCTGCAGCGCCGCACGGGTGACCTTGGCGGGGTCGATGATGCCGGCCTTGACCAGGTCGACCATCTCGCCCGTCGCCGCGTTCAGGCCCATGTTGCCTTCGGCGGCCTCGACCTGCTGCGTGGTGACGGCACCCTCGAGCCCAGCGTTGTCGGCGATCAGCCGAGCCGGAGCGAGAAGTGCGTCGTACACGACGCGAGCGCCCGTGGCCTCGTCGCCCTCGAGCGAGTCGACGACGGCCTTCACGGACTTGCGGGCACGAACGAGGGCGGTGCCGCCACCGGCGACCACGCCTTCCTCGATGGCCGCACGGGTGGCCGAGACGGCGTCCTCGATGCGGTGCTTCTTCTCCTTGAGCTCGACCTCGGTGGCCGCGCCGACCTTGATGACGGCGACGCCGCCGGCCAGCTTGGCGAGGCGCTCCTGGAGCTTCTCGCGGTCCCAGTCCGAGTCGGTGTTGTCGATCTCGGCCTTGATCTGGTTCACGCGGCCGGTGACCTCGTCGTGCTCGCCGGCACCGTCGACGATGGTCGTGGTGTCCTTGGTGATGATGATGCGCTTGGCACGGCCGAGCATGTCGAGCGTGATGTTGTCGAGCTCAAGGAGAAGAAGCACCGCATCGAGGACGCCGTCTCGGCCACCCGTGCGGCCATCGAGGAAGGCGTGGTCGCCGGTGGCGGCACCG
>JANOET010000243.1:0-30204 GCA_031413415.1 Acidimicrobiaceae bacterium
CGATGACGATCAGCGCAGCGGCAGCGACGACGCCGGTGAGTTGGGTCTTCGAGCCGGCGGACTCGGCGACGGGAGTGCGCGAGCTGCTCGAGCTGATGGGAAAGCCCTGGAACAACCCCGCTCCAACGTTGGCCAGGCCGAGTGCCACGAGTTCGCTGTTGTTGTCGACGCGCTCGTGTCGGCGAGCGGCCATCGACCGGGACAGCACGCTGGTGTCCGCGAATGCGACGAGTGCAAGACCCAGCGCGGCGCCCAACAGGTCCTGCACGTCACCCCAACCGACGTCGGGCCAACTCGGTGAGGGAATGCCCGACGGTAGATCGCCCACGAGAGGAACGCCGCGGCGTTCGAGGTCGAGCACGAGCGACACGATGATGCCGACCACGACGGCGATGAGGGTGGCAGGCAGCCGTGGCGCGGTGTGGCGCAACACGAGGATGATCGCCAGACACCCGACTCCGATGCCGAAGGCCCAGCCGTTGAACCCGCCATCGCGAAGGCCGTCGACGAACGCGCCAAGTTGGCGGAAGATCGACTCGCCGGAGATGGAGAAGCCGCAGAGCTTCGCCGCCTGGCTGACGATGATCGTGATCGCAATGCCGTGCAGGTAGCCGTAGCGGACGGGAGCGGACAGGAGCTCGGCGATGAAGCCGAAGCGGGCCAGGCCGGCGACGATGCAGATGACGCCCGTCATCACGGCGAGCATCGCCCCGATGGCAACCGCATCGCCCGGGTCGACGACCAGCGCAGGGATGATCGCTGCGGCGATCAACGGGGTGAGCGACGAGTCGGGACCGAGAATGAGGATCCGTGACGGGCCGAACAGTGCGTAGACGAACAGCGGGATGATGGATGCGTAGAGCCCGTTGACCGGCGGCAGTCCCGACGCCGACGCGTACGCCATCCCGGCAGGGGCGAGCAGGCCGGTGAGCACCAGCCCGGCGGCGACGTCACGCCCCAGCCAGGCACGGTCGTAGTGGCGGGCTTGTTCGATGCCGGGCGCCCAGCGGGCCAGCCCCGTCAGTTCACCTGCACGTCTCCGCTCGTTCATCGGCGCCACATTGCCACGACCGGTGGGTCCGCCGGGTCACGGCGGTTGCGCGGGCGGCGCTCAGGTGCGATCGACGAGGGGCAGGTCGCCCACGGCGCGCACGTCGGCCATCAGTTGATCGAGGTCGGCGAAGAACTCGTTCGTGCGGTCGAAGGCCAGCTCGGTGCTGTCGAGTGTCACGTCACCGGTGGTGGTGCGCACGGTGAGCACCGTGTCCGCTCCGTCGACACACGAGTTACAGGTGCCCGGACCCACCGCAGCGGCCAGCGCCGTCGGGTCGAGATCCGCAACCGAACCGAGCCAGGCCTCGACGTCGGAACGACGGATGCTGCCGGTCACCTCGGGCGGCGTCGTCTCGCCGGTGCGCGAGATCTCGACCGAGCCGTCGCTCCACACGACAAAGGTGGGGCAGTTCGGACCCATGACGACGCACCCGCCGTCGTCGACCCACCGGAGCGCGACGAACGGTGCCGGGGCGGTGGTCGTCGGCGTGGTCGTCGGCGCGATCGTCGCCGAGGTGCTGGTGTCGATCGAGTTCCCTGCGATGCGATCGTCGCCGCACGCCGTCGCCGAGGCGAGCACGACGATCGATCCGGTGACGGCGAGGAGACGACGAGAGAGGCGCATGCCGGTACGACGCTTCGCCACCCCAACTCGGTTCCCGCGTTTTCGTACGACGCGGTTCGGTACCGTGGCGCCATGGACGACCACGACGACGATCTCCGCGCGTTGATCTCGACGGGCCACCTCCCGTCCGACGCCGACGTGAGCGACGTGCTCGAACGGGCGTACGCCCGCGCGGCGCGTCACCGCGAGGGTGTGGTCGCCGACTACATTCCGGCCCTTGCCTGCGCGTCACCCGACTGGTTCGGTGCGGCGATCGTCGGCACCCGCGGTCGCGTGTTCCAGGTGGGCGACGCGACGCACGAGTTCTCCATCCAGAGCGTGTCGAAGCCGTTCGTCTTCGCGTTGGTGTGCGATCTCATCGGCCACGACGAGGCTCGCTCCAAGCTGGGCGTGAACAGCACCGGTCTCCCGTTCAATTCGGTGATGGCCATCGAACTGGGCGACGACCGGACGATCAACCCGATGGTGAATGCCGGTGCGATCGCGACGACGTCGCTGGTGCCGGGCGACACGGTCGATGCGAAGTGGGCCTTCGTGCTCGACGGTCTGTCCGGGTTCGCGGGCCGGCCGTTGCAGATCGACGAAGCGGTGTTCGAGTCCGAGATGGCGAGCAACCGTCGGAATCAGGGCATCGCCCATCTGCTCGACAGCTACGACCGCATGTACTTCGATCCCGACGGAGCGACCGAGGTGTACACACGACAGTGCTCGCTCGGGGTCAGTGCCACCGACCTGGCCGTGATGGGCGCCACGCTGGCCGACGGCGGAGTGAACCCGGTGACCGGCTTGCGGGTGGTCTCGGCCGACACGTGCATGCGGGTGCTCGCCGTGCTGGCGACTGCAGGACTCTACGAGCGTTCGGGTGACTGGCTGTACGAGGTGGGGTTGCCGGGCAAGAGCGGCGTGAGCGGTGGGATCGTGACCATCGCCCCCGGCAAGGGCGCGATCGGGACGTTCGCGCCCCCGCTCGACGAGGCCGGCAACAGCGTCCGCGGGCAGGAGTTGACGCGGTATCTCGCCGAGCGCCTCGGGCTGAACCTGTTCGCGTCGCAGCCAGAGGCCGAACGCGGCTGACCGTCACTCGCTCAGTCCGTGCGCTCTGTGCACTCCGTGCTCAGCTCGTGCTCAGGAACTCCTGCAGGCGAATGGTTTCGGCGTCGGTCCACCCGTCGGGCGGTGCCACTGCGGCCCAGCCGGCGACGAACGAGATGCTGTAGTCGTGGCCGTAGCCGGGCGCCGCGCCGAAACCGGCTGCCAGGTCCGCGACGCCGGCCGCCCAGGTGACCACCGGGAACCAGTGCGCCCGGTCGGGGACGTCGTAGCCCGTGGGGTCGTGGATCCACTCGGGCTCCTGGAGCAGCATGTCGAAGCTCCAGAACGTCACCGGGTCGGAGGGGTGCTGGATGTAGAGGATCCGCGTGCCTTCCCAGTTGGGGTCGGCAGGGACGATCTCGTCGATGCGGTTGGCGAATCGCACGTGCTCGCCGTCGCGGTACACGGGGCGCCATGCGGTCGAGCCGTCGTCACGTGCGGCCGTGATCTGCTGCCAGACGCGGTTCGAGTTCGTGGGGCCGGTGAACAGCAAACCGTCCGTGCGGGCCACCATGTTGGCCACGCTGCTGCGCGCGTCGTGGCCGACGAAGGCGGCTTCGGCCCCCATCGAGCCAAGGCTCTGACCGAACACCACGAGCTTCGGTCGGCTGGCTTCGGGCATCTCGGCCCAGCGGGTCGAGACGGCGTTGAACAACTCGCTGCCGGCCTCTTGGGCGACGTCGGTGTCGACCAGGAACGAGATCCAGCTGGGGAGGAACGAGTACTGAATGGCGACCATCGCGGTGTCGCCGCCGTAGAGCATCTCGACCGCCCGTGCTGCGTCGGGGTCCACCCAGCCGGTACCGGTGACGGTGGTGACCACGAGGATCTCGCGGTCGAAGCCGCCGGCGCGCTCGAGGTCCTGTACCGCCAGTTCGGCACGGCCCTCGGCATCGTCGGCCGACTGCAGGCCGGCATAGATGCGGATGGGGCGCAACACCTCACCGCTGGCGGCACTGTTGGCGCCGCCGTCGGCGAACGACTGCAGGTCGGCTTCGGGAGTGGCTCGCGCGACGAACGTGCGACCCTGACTGCCGAGGGTGTCCCACGGGATGAGCGAGTCGGGGCCGCCCGAGACCGTCGGGTCCTGCGGCTGCTCGACCCCTTCCTCGGTGCCGTTGTCGACCGCGCCGAACTGGTTGCGGGCCCACGAGTCGAAGCCCTCGAACGCGCTGCTCGCCACCCAGCGGACGGCCAGGACGACAACGACGATCGTCACCCACGTCGCGGCGGTGCGCGGCAGGTGCCGGTTGACCCAACGGTTCAAGGCGCGGATGCCACGCCACACCACTCGACCGAGCAGCATCAGGAACGCGGTGAGCACGAGGGTGAGCAGCACGAGTGGCACGAGGCTGGTGGCCGAGAGGTGGTCCATGCCCATCAGGTCGCGGTGGTCGTTCTGCCAGGGCAGCCACACGCCGAGCCCGGCGACGAGCACGACGACGCTGGCGATGGCCAGCGTCAGCCACGCGATGCGCCGGACGCGGACCGGCACGGGCTTCCAGAACCGAGCGAGGAGGTGGTGGAAGCACCATCCGACGAACGTGCCGACGATGAGCGCGATGCCGATGCACACCGCACTGACCGCGGCCTGCGAGGTGGCCGTTCGCGGCATGAGGGTGGGCGACAGCGACTCCCACCAGAACAGCAGCGCCAACACCAGTGCGCCCCAGGTGGGTCGACGGAACAGGCTGGTGCGCCAGGTCGGGCGATCGGCAGGGCCGGTGGGATCGTCGGAAGAGGGGCTGTCGGCGTCGAGGACGTCGACCGTGGGGGCATCGGCCATGGCGGGAACCTAGCCGAGCCCGTTGTCGCGCAACCCCGATCGTGTCGGGGTCAGGCGATGGCGGTGCCGAACGCGCGACCGATGCCGTAGGTGACGGCCGAGGTGGCGATGACGATGAACAGCTGCCGCGAGGCGCCCACGCCGATCGGCCGGTCGGCCGATCGGCTGACCCACGCCCCGACCGCCATGCTGGCGATCGCGGTGGCGACGACGGAGGCGATGACCGCAGTGGTGCCGTCGGTGACGAACCACGGCGCGAGCGGCACTGCGGCGCCGACGGTGAACAACGCCAGCGAACTGAGGGCGGCGGTGGCCGGTGACCCCAGCTCGTTCGGGTCGAGTCCGAACATCGTCTTCGCGCAGAAGTCGAGGAACTGACGCTCGCCGAGCGGAAGCTCGGTGGCGACGCGCTGCGCGGTGTCTCGAGCGAAGCCGGATTCGACGAGGTGTTCGGTGAGCTCACCGAGGATGAGCTTCGGGTTGCGACGGATGAGCACGCGGAGTTCGACGAGCATCCCCTGGTAGAGCTCGACCTGGCTGCGTACGCTCACCCATTCGCCTGCGGCCATCGAGAACGCGCCGGCGATCAGGCTGGCGAACCCGGCGATTCGAACGTCGCTGTTCGTCGCCGTGGCGCCCGCCACGGCCAGGATGAGGCAGACGTTCGTGACCAGACCGTCGTTCACGCCGAGCACCGCAGCGCGAGCACCGCCTCGAGTGACCGCGAGCACCTTGCCGCGGAGTGCCGCGGCGTCGGCCGCATCGTCGCGGACACGCGGCTCGATCTGCTCGGTGAACGGGGTGTCGCTCATCCTGGGCCGGCAGCGCCGAGCTCGACGAGGTCGTCGACGACCTGTTGAGCGTGTCCGGCGACGTCGGTGACGTCGTAGGCGCGGACGACGACGCCCTGTGGGTCGATGAGATAGCTGTGACGGCGCGGATAGTTCGAGTACGGGTCGCCTGCGTCGCGCATCACCTCATACGCGGCGGCGACCCGGTGGTCGGTGTCGCTCAGCAGCCGGAAGGGGAACTCCTGGGCCTCGGAGAAGGCGAGGTTCTCTGCCTGGGTGTCGAACGAGATGCCGAGGATGACGGCGTGCAGTTCATCGAAGCGTTGGGCGCTGTCACGCAGGCCCTGACCCTGGACCGTTCAACCAGGTGTCGCGGCCTTCGGGTACCACCAGAGCAGCACCCAGGTGCCGCGGAGGCCGGCGAGGTCGACCACGTCGCCGTGCTGGTCGGGCAGCGAGAACCGGGGTGCGACGGTGCCGCGGGAGAGCATGCTCCGACGTTACCTCTGGTTCAGAGCTCGAGGTCCGAGGAGATCGCGTCCGGGTCGCCTGCGAACCGTGCGACCGTGATCGTGTGCGGGCCCGTCGCCGCGCGCCAGGCGCGCCCTGCCGGGTCGCGCGTTTCGAGGCGCGAGAGCGGGATGTCGATGTGGAACGCTGCGGCTGACCCGGCAGCGACGTCGACCCGGGCGAACCCGATCAACCTCGCGGGCGCGTCGGTGTCGGGCAGGTGTGCGTAGACCTGCACGACGTCGGCCCCGTCGCGCCCGCCGGTGTTCTCCACCGTCCCTCGCACCAGAACGCGTGGCCCGTCGACCGTCGTCGCGGCGTCGGCGATGGCGAACGTCGTGTACGACAGTCCGAAGCCGAACGGGTGGGCTGGTCGGATGCCATCGCGAGCGGCCCGCCACCAGCCGTGCCAGCGGTCGTAGGTGAAGGTCGTGGCATCGCGCTCGAACACAGGGAGGTCCGCCTCTTCGGCCGGCACCGTGAACGGCAGACGCGCCGACGGGTTGACGACACCGAGCAGCACGTCGGCCAGACCTGCCCCGGCCTCCGCCCCGCCGTACCAGGCCTGCGCGATCGCAGGTACCTCCTGGTTCCATTCGGTGGTGATGACGGCGCTGCCGGCCTGGATGACGACGACCGTGCGCGGGTTCGCCGCGGCGACGGTGCGGATGAGGGCCACGTCGTCGGGTCGAAGGCGCAGCGAATCGCGGTCGCCGCCCCGACTGAACATCCGCGGCCGGTCGGCCATGCGCTCGGGCTTCGTCGACGGCGGAAGATCCCTGAGGCTGGCGTGGAACCGATCGACCACGTCGGGCTCGTCGCCGGGAGGGAACAGCGCCACCAACGACGCATCGGTCTCGCCGATGTACTCACCCTCGTCGAGGTAGGTGTACCCGACCACGACGATCGCGATGTCGGCCGCCGCTGCGGTGGCCGCAGCTCGCGTGAGGTCCGCTCCGTCGTCGTGCACCACGTCGGCGATCGTGTCTCGGAGGCCGACGAGGACGGTGCGGCACGACAGGTCCCACACGTCGCTCGACCCGCCGTCACCGATGTTGACGGTGTCGGCGAGGCGGCCGATGACAGCGACGCGCTGCGCGGGATCGAGTGGCAGGACCGGAGAGGTGTCGACCGGCTCGTTGCGCAGCAGCACCACGGATCTCGCCGCCGTCTCGCGGGCGAGGGCCCGATGCTCGGGCGAACCGAGCACGTCGATCGACGCCGGTGCGGAGAGCACCCGGTCGAAGCGGAGCAGGGTGGCGATGGTGCGCGTCACGCTGCGGTCGACGTCGGCCCAGGTCACGTCTCCGCCTTCGATGGCTGCAGGCAGGTGCTGCTGGCGCACCATGCGGTACGGCATCTCGATGTCCAGGCCGGCGATCACCGATGTCGCTGCGTCGCGCACGCCGAGGATCCAGTCGCTGATGACGAACCCCTCGAACCCCCATTCGTCGCGCAGCACGTCGGTGAGCAGGTGTCGGCTCTGCCCGCACCACTCGCCGTTGACGCTGTTGTAGGCGGACATCACCGACGCGACGCCCTCGTCGACGACGCGGCGGAAGTGGGGGAGGTACACCTCGTGGAGGGCCACGTCGTCGACCTGGACGTCGACGGTGAAGCGGGCGTTCTCCATCGAGTTGCACGCGAAGTGCTTCACGCACGCCATCACGTGACGTTGCAGGCCGCGTGTCAGGGCGGCGCCGAACTCGCCGACGTGGTGGGGGTCCTCGCCGTAGGTCTCCTGGGCGCGACCCCAGGCCGGATGGCGGAGCAGATTGATGCACACTGCGCCCGTGAGGTTGGCGCCGACAGCGCGCAACTCGCTCCCGATCGCCTCGCCGATGCGCTCCTCGAGGTCCAGGTCCCAGGTCGCGCCGCGAGCCATCGGCACCGGGAAGGCGGTGGCGTTTCCGACGACGGCACCGCGTGGCCCATCGGAGAAACGAATGCCCGGCATGCCGATCCGCTCGAGCTCGGCGCCCACGAAGACGGACTTGTGGTAGCCGTCGTCGGCGAGGAACTTCAGTCCCGCCCAGGTCGGAGCATCACCATCGAGGCACCACAGCTTCTCGTGCTCGCTGAGGGTCGCGACGAGTGCTGCGGCGGCGTCGGCAGCCGGTGTGCCCCGCTCGATGGCCCGGCGTGCGTCGTCGAAGGTGGTGATGGACATGCGGACCCTCCTGATGTGGTCGAACCATCTTGCTGCGTCCCATGGGTTGACGAATCAACTGACTAAGTTCATAGTAACGAACTATGTCAGTCAACGCGATGGGTGCCGGATCGACGGTCGGCGCCGACGAAGTGATGGGGCGACGGGCGTTGCGCCGTCGCGACACGCAGGCCGAGATCGTCGACGCCGCGTGGGTGTTGGCCGCCGCCGAGGGCCTGACCGGGTGGACGATGCGCGACCTCGGTGCGCGAGTGGGCATGAAGGCGCAGTCGCTCTACGCCTACTTCGCGTCCAAGCACGAGATCTACGACGCGATGTTCCATCAGGGGTATGCCTCGTTCCGGACGCACATGGGTTCCGGGCGGGTCGACGATGTGGTCGACGTCGCCACGGCGCGGGCCGACGCCCATCGCTTCTTCGGGTTCTGCGTGGAGGACCCGGTGCGGTTCCAACTGCTCTTCCTGCGCACGGTCCCGGGGTTCGAGCCGTCACCCGCCGGCTACGCGGTGGCGGTGGAGGTGCTCGACGAGATGCGGCGCACGACTGTCCGGCTCGGCGTCGATGAGGACCGCCTCGACCTGTGGACGGCCGTCATGACCGGTCTCGCATCACAACAGATCGCCAACGATCCCGGCGGCGATCGATGGGCGCGGCTCGTCGACGACGCGGTCGACATGTTGCTCGAGCACACGGTGCAACGTCGATGAGCGCCATCGACGTCACCGAGCTCGAACCGCACTCGCACAGCGAAGCGATGGCGCTGCAATCCGTCGAGCTCGACACCACGCTGCGGTTCCTGCGCACGTTGGACGATGGCGACTGGTCGACCATGGTGCCCGACTGTCCCGACTGGGACGTGCGGTGCATGTATCTGCACGTGCTCGGTGCGTGCGAGGGTGCCGCCCCGGTCGAGATGATGCGTCAGATGACGTCGGCGATGCGCCGCCGGCACCACTCCGGTGGCCCCCTCGAGGCGAACCTGTCGGCGGTCCAGGTCGCGGCTCGCGCCGCGATGCAGCCGGCCGAGCTGCTCGAGCGACTCGCGGCGGCGACACCACGTGCGGTGCGCCATCGCACGCGGCTGCCGAGGTGGATTCGCTCCGGAGTGAGCATGAAGGTCGACGGGCCGGTGATCGAGCGATGGAAGCTGGGCTATCTGATCGACACCATCTATCTACGCGACCTGTGGATGCACCGCATCGATGCCGCTCGTGCAGTCGGTCGGTCGCCAGAGCTCGTGCCGGCCCACGACGGCCGCATCGTCGCCGACGTGGTGGCCGAGTGGGCTCGCCGCCACGGTCGCCCGTTCGAGTTGACGCTCACCGGCCCGATCGGTGGCAGCTTCGTGGCGGGTGAGAACGGCACGTCGATGTCGCTCGACGCGGTCGAGTTCTGCCGGACCCTCAGTGGCCGGGTGCCGGCCGACGAGCTGCTCGCGACGGTGGTGCCGTTCTGATCACAGGATCGGGGTGGCACCGGCACTCGCCGCCACGAGGGCGTCGAACCGGGGGATGGCGACGGCCCGCAGGTGCGCACCGCGATCACCGGCATGGATCGAGTCGCCCCAGATGGCCCGACCGGCCATGAACCCCGAGCAACCGTTGGCACAGGCCACCTCGGTCTGGTGCAGGAAGGTGTCGAACGGTGCACCCCACGAGAGGACTGCCCACGGGACATCGGTCACCTCGCCGATCCGACGACAACTCGATTCCCACCGCTCGGGGTGCGTGTGGTCCGACGGGAACGGCATCTTCAGCACGTCGGGGCCGAACCCGCCGAGCCGCTCGGCAGACATGAGCACGGTCCGCTCGCGATCGTCCACACCGGTCACGTCGTAGGGAACCGGTTCCACGAAGACCGGCAGACCGACCGCCGAACATCCGTCGATGACGGTTCGCACGAGCCGGTCCTGCGCATCGGTCACCGCACCACGATCGGGACGGTAGAGCACCAACAACTTCGCGGCGCTCGCTCCGACCGCCTGGGCACGTGCCGGGTCCCAACCATCGAGCAGCATGTTGGTGACAGCTTCGGTGCCGAGATAGCCCTGGGCCTCCAGTGCGCACAACGAGCCAACACCTGGAGGAAGCAGTCCCGCGACGAGGATCTGGTCGATCGACGTCTCGGGATCGAGCATTACTGCAGACGGCCGAGCCCCGAACGCGTCGACCACATCGAGCTTGAACCGGACGAGGTCGTCGAGCGCGACGCGTTCGGGATGCGCCGCGTCGAACTCGGCCCGCAGCGAGTCGCGATGGTCGAGCGCGAGGATGGCGAACCGGCCACCGTCGTCGAGCACCGGCGCCAGCGCTGACCGGTCGATCATCGGACCGATGCCATCCGGACCGCCGCCGAGGTTGTGCGCCTCACGGGGTCACCTTTGGCAAGGCCCAGCCGTTCGCGTCCCAGTCGGATTCGATCCAGGTGTAGTCGGCATGGAAGCACGGAGGGGTCGAACGGGCTTCGTCCTCGAGCTCGCCCGCAAGGTAGTTGAGGAAGTACATGTGCGACCCAGGCGAGCCGACGCTGCAGTGGAAGCCTTTCGGGACGGTGACCACACCGCCGTCGTGAGCCACGAACGTCTCGTCGAACGGCTCGTCATCGCGCCAGTTGCGGTGCAGGCAGAACCCGTTGGCCGGGTCGGTGCGGAAGTAGTAGGTCTCTTCGAGATACGGCGACCCGCCGTAGCCGTCGTGACAGTGCGGCGGCCACCCCGACCACGAGCCGCGTGGCACGTACACCTCGAACAGGATCAGGCGTTCTGCAGGCATCGGTGCGTTGAGCAGGTGGACCACCTGACGGCGCGCCGCGCCGCCGCCGCGGATCTCGGTGCGCATCTCGCTCGGAGCGAACACCCGCACGTCGTACCGGCCGACCGCAGGGGCCGATCCCACCGCGCATTCTCCGGTGCCCTCGATCGTGACCGAGGCACCGGGAGGTGCGTAGAGCACGTGCGGCATCTGGTCGAAGACCGATGTCCGGCTGAGCTCGACATCTCGGCCATCGACCGATGCCGTGATCGATCCGCTGAGGGGCACGATCGCCAGCTCCTGATCGGCGAGCCCGACCGAGGTCGGTGTTGCCGGGCGATGAACGGCGAACGACAGGAACCGCCAGCTGGCGCTGGCCGGGGTGACGCCGGCCTGGGTGACGCTGGCCGGCGGTCTCGATGACGGGTTCATGGTCTGTCTCCCTCGACACGTGTGGGTGGTACTCCGGTGGCGAGCATCACGTCGATTTCGTCGCTCGTCGGCATGTCGTCGCTGCACAGCAGCCTCGACGCGACGATCGCGCCGGCGGCGTTGGCCCGGCGCAGCAGGTCGGCGAGGGCCGGGCCAGACGTCGCGCCACGAACGAGACCGTCGATCAGGCTGCCTCCGAATGCATCGCCTGCTCCAAGCCCGCAGACGACCTCGACCGGTGTCGGCGGAACGACGACCGAGGTTCCGTCGGCAGTCACTGCGAGCACACCGTCGGGCCCCATCTTGACGATCGCCAGCGCGACGCCGTGGTCGAGCATCCGTTGGGCAGCTCGATCGGGATCGGCTGTTCCCACCGTGACGGCACACTCCTCACGGTTGCCGACGGCGACGGTGACATGGTCGAGCAGCGGTCGGACGGCCGCGCCTGCTGCTGCCGGCGAGGGCCAGAACATCGGGCGGTAGTCGATGTCGAGCACGGTGTGGGCTCGACGGTCCCGTTCCCGCAACATCGCGGTCATCGTCGAGGCCGACGGCTCGAATGCCAGTGCGCCACCCGGGACCCACAGCACCGGCACGGAGCGAACGAGGTCGAGATCGAGGTCGTCGACAGTCAGGAACTCGTCAGGGGCCGACGGCTTTCGGTAGAACCAGATCGACGGTTCGGTCGGTGGGTCCAGTTCGATGAACACCACTGGCGTGGCAAGCGTCGGGTGCGTCGTGACGCGGCTCGCGTCGACGCCGTGGCGTTCCAGCGCGGCACGTGCGTAACGGCCGAGCGGATCGTTGCCCACCTTGGTGATCAGCGCTGCACGGCGCCCGAGCCTGGATGCGGCCACGGCGACGTTGGCCGATGTCCCACCGACTGCCGAGCGGAACACCGACGCGTCAGCGAGCGGACGTCCGACCACATCGGGATACAGGTCGACGCTGAGACGCCCGACCACCAGTACATCCGGGACGTTCACCAGTTCCTCCATCGGCCTCCGTCGACACTACCGCGCTGGTCGTTCGCCCAGGTCAGTACCGCTGTCCACGCCAAATGGCGCCCCCGGAAGGATTCGAACCTCCGACACACGGTTCCGGAAACCGTTGCTCTATCCCCTGAGCTACGAGGGCGGGGTTCCGCGCCGTCGAGGCGACGAGGACGCCGACACCATATCGACCGCCGGGGGGTGCGCGGCAATGGCGATCGCGTCGGCCGAGGTGTCGCCCTGCAGGTAGCGAGGTCCGGTACCCAGCCGTGCTGCGGCGTCGCCCGGGTTGTACAGGGCGCAACGCTCCAGGCTCAGGCAGCCGCAACCGATGCACGAGTCGAGGTCGTCACGCAACTGTTCGAGGAGAGCGATCTGCTCGTCGAGGCGGCTCCGCCAACTCGACGACAGGCGGGTCCAGTCGGCCGACGTCGGGGTGCGCCCGTCGGGGAGCGTGGCCAGCGCGGCGCGGATGTCGTCGAGCGACAAACCCACCCGCTGCGCGCTGCGGATGAACGCGACACGGCGGAGCGCGTCGCGGTGGTACTGGCGGCGGTTGCCGTCGGTACGACCGGCCGGTGCGAGCAGCCGGGCGTCTTCGTAGAAGCGCAGCGCACTGGTGGCGACGCCAGCGCGGGCGGCGACCTCGCCGATGGTGAGCAGGTCGTGGTGGTCGTGGTGGTCGTGGTCGGCGGTCATGACATCTCCTGAGAAAGTCCTTGACTTCAAGTTAACTTGAAGTGGTTCAGTGTTGACATGCATTCCGTCCCCAACACCACGATCGCCCCCAATGTCCAGCACGTCCTGCAGCGTGCGGTCGACACCATCACCGTCCCGAAGGCCACCGTCGAGAACTCGTTCACGCTGCACGCCCCGCTCGAGATGCTGGCTCGCATCGGCCTGTTGTCGCACGTCGCACCGGCACGACATGACGACGCCGTGGCCGTGATCGCCGAGTTCGCCGACCGCTACGCCGCCGCCGCCGGCGACCCGGTCGACACTCCGTCTCCCGCGCAACTCACACGTGTCGACAGCTCGCCCGAGCAGGCAGCCTCCCGCCTGCTCGCCGCCGTGCGCGCCGGCGAACTCGACGCCGTCGACGCCCTTGCCGTCGCGCTGCTCCCCACCGTCTCGCCCGCGGAGGCGACGGGCCTGCTGGGCGAAGGTCTGGTCACGTCGCTCGCCGCCGCCGGTCATGCCCCGATCGGGTTCGCCCTGCTCGGTCGGGTGCGTCCGGTGCAGTCGGTCGCCCTGCTGCGCGGCCCGTTGCGCAGCCTCGCCCGGCGCCCCGACTGGCAGATCGACTGGCACCGCGACGTGCGCGCCGCGGGCGATCCCGACTCGCTGTACGACGCCCTGAGGGCCACACCGCGACTCGGCCGGCCGGGCAGCGACTTCATCTTCCCGCTCATGTCGCAGGTGCAGGACGCAGGCGTCGCTCGCACGCTGCTCGCGCCGGTGCTGGCCGACCGCTTCGACGTGGCAGCCGCGCAGCGCACGCTCACCCGTGTCGCCGCCTGGAGCATGCTGCACGACGACCCCGAACAGGCGCCGTACGGCTGGACCCACGCGCTCACCATGCCGCAGGCCGTCATGTCGCTGGCCGGTGCGGGAGCGACCCCGCGCACGGCGCTCGCGGTCGCGGGCACCTTCATGGTCGGCTTCCGCGCCGCACACGGCACCGTCGACCTGCCCGAGACGATCGAGCCCGGGCGCGCCCCCGACGCGACGTGGACCGACGTCGCCACCGCCGCCGCGTTGCACGAGGACGCCCACCTCGTGAAGTTCACGCTGGCGTGCCGGCACGCGGCCGACGACGACGCGCAGTACGAGCCGCTGTACCTCGGCGCCGCGGCGTTCCTCGCCGACTGGTGGCGCAACGCCGGCTGAACGGCACAACGGGTCGGGCCCCGACGTGGGGTGGCCGGTACGATCGTCGCACCATGGCCGATCCCCTCCACACCGTTGCCGCCACGTTGCGCGAGGCGTTCGCCCGCGCCACGGGCCTGCCCGTCGACGACATCGACCCGGTGGTGCGGCCGAGCGACCGTGCCGATGCGCAGGCCAACGGCGCGCTCGCGCTGGCGAAGCAGCTCGGCAAGAACCCGCGCGAGGTGGCCGAGGCCGTCGTCGCCACCGGCCTGCTCGTCGACGTGTGCAGCGCCGTCGAGGTCGCCGGCCCCGGCTTCATCAACCTCACGTTCACCCCCGAGTTCCTGGCCGCGCAGCTCGCCGCTGCGGGCGCCGACGCCCACCTCGGCGTGCGGCCCGCCACACCCGAAGTCGCGGTGGTCGACTACTCGGCACCGAACGTGGCCAAGGAGATGCACGTCGGTCACCTGCGCACCACGCTCATCGGCGACGCACTCGTGCGGATGCTCGTGTTCGTCGGTCACACGGTCGTCCGCGAGAACCACATCGGCGACTGGGGCACGCCCTTCGGCATGCTCATCGAGCACATGGTCGACCTCGGCGGCGTCGATGCTGAACTCACCATCGACCTGTCGGATCCGAGTGCCTTCTACAAGGCCGCACGAGCGAAGTTCGACGCGAGCGACGAGTTCAAGGAACGTGCCCGCGCCAGGGTCACCCTGCTGCAGAGCCACACCGACCCCGCCACCATGGCCATCTGGCAGAAGCTCGTCGACAAGTCGGCCGACTACTTCGACGTGGTGTACGGCAAGCTCGGGGTGCTGCTCCGTCGCGACGACATCGTCGGCGAGAGCTTCTACCAGCCGCTCATGCCGGCCATGCTCGACCGGCTCGAGCAGGCGGGCCTGCTCGCCGAGAGCGACGGCGCCAAGGTGGTGTGGGTGCCGGGCTTCACCAACCGTGAAGGCGACCCGCTGCCGCTCATCGTGCAGGCGCGCACCGGTGGGTTCAACTATGCGACCAGCGACATCACCTGTGTGCTCGACCGTGTCGAACGCCTGCACGCCACACTGCTCGTGTACTGCATCGGCACGCCGCAGAGCCAACACCTGCAGATGGTGTTCAAGGTGTCCGAGATGCTCGGCGTGCTGGTGCCGCCGGCACGAGCGGTCCACGTGAACAACGGCAGTGTGTTGGGTGCCGATCGGAAGATGATGAAGAGTCGCAGCGGCGAGCCCGAGATGCTGCTCGATCTGGTCGAGGGTGCCATCGAACGTGGTCGCGCGGTGATGGCCGAGCGCAGCACCGATCTGTCCGCCGACGAGCGCGACGAGATCGGCCGCGTGCTCGGCATCGGGGCGTTGAAGTACGCCGAACTGAGCAGCGACCGCATCAAGGACTACGTGTTCGACTGGGATCGCATGTTGTCGTTCGAGGGCAACACGGCGCCGTACCTGCAGTACGCGCACGCCCGCATCTGCAGCATCTTCCGTCGCGGCGGCGTGGAGCGCGCCTCCGTGCGCGACGTGATCCCTTCGCTGCGGGAGCCGCAAGAGCGTGCGCTCGCGTTGCAGCTGCTCCAGTTCGACACGGCGGTGCACGACACGCTCGACAGGTTCAGTCCGCACAAGCTGTGCACGTACCTGTTCGAGCTGGCGCAGACGTTCACCGCGTTCTACGAGGCGTGCCCCGTGTTGAAGGACGGGCACGAGGCCACCCGCGAGTCGCGGCTGGCCTTGTGCGACCTCACTGCCCGCGTGCTGCAGCAGGGCTTGGCCCTGCTGGGCATCGACGCCCCGGAACGGATGTGACGTGAATCCCGTCCCGCTCTCGCTGCTGCCCGACACCGCTGCCGTCGCCGACGACGGCACGCTCACCATCGGGGGCTGCTCGGTCCTCGACCTCGCCGCCCAGTACGGGACGCCGCTGTTCGTCTATGACGAGGCGCATCTGCGGGCACGCTGCCGCGAAGCGGTCCGCACGTTCGGCCCCGACCGCGCCGTCTACGCCACGAAGGCGTTCCTCTGTGGCGCGATGGCTCGCCTCGCGTACGAGGAGGGCATGTTGCTCGACGTGGCGAGCGGTGGCGAACTCTTCGTCGCGTTGCATGCGGGCGTGCCGGCCTCGGCGCTCACGTTGCACGGCAACAACAAGAGCACGGCCGAGCTGCGCATGGGGCTCACCGAGGGCGTGCGCCACGTCGTCGTCGACAGCTTCGACGAGCTGGACCGGCTCGATCTGCTGCACGCCGAAGGCCTGCCCGTCCCCGACGTTCTGGCCCGCATCACGCCCGGCGTGCACGCCCACACCCACGAGTTCATCGCCACCGGCCAGGACGACAGCAAGTTCGGTTTCAACCTGGGCAACGGCGACGCGCATCGGGCCATCGAACGGATGCGCACCTCGCCGAGCGTTCGACTGGTCGGTGTGCACTGCCACATCGGCAGCAACGTGTTCGATGCGTCCAGCTTCGCCAAGGCCGCCGAGGTCATGGCCGCGTTCGCGTCGCCGCTCGATCTTCCCGAACTCGTGCTCGGCGGTGGCCTGGGGGTGGCCTACGTCGAGGGCGAAGAGGCTCCGAGCATCACGCAGTGGGGCAACGTGTTGCTCGACGCCTGCCAGGCGCTCGGGGTGCGCAGCAACGTCAGCGTGGAACCCGGTCGCAGCATCGTCGCCCAAGCGGCGATCACCGTCTACGAGGTCGGCACCGTGAAGCACCTTCCCGGCATCCGCACGTACGTGTCGGTCGACGGAGGCATGAGCGACAACCCCCGTCCCGTGCTGTACGGCAGTGGTTACGAGGCCTTCCTGCCGCGCGCGGTCACGGCGACTCGTCCGCAGCGCGCCCGTCTGGTGGGCAAGCACTGCGAGAGCGGCGACGTGCTCATCTTCGACGCGGCACTGCCCGCGGGGGTGCAGGTCGGCGATGTGCTGGCCACCCCTGTCACCGGGGCCTACGGGCACAGCATGGCCAGCAACTACAACAAGCTCACTCGCCCGCCGGTGGTGTTCGTCCACGACGGTGCGCACCGCCTGGTGGTGCGGCGCGAGACCTACGAGGACCTGGTGCGATGCGACGTGGTCTGACGAGCCAGCTGATCGACGCACTGGCGCAACTGTTCGGCTCCTCGAAGTCGACGCAGCAGCCGCGCCGCCGGTCGTCGACGCCGCCCCGAGTCAGGGCAAGGACCGGCCGATCGCGATCATCGGCCGTCGCGGCGACCACCTGCTCGGTGTGCCCCTCACCTCCAAGGTCAAGGACAACGAACTCCAGGTAGCGGTGGGTACGGGCTCATGGGATCGCGAGGGTCGACCCAGCTACGCCAAGGTCGACCGACTGCTCGACGTGGTGCCCGAGGCGGTTCGGCGCGAGGGAGCGGTGCTGTCGCGCCGGCACTTCGACGACATCGTGCGAGGGGTCGAACGTGCGCATCGTCTCGGACGCTGACGTCGACGTCGTCACCGCCCGTTCACCAATCTGTTTCCCGAGGTCGCCTCCGAACTCGTAGCCTGCACCACGTGACACGGCAGATCAGGCTCGGTGTACTGGGGTGTGGAAACGTCGGCGCAGCGCTCGTCGACCTCGTCGGCACGCAAGCCGACGCCATCGAGGCGCGCACCGGTGTGCGGCTGGAGGTGACCCGGGTCGCGGTACGGAACCTCAGTGCGCCCCGCGATGTGCTGCTCGCCGACGGCGTCCTCACCCGCGACGCGCACGACGTCGTCAACGACCCCGACATCGACCTCGTGGTCGAGGTCATCGGCGGCATCGAGCCTGCTCGCGAGCTGATCACCACGGCGATGCGCAACGGAAAACCGGTGGTCACGGCGAACAAGGAGTTGCTCGCCAACGTCGGTGTCGAGCTCTTCGCTGCAGCTGACGAGGCCGGCGTCGATCTGCTGTTCGAAGCGGCAGTAGCCGGAGGAATCCCGATCGTCCGCGCCCTGCGCGAGAGTCTTCGCGGCGAGCCCATCACCCGGGTGATGGGCATCATCAACGGCACCACCAACTTCATCCTCACGAAGATGACCGAGGAGGGCACCGACTATGCCGCGGCCCTCGCCGAGGCACAGGCGCTGGGGTTCGCCGAACGCGACCCCACGGCCGACGTCGAGGGTTTCGACGCCGGCGCCAAGGCCGCCATCATCGCCACGGTGGCCTTCGGCGCGAAGGTCGTCGCCGGCGACGTGTACCACGAGGGCATCAGCCGTGTCTCGTCGCACGACATCGCCATGGCCACACGGCTCGGGTACGTCGTGAAGCTGCTCGGCATCGCCGAGGCCGATCCCGCGACCGGCGAGATCGCCGTGCGGGTGCACCCGACACTGGTGCCCCGTACCCACCCGTTGGCCAGCGTCCGCGAGAGCTACAACGCCGTCTTCGTCGAGGGTCAGGCCGTCGGGTCGCTCATGTTCTACGGCCGCGGGGCTGGCGGGTCGCCCACCGCCAGCGCCGTGCTCGGCGACGTCATCGACGGCGCGGTGAACCTCGCGAAGGGTACGCACGGCTCGCTCGGCTCGTTCGCCAGAGCCAAGGTGCGACCCATCGACGAGACGTCGGCCGAGTACCTCTTGAGCATGGACGTCGCCGACCGCCCTGGCGTGCTGCACGCCGTCACCGGTGTGTTCGCCCGCCACGACGTGAGCATCCGCGCAGCCGAGCAGGAGGGCCTGAGCTCCGACGCGCGGCTGGTGTTCATCACCCACTCCGCGCGCGAGGCCGACATGCAGGC
This sequence comes from Acidimicrobiaceae bacterium, assembly GCA_031413415.1. Classification (GTDB taxonomy): domain Bacteria; phylum Actinomycetota; class Acidimicrobiia; order Acidimicrobiales; family Ilumatobacteraceae; genus UBA668. The sequence goes on from JANOET010000243.1 coordinate 18,807, forward strand.
CACCGTCCGCGAGCTGCGTGGCCTCGACGTCGTGCGCAACGTGGGCAGCCTTCTTCGAGTGATCGGCAACTGACCGTGCGCTACGTCTCCACTCGCGGCGTCGCGCCCGAGCTGGGCTTCACCGATGCCCTGCTCGCTGGTCTCGCCACCGACGGTGGCCTCTACGTGCCGGCCGAGTGGCCCGAACTGCCGCCGCGAGCCCCCGACGCCACCTACGCCGAGCGTGCCGCGCAGATCATCCAGTTGTTCGTCGGCGACGAGATGCCCGAGGCCACCGTGCTCCGACTGTGCCGCGAGGCCTACGGCACCTTCGCCCATCCCGCAGTGGTGCCGTTGGTGCAGTTGCACGACGGGCACTTCGTGCAGGAGCTGTTCCACGGGCCGACGCTCGCGTTCAAGGACGTTGCGCTCCAGCTGGTGGGTCGCATGTTCGACGAGGTACTGCGCGCCCGCGGGCAGCGCGTCACCATCGTCGGCGCCACCAGCGGCGACACCGGATCCGCTGCCATCGACGGCGTGAAGGCGTGCGCCAACGTCGACATCGTCATCCTGTACCCGAACGGCCGTACCAGCGACGTGCAGCGAAAGCAGATGACGACCGTGGACTCACCCAACGTGCGGGTCGTCGCGGTGGATGGCACCTTCGACGACTGCCAGGACATGGTGAAGGCGATGTTCAACGATGCGCCCTTCCGCGACCAGATGGGCCTGTCTGCGGTGAACAGCATCAACTGGGCGCGGGTCATGGCGCAGATCGTCTACTACGTGAACGCGTGCGACGTGCTCGTCGGACCGGTCAACGTGTGCGTGCCCAGCGGCAACTTCGGCAACGTGTTCGCAGGCTGGATCGCCAAGCGCATGGGCGCGAACATCGACCAGCTCGTGGTCGCCTCGAACGCCAACGACATCCTGGTCCGCTTCTTCGCGGACAACGACATGAGCGCAGCGCCCGTGGTGCCCAGCCTCAGCCCGAGCATGGACATCCAGGTGTCGTCGAACTTCGAACGGCTGCTGTTCGAGATGAACGGTCGCGACGGTGGGGCGACCGCCGAGCAGTTGCAGCACTTCCGTTCCTCGGGTCGCCTCACGATCGAGCCCGACCAACGTGCCGAGTTCGTCGAGGGCGTGTTCCAGGCCGAGCGGTGCGACGACGCCGAGACGCTCGAGGTCATCGCGCGTACCTACCGTGAGGCGGGCATGTTGCTCGACCCGCACACCGCGGTGGGCGTCGGCGTCGTGGCCAAGCTGCGAGCTGCGGGTGCGCTGCGTGGCCCGGTCGTCACGCTGGCCACCGCGCATCCGGCGAAGTTCCCCGACGCCGTCGAACGCGCCACAGGCGTCCGGCCACCGTTGCCACCGCACCTGCACGACCTGTTCGACCTGCCCGAGCACGTCACCTCGTTGCCGAACGACCTGGCCACCATCCAGGCGTTCGTCCGCACCACCTTCACCCCCTGACCCGCTTGCGTTGTCGCGGGTGGCGGGACCTGGCTACAGTCACCACGTCCGGGTGTCCCGGACCTTCCCGCTCGAATCCGGCTCTCGTCCAAGCATGGGGGCCGACGGCGGTGAGAATTCCCCCGCTCGTGCGGTGGGGTCGGCGGCGCAGTGACCCGTCGGGCCGCACGGGTGTCTCGCACTCCCAGAAAGCAGGTGGCCGGTGGCCGCGGAAGCACTCGAGCAGTCCATGCTCGAATCGAAGGACAAGGACCAACTGCTGGCGATCGCGCAGGCCCTGGGCATCAAGACCACGGCCCGCGCATCGAAGGCGACGCTGATCGACAAGATCCTCGAGACCACGGGAGCCGGTCAGCAACCCTCCGAGGCCCCTGCGGCGCCCGCCCCAGCGGTCGCCCGTCCGACTCCGACCGCTGCCGCGGCAGCGTCGGACGCAGCTGCAGCCCCCGCGGTGGTGCTCGGACCCGACGGTGAACCCCTCGCCGATTGGGAGATCGAACTGTTGCGCAAGGGCGAGATCGAGCTGCCGCCGCCCGCGCCGGCAGCGGCCGCCAAGTCGAACCATCGTCCCGCAGCGAAGCCGGCGGCTCAGCCCCGCAACGGTGCCGATACCGGCGCGCCCGCCGACGACGATGACGACGATGACGACGACGACGACGAGAACGGGCCTGGCGAGGGCGAGGGCGAGAGCCGCAACGCTCGTCGTCGTCGCCGCCGCCGCAACAAGAGCAAGGGTGGCGGCGAGGGCGCCGCGCAGCCCGGCAACGAGGCCGTGGCGACGCCGCAGCCCGCCGCCGAGCCGCAGTCGCAGCACCGCGGCAACGAGTTCGTCAGCCAGGACCCGGTGGAGGTCAGCGGTTACCTCGACCTGCGCGACGAGGGCTACGGCTTCCTTCGCGTCAACGGCTATCTGCCCAGCCGCGACGACGCCTACGTGCCGGTGCGTCTCACTCGCCAGTACGGCCTGCGCAAGGGCGACCACGTCGCCGGCCTCAGTCGCCCGGCGGGTCGCAACGAGAAGAACCCGGCGCTGCTCGAGGTTCAGACCGTCAACGGCGGCACGCCCGAGGCAGCCCGCGAGCGGAAGCGTTTCGAGGATCTGACGGCGTTGTTCCCCGACTCGAAGCTTCGTCTCGAGCACAGCCCGCACGACATGGCGTCGCGCATCATCGACCTCATCTCGCCCATCGGCAAGGGCCAGCGCGGCATCATCGTGTCGCCGCCCAAGGCTGGCAAGACGACGATCATGAAGACGATCGCGACCGCCATCGAGTACAACCACCCCGATGTCGTGCTGATGGTGCTGCTCATCGACGAGCGGCCCGAAGAGGTCACCGACATGCGGCGGACGGTGAAGGGCGAGGTCATCGCCAGTACGTTCGACCGGCCCAGCGAAGAGCACGTGCACGTCGCGGAACTGGCCATCGAGAAGGCCAAGCGCCTCGTCGAGGTCGGCAAGGACGTCGTCATGATCGTCGACGGCATCACCCGCCTCAGTCGCGCCTACAACCTGGCAGCACCGCCCAGCGGCCGCATCCTGTCGGGCGGCATCGATGCCGGGGCGCTGTACCCGCCGAAGAAGTTCTTCTGTGCTGCCCGCAACACCGAGGAAGGTGGCTCGCTCACCATCTTGGCCACCGCGCTGGTGGACACGAACAGCCGCATGGACGATGCGATCTTCGAAGAGTTCAAGGGCACGGGCAACATGGAGCTGAAGCTCGATCGGCGTCTTGCCGAACGTCGTGTGTTCCCGGCCATCGACGTCGACGCGAGCAGCACCCGCCACGAGGAGCTGCTCTTCGACCGCAAGCAGCTGCAGCAGGTGTGGAAGCTGCGTCGGGTGCTCAGCGGCCTGGCCAACGACGGCAGCGCAGCGGCCGGCCTCGAGTTGCTCGTCGACCGCCTCGGGCAGTTCCGCACGAACGACGAGTTCCTGGCCGAGATCGGCAAGCAGCCCAGCTAGCGACGGCCTTCGGGCACGAGGCCGATCATCGAGATGTAGGTGCGACGACCGGGCCCGGGCGTGCCGTCGCTGAACCGTTCGACGAGCGCCTGCAGCGCCGCGGAGTACTCGCGTGCCTCGTCGTCGGTCAGGCGGACCTTGCCCCACCACTCGGTGATGCCGAGGTCGGCCGCCCGAGCGCCCTCCACGAAGTCGATCGACACTCCACGCACCGGATGGCTCTGCACCCGGATACCGCTGTCGAATTGGCGGGTGATCTCGCGGCCCATCGCGGTGGTGAACGCGCCGAGCACCTTCTGCCGGCTGCCGTTCAGGAACTCGTCGCGCGTGCCGGGCGGCATCGCGTCGAACGGCACCTGGAACTCGTCGGCGGTGGCCCGGTAGACGGGGATCGGTTTGCCGGCGCGCGGTTCGAGGCGCACGACGTCCACCAGCCCGGCGCGCACGAACCGCTTCACGTAGTAGGCGAGCGAGCTGGCCGGCATCTCCAGTTCGGCCGATGCCGTGCCCAGTGTGTGCTCCTCGCGCATGAACGGCCCGAGGCAACGGGTCGAGGTCAACTTGAGCAGCAGGTCGACGGCGAGATGGTCGCGGACGACCGTCATGCGCGGCTGATTCGAAACAACGTCTACCATTCGAATCAGACTACTTCGATCATGGTGCCATGAGCATCCGATCACATCGCGACTTCCTGCGGATCTGGTCCGGCCAGGCTGTGTCGAACATCGGGGACGGCGTGCACCGCATCGCCATCCTGTGGTGGGCGCGTCAGGCCACCGGTTCGAACCTGGCCGTGGTCGCCGTTGCCCTCGCCACCACCATTCCCGCCATCGCCGTGGCCCCGTTCGCCGGATGGCTGGTCGATCGGATGGATCGCCGCCATCTGATGCTGTGGTCCGATGGCGTGCGTGTCGGCACGAGCGCCGCCCTGGCGGTCCTGGCCGCGGCGGGAGGTCTGCACCTGTGGATGGTGCTGGTCCTCGCGATCGTGTCCGCCGTTGCCGGCGCGCTGTTCTCACCTGCGTACATGGCGTCCATCACGATGCTCGTGCCGTCCGACGACCGGGCGGTGGCGAACTCGATGGTCGGCATCAACGAGGCGCTCGCTGGCATTCTCGGCCCGGCCGTCGGCGGCCTGCTCATCGGTCTGTGGGGCACCTCGAGCGCACTGTGGTTCGACGTCGGCACCTTCGTGGTCTCGCTCGCCTTCGTGATGGCCAGTCGGGTCCCGATGCCTGCCCACCCCACCGCGGAGGACGGCGAGGCCGACGCGACCGACGACGGGTTGCTCGCCGGCATCCGTCTGCTCCGAAAGGATCGCAACTTGAGGGACCTCGCAGCCGTCGCCATCGGTCTGAACACGTTCGTCGCGCCGGTGCCGGTGCTGATCGTGGCATTGGCGGCGGGGCCCTTCGCGTTGGGCGGTACCGGCTACGGCCTGCTCGAGGCTGCCATCCCCGCAGGCCTGCTCGTGGGCTTCATCGTCGGGCCGAAGGTGGTCGCCATCCGGCCCGCAGCACTGGTGGCCCTCGTCGTCACCAGCCTTGGCATTGCGCTCGCGGGAGCGACCACCCTCGCGGTCGTCGGAGGCGTGACGTTCCTGGCGGCGGGTGTCGGGGTCGGCGTGGTGAACACCATCCTTCCCACCCGCTTCCAGCAGGACGTCGACCCGGCGATCCAGGGTCGTGTGTTCGCCGTGCTCGGTGGTCTGATGCAGGTGGGTCGGCCACTCGGCCTGGTGCTCGCGGCCCCGCTCATCGCCGGGTTGGGCCCACGCGGCGGGCTCGCCGTGTGCGGTGCACTGATGTTGGCGGTCACCTGGTTCGGTCGCTCGGGTGTGCTCGGCACCACTACTGTCGGCGTCAGCGAGGGGTCCCGAACTCTCGAGGGGAGTGCACGATGAACCAGGACGAACGCGTCCGCCTGCTCAGCGCCTCGGCCCTGTTCCGCGGCTGCAGCAAGCGGCAACTCCGCTCGCTCGCCAAGCTGACGCGCGTCGTCCAGGTCGAGCCGGGCGAGGCGCTGGTCACCGCCGGCGCACCCTCCACCGAGGCGTATCTGATCACGGCCGGGTCGGCGCAGGTGAAGGCCCGCAACGGCCGGGCAGCGACGCTCGGACCCGGCGACGTGGTCGGTGAGCTGGGACTGCTGCTCGATCGGCCGCGCAGTGCGACCGTGCGCGCCGCGACTCCGCTCGAGGTCCTGGCACTCAGCCGGAGCGACCTCAAGGTGGCGGTGGAGGCGTCGCCCGAGTTGGGCTGGAGCCTGCTGCAGACGGTCGCCGAACGCCTCGACGGGTGACGCCGACACCGGGTGGCGTGTTTCGCTCGACCCGATACACTGCGGCGTCCACTTGTTTCGGAGAGCGCCATGAAGACCGACATCCACCCGAAGTACGCCGAGATGACCGTCCGCTGCTCCTGCGGCAACACGTTCACCACGAACTCCACCCGCACGGGCGACCTCACCGTCGAACTGTGCAACGAGTGCCACCCGTTCTTCACCGGCAAGCAGAAGCTGGTCGACACTGGTGGCCGCGTCGAGCGCTTCAACAAGCGCTACGGCGAGCGCAAGACCAAGTGATCTCGTGCGCCGAATGGCGCCGCATCGAATTGCTCCACCCGGCCCTCTGGGCCGGGTGGTGTCGCTTTTGGTGAGCATCTTGCGAGACACCTGACTCCAGTCGTCCGCCGTCGAGGCCGATCAACCTTTCAATGGATCCCCTCGAACTGGCGCACCTGCTGCGGCGAACCGAGTATGTCGTCCGCCCCGAACGGCTGGCTGCGCTGGGCGTCGCAACTCGCGCCGAGGCGGTCGACGACGTGCTGGCGGTGTCGCCCACGCCGGTCACCATCCCCGCCTACATCGACCACGACATCGACGGCGAGGGCTACTCGCAGTGGGTCTTCGCCGTGCAGTGGTGGATCGACCGCATGGTCGATTCGCCCAAGCCCGTACAGGAGAAGATGAGCTGGTTCTGGCACGGGCACTTCTGCTCGAGCTGGGACAAGGTGAACAGCGCCCGCTTGATGACCGACCAGAACAAGCTGTTCCGCGACCAGGCGTTCGGCAACTTCCGCACGCTCACGCAAGCGATGTCGGTGCAGCCGGCGATGTTGCACTACCTCGACAACGTCGACAACGTGAGGACCTCGCCCAACCAGAACTTCGCTCGCGAGTTGATGGAGCTCTTCACCCTGGGCGTGGGCAACTACACCGAGGACGACGTGACCGCGGCGGCCAAGGCGTGGACCGGGCACGGCGTGAACCGGACCACCGACACGTACGAGTTCCTACTCGATCGGCACGACACCACCACGAAGACGTTCATGGGCGTCGCCCGCGACTGGGACGGTCCGCAGATCGTCGACTTCCTGCTGTCCGAGAACGTCACCACGAAGCTCATCGCCTGCAAGTTCCTGACCCGCAAGCTGTGGACCTATTTTGCCCACCAGGCGCCGACGCAGACGATCGTCGACGAACTGGCGCAGGTGCTGTTCGACAACGATCTCGAGATCCTGCCCTGGCTTCGCGCGCTCCTCCTGCGCGACGAGTTCTACTCGACCACGGCGCAGCAGGGCCTGGTCCGCTCGCCGGTCGAGTGGGTGGTCGCGCTGATGCATCACACTGGCTTCCGGGGTGCTGCGCTCAATCCGCAGTGGTACGTCGACGGCATGGGGCAGATCCCCTTCGCCCCGCCGAACGTCGCCGGCTGGAAGCAGAACGGCTACTGGACGAACAGCAGCCTCTTCGGCGCACGCGCCGAGTTCGCCCGCAACGTGACGTGGAGGTTGCGGCAGAACGACGCCAATGCGGTGAGCAAGGACCGCACACCTGCCCAGGCTGTCGACACGGTCGCGGCGATGTTCGGTCTCGACCTGTCGGCCACCAGTCGACAGGCGTTGCTCGACTACATCGCCGTCCAGCGCGTCAACGAGCCATGGATCGGCTGGTGGGAGAGCACGAACCTGCTGACCATGGCGATGCTGACGCCCGAGATGCACCTGGCCTGAAGGATTGACGATGCTCGACACCGACATCTCCACACGTGACGCCCTGCAGTTGCTGACCGATCGCGACGACGACCCGACACGCATGGGCCGTCGACGGTTCCTGCAGATGGTCGGCATGGGCGCCGGCGCGGGTGCGCTCGCCGGTTCGCTCGGCGGTTCGCTCGGCGGCTTCGACGACGCCTGGGCAGGTGCCCCGATCGGGCCGACGGACGGCATTCTGCTGCTGGTCGGCCTGTTCGGCGGCCTGGACGGCCTGAACACCGTCGTGCCGTACGCGAACTCGCACTACTACACCCAGCACGGCAGCCTCGCGATCGCGCCGACGCAGGTCCTGAAGTTGAACACGCAGGTGGGTCTGCATCCACGGCTCCCGTACCTGAAGTCGTTGTACGACCTTGGTGAGGTGGCTGTCGTACAGGGCGTGGGCTACGACAACCCGGACCTCAGCCACTTCACGTCGATGGCCACGTGGATGTACGGCAGGGCCGGCAACGGCACGCCGTCGACGGGCTGGGTGGGACGTTGGCTCGACGGTCTGTCGACCGACGAACTGCTTCGCGCCGTCACCGTGGGCCAGGGGCTGCCGTTGCACCTCATCGGCGCCGCGCGACGCGGTACTTCCGTCCCGCAGTGGGGCCTGGGCTTCGGTGGCGACACCGACCGCCACGACCTGTGGATGTACGACGGTCTCCGCAAGATGTCGGCCACTTCGGCCGGACGTGGCGCCTGGCACGACTTCGTGGCCGGGACGATGCGCAAGGTCGTCGATGTCGGTCAGGAGATCGCGCCGGTGTTCGCGCGCGACCTGCCGCCCGGCGACCTCGAGAAGAAGATGACCGTCGCAGCGCGACTGATCAACGCCAACCTCGGGCTCCGCGTGGTCGACCTCGGTCATGACGGTTTCGACACCCACTCCGGTCAACCCAACTCGCTGAACGAACTGCTGGCCGACCTGGACAACGGGCTGCGGACGTTCTTCACGACGCTCGACGACCGGTTCCGCTCGCGGGTCACGATCATGACCTACAGCGAGTTCGGGCGCACCAGTTGGTCGAACGCCTCGTCGGGCACGGACCACGGCACGGTGAACAACCACTTCGTCATCGGGCGAGCCGTGAAGGGCGGTCTGTACGGGCAGCAGGCGAGCCTGGTGGGGCTGCAGCGGTGGGATCGGATGCAGCACAACGTCGACTTCCGGTCGCTGTATGCGTCGGTGCTCGACGGGTGGCTGGGTGGCGGGTCGAGCACCGTGCTCGGTGCGAACTACCCGAAGATCGGGTTGTTCCGCACTGGGCCCGGTGTCGGTGTGGTCACCGGCTTCCCCGGGTCGTCCTTGAAGGGTGACTGGGTGGGGTTGACCCCGGCCCTCGTCTACGACTCCCGCAGGGCACCCCGGCTGCTGCCGTTGGGGGCAGGCACGACGGCCGAGGTGAAGGTGACCGGCATCGGTGGGGTTCCCACCACTGGCGTCACTGCGGTGGTGTTGAACGTGACCGCCTTGGGTGGCAGGACGCCGAGTTCGTTCACGGTGTGGCCGACCGGAGGGGCGAAGCCGGACATCGCCAATGTGTCGATCCAGGATGCGAACTCGATGGCCGGGCTGGTGACGGTGAAACCGGGCGCACTCGGCCGGGTGAACATCACGAACGACCTCGGCGCAGCACACTGTGTCGTCGCCGTCGTCGGCTACTTCCGCACGACCGCTGCTGGCCGGCTGCAAGCGCAGGCGCCTCGGCGCGTGATGGACACCCGCACGGGTCTCGGTGGTCGCAAGGGTGTGCTCGCGCCGGCTGCGACGTTCGCGGTGCAGGTCCGGGGCCTGGGCGGCGTGCCGCTGACCGCGCAATCGGTGGTCGTGAACGTCACGGCATACGCGCCGATCGCATCGGGCGGGCTGGTGGTGTGGCCGTCGGGTGTGGCTCGTCCTGGAGCGTCGTCGCTGAGCTACGCGACGAAACGCACGACGACCAACCTCGTCTTCGCCAAGATCGGCGTCGATGGCAAGATCGCCGTGTACAACTCCACCGGCTCGACCCATGTGTTGGTCGATGTGGTCGGCTGGTTCGCCACGACCGCGCGCGGTCGATTCACGTCGCTTGCACCTGGGCGACTGCTCGACACGCGGCCGGACACGGTGGCGCCGGCCGGTCCTGCCTCGGCGACGGTCATCACCGCGCGCGGCACGCGGGGTGTCCCGTCGACCGGAGTGTCGACGGTACTGCTCAACATCACGGCCAAGGCCCCGTCTGCGACGACCAGCATCACCGTGTACCCATCCCGCACCGTGCGACCGATTCTGAACAACATCGTCGCCCGGGCCGGAGTGGACACCAGCGGTAGTGTGCTGTGCCGGCTCGGCAGCGACGGCAAGGTCGTCGTGTTCAACTCGGCAGGCACCACCGACCTCGTGGTCGACGTCGTCGGGTGGTTCACGTCGTAGCCACGACCGCCCGGCCGTAACGTGGCGGTCGATGAACGACCCGTCACGCTTGGCCCGTCTGAACGCCATCAAGCTCGCTGCGCTCGTGCGCGACCATCAAGGCGGCGAGCCCGATCTGCAGCCCGGTGAGTTCGCCGCGGGCGCCGGCCTGGTTCTGGACGGCGAAGCGTGGGTGCTGCTCGCCGACAAACCCGAGCGCGGCCTCGGCGGGGCGGTTGCGTGGGCGCTACGACAGGGCTGCACGGCGCTGCACGTGGTGGCCGAGACGGCGACTGGCTTGCTCGCGCGGCGTGCCGCCGGTTTCGTGGTGCCCATCTCGGTCTGGTACGCCGAAGGCCGCGTGCTGTTGCCCGCGGTGCCCGAGCAGCTGCCCGGCTCGCCCGAGGTTCCGGCGACGCACCGCGAGTTCTTCGGTCTCATCGCCGATTCCGGAGCCGAACCCCGCGAAGAGTTCGGAGTGCTGTTCGGCGAGGTGGCCGGACTCGAAGTCTGCCGCGTGGTCGACGACGCTCACACCGGCGAAACCCGGCTCGAGGTGGGAGTGGGAGCGCACGACCGTGAGGCGTTCCTCGCCCTGCACGGCGACCGTCCCTCGGCGCCCGCGCTGGCAGAGATCGTGCAGGTCGTCACCAAGCACCGTCTGCACGGCGCCACCGGTCACCCGTTGTCGAAGCTCGGCCAGGAGCGCCTGCTGCGATGGAGACTGGTGCACGACCCGTCACTCATCGGCGCAGCCCATGTCGAGTTGGCGCCACCTCCGGTACCCCGTCCAAACCTGAAGGACCCCGTGCCGTGTTGTGCGGTCGCGGTCATCGACGGGGTACCCACGGCAGTCGTGTGCACCGTGGGTGTCGACCTCGACGCGGTCGCCTACGCCATCGACGCCCGACAGTCCTTGGGACTCGAGTCCTGCGTGTTGGTCATGCCCGCGCGCGATGCCCTCGATGTGCAACGGCTTCTCGCCGGAGCGACCCGTCCGCCGATCGTGATCGTTCCGGTCGGCTGACTCCGTAGCCTGTCGAGCGGTGTTCGATCGACTGCAGACCGTGGAGGACGAGTTCGTCTCGTTGGAGGCGAGCCTGTCCGACCCCGAGATCGGGAACGACCAGCCCCGCCTCCGCGAGGTGACTCGGCGCTACAAGGACCTCACGCCGGTGGTCGACTGCATCCGCCGATACCGGGCCCGCACGGCCGACGCCGAGACTGCCCGCGAGCTCATCGCCATGGCCAGCGACGACGAGCGCGAGAGCATGCGCGCCGAGCTCGCCGAGGCCGAGGCCGATCTCGAGGCCCTGGCCGACGAGCTGCGCCTGCTCATGTTGCCGCGCGACCCCAACGACGGTCGGGCGGTCATCATGGAGCTGCGCGGTGCCGAGGGCGGCGAGGAAGCCAACCTGTTCGCCGGCGACCTGTACGACATGTACCGCTCCTACGCCTCGGCCAAGGGCTGGCACGTGGAGGTGCTGTCCGAGGACCGCAGCGATCTGGGCGGCATCAACCTGGTCACGATGATCGTGCGCGGCG
>JANOET010000244.1:0-10268 GCA_031413415.1 Acidimicrobiaceae bacterium
TCTGGTCCTCCTATTTTCGTCGCACCTCTCTCGCTGACCCCCGTATGCGCAACGCCCCGCTGATCGCCCCGTCGCTGCGCCGGCGCCCATGAACCTGCTCGCCTTCGTCATCCTGACCGTGCAGCAGGCGGCGCCACCGACGCGCCCGCAACCGCCGAGCTTCACGCTCGACCTCGACACTCAACCGCTTGACCATCCCGCAACCCTTCCTCAACAGGCGTTGCAGTGATCCTTAGATTCCGCCCCGGAATTCGGGTCCGGGCGCGCCCGTGGGCGGGCAGTGACCCGGATTTGGGAGGAAACGCGCCCAACGGACCCGGACCCAGCCACCGGTGGTGTGGGGATCGGGTGCTGGGGGTCAGGTGTGGTGGAGGAGGGCGGCGAACAGGCGTTGCTGTTCGCCATCGGTGTCGGCGGAGTCCTCGGGGTGCCACTGGGTGGCCACGATCCACTCGGCGGACTCGACCTCGACGGCATGGACGATGCCGTCGTGGCTGTGTCCGGTGATCACCAGCCCGGCGGCCACCCGGTCGAGTGCCTGATGATGCACGCAGTGGCACCGCTCCGCTGTGTCGGTGCCCATGGCTGCAGCGACCCGCGAGCCCGGCTCGAGCATCACCTCGTTGTACTCCATCCAGTGGTCCTCGGTGCCGATGTGCTGCTCGAGGGTGCCCCCGAGCGCCACGTTGAGCACCTGCATGCCCCGGCAGATCGCCAGCGTCGGCACGTCCAGTTCGACGGCCGCGCGCACCACCGCGAACTCGACCTCGTCGTGCTCGGCGACGATGCCGTACAGCTGCTCGGCCGCTGGCTCCTGGCCGTAGTGACGTGGGTCGACATCGCCGCCGCCGTGCAAGACGACCGCGTCGACCCTCCGCAGCAGGTCGGGCACGTCGTCGACCAGCGACAGGATCGGCGGCAGCATGAGCGGCGTGCCGCCCGCTCGGGCGACTGCGTGGAAGTAGCGGCGGCCGGCGGCGAACGGCTCGCCGCGTACACCCTTGGCCTCGGGGGACAGGCGGCCGACGATGAGGACGAGCGGGTTCACACGAAAAGCCTAGGCGCCGTGTGCGGCACGTGCCGCGGCTCGACGGACGAGCTCGTCGTAGATGGCCTGCTGTTGCGGCTTGTGGGTGGCGGTGTCCTCGGGGTGCCACTGCGCGCCGACCACCCACGACGCCGTGGGCAGCTCGACGGCCTCGAGTTGACCATCCGGTGCCCAGCCGCACGCCAACAGCGGCTCGGCGAGATCGCCAATGCCCTGATGATGCACCGAATGGCAGTGCTCGAGATCGGTGGTCCCGGCAGCGAGCGCGAGCCGGCTGCCCTCGGTGAGCTGCACCGGATGCTCACGCATCCAGTGGTCGCTGCTGCCGATGTCCTGCACGAGCGTGCCGCCCAGTGCGACGTTCAGCACCTGCATGCCGCGGCACAGCGCGAGCATCGGCAGATCCAGTTCGATGGCCGCGAGGCACACGGCGATGTCGAGGTCGTCGTGCGCGGGCACGATGCCGTACAACGTGTCGTCGTCGGGTTCCTGGCCGTAGCGGCGCGGATCCACGTCGCCGCCACCGGGCAGCAGCACGCCGTCGAAGTGCTGCAGCACGGTCAGGGCGTTGCGCGCCAGTTCCTTGATCGGCGGCACCAGCACGGGAACACCGCCGGCGCGGGCGACGGCGCGGCTGTACGGCTGGCTGCTGCTGAAGGCGTCGCGCTTTCCCTCGTCGGAGAACGAGAGCGTTCGGGCGCACAGCGCGATGAGAGGCGGCGGCTGGCTCATTGCCCCTCATTCTGGCTGGCATTCCGAGCCATGGGCGAATGCCCGCTAGCGTCGGTCGGCGTGTCCGACATGCTCACGCTCCGTAACCCTGCCACCGAAGAGGTCATCTGCGAACTGCCACACGCCACCGTGGCGGACGCCGATGTCGCCATCGAGAGGGCGAAGGCCGCTTCTCCTGCGTGGAAGGCGATGGCCCCGGCCGACCGCAGCAGGGTGATGCGCCGATTCGCCGACACCGTTGCTGCACACGTCGACGAGCTCGCCCTCCTCGAGACCCAGAACATGGGTATGCCCATCGGCAACGCCCGCTGGTGCGCCAACGCAGTCAGCGACGTGCTGCACTACTTCGCCGGTGCGGTCGAGAAGCACACCGGCTCCTCCATCCCGGTGGCGGGTGGTATCGACGTCACGTTCCACGAACCGCTCGGCGTCGTCGGCCTCATCACCCCGTGGAACTTTCCCATGCTGATGGCGTCGTGGAAGATCGGACCTGCGCTGGCCGCCGGCAACACGGCGGTGTTGAAGCCCGCCGAGATCACGCCGCTCTCGTCGATGCGCATCGGCGAGTTGGCGCTCGAGGCCGGCATCCCCGAGGGTGTGTTGAACGTGGTCGTCGGCCCTGGCAGCACGGTGGGGCAGCGCCTGGTGGATCATCCCGATGTGCGCAAGGTGGCGTTCACCGGTTCCACCGAAGTGGGGAAGCATCTCATGCGCGGGTGCGCCGATCACGTGAAGCGGCTCACGCTGGAACTGGGCGGGAAGAGCGCGAACATCGTGTTCGCCGACGCCGATCTGGAGAAGGCGGCGGCCAACGCCCCGGCTGCCGTGTTCGACAACTCGGGGCAGGACTGCTGCGCCCGCAGCCGGGTGCTCGTGCAGCGCAGCGTGTTCGACCGGTTCATGGAGCTGTTCATCGACGCGGCGAAGGCGTGGACGGTGGGCGATCCCATGGATCCGTCCACTGCGATGGGTCCGCTCGTCACAGCCGGTCACCTCGCCGCCGTGCGCCGCTACAGCGAGGGGCTCGAGACGGTGTTCACGGGCGAGGCGCCCGACGGTCCTGGGTACTGGCATCCGGTGATGATCGCCACGCCGAAGTACGACGACCCCGTGTGCCACGAGGAGATCTTCGGCCCCGTGGTCGTGGTCATCCCGTTCGACGACGAGGCGGATGCAATTCGTCTGTGCAACGACAGCATCTACGGCCTCTCCGGTTCGGTGTGGACCCAGGACGGGGCGAAGGCCATCCGGGTGGTTCGGGCGATGGAGGCGGGCACGCTCAGCGTGAACTCGAACTCGTCGGTGCGCTACAGCACGCCGTTCGGTGGATTCAAGCAGAGCGGATTGGGGCGCGAGCACAGCATGCACGTGCTCGACCACTACTCCGAACTGAAGAACGTCTTCTTCGCCACCTGATCGGCGAGTGTTCGGCGGATACGGTTGCGGTGATGCGCGCTCTCCTCATCGCCAACGGTGCCGACGCCGACGCCGGGTTCATCGGCGACCGCTTCCGCGAGCACGGCTACTCGTTCGACGAGTGCCTCCGCGAGTCTCCGGGCGACTGGCCCGATCTCGATCGGCACGAGCTCGTCCTGTTGCTCGGGAGCGAGTGGAGTGTCTACTGGCCCGACATCGCCGACAAGGTGAAGGCCGAGGTCGCCGTGTTGCACGAGGCCGCCCGTCGCGGGGTGCCGGTGTTCGGCATCTGCTTCGGCAATCAGGTGATGGCTCACGCCTTCGGCGGCGACGCGCACAAGGCCGACATCGTCGAGATCGGTTGGCAGGACGTCGAGACCGACATCCCCGACGTGATCGCCGATGGCCCGTGGATGGAATGGCATTACGACGTCGTCACCGTGCCGCCGCACGCCACCGAGCTGGCGCGCACGGCGTCGGGTCCGCAGGCGTGGCAGCTGGGCCGCATGTTCAGCACACAGTTCCATCCCGAGGTGCACGACGGCATCATCCGTCGGTGGGCGACAGGGTTCGGCGAGCAGGAGTTGCTCCGCATCGGAAGCAGCCCCGACGAGCTCATCGAGGCAACGAGACGCAACGTGGCCGCGAGCCGACCCAACGCCGAACGGTTGGTCGACTGGTTCGTCGAGACCATCGTCCCGACGGAGTTCACCGATGTGTTAGACACGATCTCGATTCGCTGACCTCCGGGGGGATTTTCGGAAGGCCTCCGGGTCGTTCCGCAATTCCGAGCCACAAGGGGGTCTCCATGGCTGACACCGTGGATGAAGACCGCGACCATCTCCATGAAATGGGCTATGCCCAGGAGCTGCATCGCGGCATGAGTCACTTCAGCAACTTTGCCATCAGCTTCTCGATCATCTCGATCCTGGCCGGTGGCATGACGAGCTTCTGGTTGGGTCTGGTGACGGCAGGACCAATCGTCATCACCCTCGGGTGGATCATCGTCGGCTTCTTCGCACTGCTCGTGGGCATGGCGATGGGCGAGATCTGCTCCGCCTACCCCACGGCCGGCGGCCTGTACTACTGGTCGGCCAAGCTGGCCCGGAAGAACGCCGCGGCGTGGAGCTGGTTCACCGGCTACTTCAATCTGCTCGGTCAGATCGGCGTGATCGCGAGTGTGGACTACGCGCTCGCCATCTTCACCGGCTACTTCATTCGGATGTTCAACGACAGTTTCGATCTCTCGTCCTCGAACATCTTCGTCATCTACCTGGTCATCCTCATCATCCACGGCGCGTTGAACACGTTCAGCGTGGACCTGGTCAAGATCTTCGGCAACATCAGCGTGTGGTGGCACGTGATCGGCGTGGTCATCATCGCGGCGATCCTGTTCATTGCGCCGACGAACAGTCGTGGCATCGGGGCAGCGTTCGATCGTGTTCCCGCGAACCTCACCGGATGGACCGGCGGAGCGTTCATCACGGTGTACATGTTCTGCCTCGGATTGCTACTCGCGCAGTACACCATCACCGGCTTCGACGCTTCGGCGCACGTCAGTGAAGAGACGAAGGGAGCGCGCACGGAGGCACCCAAGGCCATCGTGCGGGCCATCTACATCTCTGCAATCGCAGGACTGTTGATGAACCTGTCGATGATCTCGGCACTTCCGAAGGAGGGCGCAACGCTCGCCGATGGCTCCGACGCCTACGCGTTCATCGCGTTCGGTGGCGGCGGGGAGGCGTTCCTCGTGAACGCTGCGCCTCGCCTGTTCGACTACGCCCTCAGCAGCGGCCTCGCGAAGTTGTTGGTGTTCATTGCGCTCATCGGCCAGTTCTTCTGCGGTCTCGCGTCGGTCACCGCGAACAGCCGCATGATCTACGCCTTCAGCCGTGACGGCGCGCTGCCCGGTTCCAAGATCTGGCACAAGATCAACCCGAAGACCCGCACGCCAACGAACTCGGTGTGGCTCGGTGTGACGCTCGCGGCCGTCACCGGCACGCTGTCGCTGTACCAGAAGGGTGGCTACTCCACTGCCTTCTTCGCCCTCACCGGCATCTGCGTGATCGGCCTGTACATCTCGTACGCCATCCCGATCTTCCTTCGCATCCGCAATCCCGACTTCCAGGTCGGGCCGTGGAACCTGAAGGGGTACCACAAGCTGGTGGGCTGGGTGTCGCTGGTGTGGATCGCCTTCATCACGATCCTGTTCTTCTCGCCGCTGTTCTACCCGTTCTGGCCCATCTGGGGTGATGGCAACAACATCCTCGACGCCGACGGCAACCCGTCCGGATTCTTCAAGCAGAACAACTTCAACTTCACCGGTCCGCTCATCATCCTGGCCGCCCTTTTCATCTGGGGTTACTGGCAGTTCAGCGGCAAGAAGTGGTTCACCGGTCCGAAGGTGCAGGGAACACCTGAAGAGCTGCGGGCCATCGAGCGAGAGCTCGATGCTCTCGAGCACGGTGCGCTGCCGGCAGACATCGAACCGACCTGATCCGCAGCGTTCGCAAGGGCAACGCACGCACGGCGAGCCGACCCGGGAAACCGGGTCGGCTCGTCCGCGTTACGGTCCTGGCATGGAACTGCATCCCACACTCGCCGCGGCCATCGACGCCGGTGTGCACGGTCACCTCGTCACGATCAACCCCGACGGCTCGCCGCAGGTCACCGTCATCTGGCTCGGTCGCGATGGCGACGACCTGCTCGTGGCCCACCTCGGCGCCGGCAAGAAGATGCGCAACCTCGAGCGCGACCCTCGCTGCGCCGTGTCGTTCGAACTCGAAGGGGTGAGTGGACCCGGGCTGATGAACTACGCCGTGTTGCACGGAACGGCGACAGTCACCGACGGCGGCGCACCCGAGGTGCTGCAGGAACTGGCACCTCGCTTCCTCGGCGAGGGCGTGAAGTTCCCGCCGATGGACAACCCGCCGCCCGGACGGATCGCCCGCATCACGGTCAGCCGGGTCACGGGCATGGGCCCTTGGACGGGCTGAGTCAGTCGACCGGCTGCGCAGCGTCGCGCAGCCAGTGTTCGAACTCGGCCGACGCCGCCAGCAGTTCGCAGTTGTCGAGCCGCTCGGTGGCGTAGCTCACGAAATCGGTGTCGAGCGTGCTGATGGCCTGCTGCACGACGGCCCACATGCCTTCACGGAACTCGCTCATCACCTTCATCAGCTGCAACCGGCCCCATCGTGCGGCGGTGACCTCGCCGAAGTAGCGACCGAGCAGGTCCTCGTCGGCTGCGGCGTCGAAGCCACAGTTCACGCTGAGGTTGCCCAGGTCGAAACAACGGTCGTTCATGCCGGCGTACTCGTAGTCCAACAGCCAGGCGCGGTCGTCGCGGTCGTCGAACAGCACGTTCGCCGGCAGCAGATCGTTGTGGCAGGGGACCGGTGGCTGCGGTGCCGCAGCGAACGCGGCCTCGATGCGCGAGCTCTCGGCGTGCAGGCGGTCGTACGCCGCAGGCGCCGGCACCCCGTACCGCGCCGCATCGCGAGCGTGCCACTCGACGACCCGGTGGATGGGGAACGCACCCGCCAGGGGGCCGCTCGTGTGGAACCTTCGGAGCAGCCCCACCACATCGTCGAGTCGGGACATGAACGGCTCGGGGTCGAGATGGTGGCCGGGGATGAGCTCGGTGATGAGCGTGCCGATCTCGGGCAGGGTGCCGGCGATGGCCGGGCCGAGACCCAGTTCCGCAGCACGTATCGCAGCTTCGGCCTCGTTGGCCCGGTCGATGCCGAGCAATTCGGTGCGCTCGCCGGGCAGACGGACGACGTAGCGGCGTTCGCGGACCGTGGCGACGAAGTTCGAATTGGTGATGCCTCCGTGCAGGGGAGCGAGGTCGACCCGAACCCCGCGCCACGCCGGTACCTGCGCCACCAACTCGACCACGATCTCCGGAATCATGGACATGGTGTAGCACCTGGCAATCTGTCTCCGTCACCCAGGCGTTGCCACCCTTCTGAACGCACCATTTGTGATGCCGTTCACACGGCGTAGTAGCGTCGAATGCGATGTCCGAATTCCTGCGTGACTACCTCACCGTGGTCTGGTTCGCCGCCATTGCCCTGGTGCTTGCGAGCCTCCTCCTCGGTATCTCGGCGCTCCTGCGACCGAACAAGCCTTCCGCCGACAAATCGCTCGCCTACGAGAGCGGTGTGAACCCGGTCGGCGACGGCTGGTCGCAGAGCCAGGTGCGCTACTACATCTTCGCCCTGCTGTTCGTGGTGTTCGAAGTGGAGGCCGTGTTCATGTTCCCGTGGGCAACCCAACTCGAACGGTACGGTGGCTTCGGCCTCGTCGAAATGGGAATCTTCGTCTTCGTCTTGCTCCTTGGCCTCGTGTACGCGTGGCGCAAGGGCGTTCTGCGCTGGGTGTAACCACATGGGTCTCGTCGACAAAGGGCGTCTGCCCAAACCACTCACGTCCCTGTTCAACCTGGGCCGTTCCTACAGCCTCTGGGTGTACCAGTGGGGCCTCGCCTGCTGCGCCATCGAGATGGGCGCGGCCTTCGCCTCGCCTCGCTACGACGTGATGCGCCTCGGCGTCATCCCGCTGCCCGCCAGCCCGCGCCAGGCCGACCTGGTGGTCATCTCGGGCACCGTCACCGACAAGATGGCGCCGGCCATCAAGCGCCTCTACGAGCAGATGCCCGAGCCGAAGTACGTCATCAGCATGGGCTCGTGCGCCAACTGCGGCGGGCCGTACTGGGACAGCTACTCGGTCACCAAGGGCGTCGACCAGATCATCCCGGTCGACATCTATGTCCCCGGCTGCCCGCCCCGCCCCGAAGCGCTGCTCGAGGGTATCGTGCTGCTCCAACAGCGCATCAAGAACGAGGATATGGGCGCCCGCTGGCGTGGCGAGGGCACCGTCCCGCTCGTCCGTGAGCCCATCGTGGTGGGGGGTGGCCAGATTGAGTGACGACGCTGCCACTCCGGACCCGACCGAGCAGAGGGCTGCTCTTCCTGGCGATGCATTACGCGAAGGCGTGGTGCAGGCCTTGCGCGACGCGCTCGGCGACGCCCTGCTCGACAGCCTGATCAAGCCGAACGACGACGTCTGGGTGCGAGTTCGCACCGACGCCTGGGCGCAGGCCGGAATGGTGTTACGCGACACCGTTGGCTGCGACTACTTCTGTTTCCTCTCCGGTATCGACTGGATGCCCAGCCCGTTCGGCCGCGGAGAGAACGACCCCACCCAGCCGGCCCCCGAGCGCGACATGTCCATCGTCCCCGGCTACACGGGCGGCGACACGCGCATGCAGGTGTTCGCCCGGGTCACCAACCTCTCCAAGCACTTCGGTGTGACCATCAAGACCGACGTCGCCGACGACGCCCCGGCGGTCGACTCGTGGGTCTCGGTCTATGCCGGCGCGAACTGGCACGAGCGCGAATGCCACGAGATGTTCGGCATCGGCTTCAACGGCCATCCCGACCTTCGCAACATGTACCTGCCCACCGACTTCGAGGGCCACCCGCTGCGCAAGGACTTCCCGCTGCTCGCCCGTCTCGTGAAGCCGTGGCCCGGCATCGTCGACGTCGAGCCGCTCCCCGGTGACGACGCCGAGGCCGAGGGCGAAGCATGAGCCCGACCATTGTGAACAGGCGAAGCATGAGCCCGACCATCCAACGAGACCGGAGCGCGTCGTGACCGACATCGACGATCGTCAGAAGCTCAGCTACATCGCCGCCCAGGCTGCCGATGCGCGCCTGAACGTCGAACTCGAGACCGAGGGCATGACCCTCAACATCGGTCCGCAGCACCCCGCCACCCACGGCACGCTGCGCATCATCGTCCGCCTCGACGGCGAGCAGGTCGTGTGGGCCGAGCCGAGCGCCGGCTACATGCACCGCGGGTACGAGAAGCTCACCGAAGTGCGCACGTTCCCGCAGGTCACCGCGCTCGTGAACCGCATCGACTGGCTGGGCAGCTTCGCCAACGAGGTGCCGTTCATCCTGGCTGCCGAGAAGCTGATGGACATCGAGGCGCCGCCTCGCGCCCAGTACATCCGCACCATCCTGTTCGAGCTCAGCCGCATCGCCAACGTCGGGCTGTTCCTCGGCGACCTCGGCGTGCAGCTCGGTGCCGTCACCCCGGTGTTCATGGCCTTCCGCGACCGCGAACACGTGCTGAACCTCATCGAGGGCGCCACCGGCGGCCGCTTCCACCCCAACTTCGACCGCATCGGCGGCCTCAAGGAGGACCTGCCCGCCGGCTGGATCGCCGAGACCAGGCAGGTGATGAAGAAGCTCCGCAACTTCTGCACCGAGATGGAAGACCTGCTGTTCGGCAACGAGATCTTCCAGAGCCGTCTCCGCGGCATCGGCGTCATCCCCGGCGAGGTCGCCAAGCAATACGGCCTCAGCGGTGCGAACCTTCGCGCCAGCGGTGTCGACTGGGACCTTCGCCGCGACCAGCGGCTCCCGCTCGCCTACGACAAGGTCGACTGGAAGGTCTGGACCCACCCCGACGGCGACAGCTTCGCCCGCTGCTGGATTCGCCTTCAGGAGACCCGCGAGTCGACACTGATCGTCGACCAGTTGCTCGACACCATGCCCAGCGGACCGATCATGGCCAAGGTGCCGCGGATCATCAAGGTCCCCGAGGGCGAAGCGTGGGTGAGCACCGAGAACCCCTTGGGTGAGATGGGCTACTACGTGGTCAGCCAAGGCGACCTCGGTCCATTCCGCGTGAAGATCAGAACGGCGAGCTTCAACAACATCTCGATCGTGCCGTGGATCTTGCGGGGCGTCTACGTTCCCGACGTCATCACCATCCTTGCGTCGCTGTACTTCATCCTCGGAGACATCGACAAGTGATCGCGGTCGACCTTCCCTATTGGGCGCAGTCGCTGCTGCGCGTCCTCGGCGGCACGGTTGCCGTCCTGCTTCCCGCAGGCACGATCGTCTACCTGTTCCTGTTCAAGATGATGTCGTTCATGCAGAGCCGGCTCGGTCCGATGGAAGCGGGCCCGTACGGATCGCTGCAGCTCGTTGCCGAGGTCGGCAAGTGGATGCAGAAGGAAGACCTCGCGCCCGAGGCCGCCGACCATCGCATCTTCAAG
>JANOET010000245.1:0-7670 GCA_031413415.1 Acidimicrobiaceae bacterium
CGGGCCACCATCGAGCGCGACGGTCTGATCGCCGACCTCGAGGCCATTGGCGCCACGGTGTTGGCGAACGCATGTGGCCCGTGCATCGGCCAGTGGGATCGTCCGGCCAGCGCCAACGGACAGGCGAACACCATCGTCAACTCGTTCAACCGGAACTTCCCGAAGCGAAACGACGGTTCGGCCAACACGCTCAGCTTCGTGACCTCGCCCGACACCGTCGTCGCGCTGGCGTTGAGCGGTCGACTGGACTTCGACCCCACCACCGACACGATCACTGCACCCGACGGCACCGAGGTGCTGCTCGACGCACCGGTCGGCGAAGTGCTGCCGGCGAAGGGGTACGACCCCGGCGAGAACACGTTCACCGCCCCACCCGCCGATGCCAGTGACGTCCTGGTGAGCGTGTCCCCCACCAGTGACCGCCTGCAACTGTTGCAGCCGTTCCCTGCGTGGGACGGCGACGACTACCTGGGCCTGCCGGTGCTGATGAAGGCCAAGGGCAAGTGCACCACCGACCACATCTCGGCGGCCGGCAAGTGGCTGACCTACCGCGGCCACCTCGAGAACATCAGCGGCAACCTCTTCCTGGGTGCCGTCAACGCGTTCAACGACGCCGTCGGCGAGGGCAAGGACTTCCGCGACGGCAGCGTCGACACGTACCCGAACCTGGCCAAGAAGTACGGAGAGGCCGGCATCCGCTGGGTGGCCATCGGCGACCGCAACTACGGCGAGGGGTCGAGCCGCGAACACGCGGCGATGGAGCCACGATTCCGTGGCGGTGTGGTCATCATCACGCGCAGCTTCGCCCGCATCCACGAGACGAACCTGAAAAAGCAGGGTCTCGTGCCGCTCACGTTCGCCGACCCCGACACCTACGAACTCATCGGCGAGGACGACCGCATCAACGTGCTCGACCTGCCCCCCGTTCCGGGAAAGCACGTGCGCTGCCAGATCGTGAAGCCCGACGGCAGCACCGTCGAGTTCGAGGGCCAGCACACGTTCAGCGACGAGCAGGTCGAATGGTTCAAGGCCGGCTCCGCGCTGAACGTGGTGCGTCGCAAGGTCGCCGAAGGCGCCAAGTGAGCACGGTCGCCGAAGCGAAGTCCTGATGGACATCACGACGGCGTTGCGCACCAACGGAGCCGTGCGCGGTTTCACGGCCGACCCCGTGAGCGACGCCGTGGTCGCCGAACTGCTCGACGATGCACGCTTCGCGCCCAGCGGCGGCAACCAGCAGCCGTGGCGCGTGGCTGTGGTGAAGTCGCCCGAGGTGCGAGCCGGCATGGCCGACCTGATGCGGCCGGTGTGGCAGGAGTACATGGGGGCGCAGCACGCCGGAAAGCGGGCCTTCGCGTTCGGGAAGTCCACCGGCGACGCTCCGGTGGCGGTGCCGAATGCCCTCATCGACGACATCCAGTCGGTGCCTGTCGTGCTGGCCATCGCCGCCGATCTCGCCCGGATCGCGATCATGGACGGTAACGCCGAGCATCGTCCGCCGGTGGTGGGCGGAGCGAGCATCTACCCGTTCTGCTGGAGCATCCTGCTCGCTGCGAAGGCCCGTGGCCTGGGTGGCGTGCTCACCACGTTCCTGTCACGGGCCGAGGTGTCGGCCACTCCCCTGTTGGGACTCCCGGCCGACCATGCGCTCGTCGCGACGATCTTCCTCGGTGTACCGACCCACCAGAACACGAAGCTGAAGCGCAACCCGGTCGAGTCGTTCGCCTCGATCGACCGTTTCGACGGTCCGCCGCTCACGTCCTGACGATCAGCGCGTCACACGAAAGCCCATCAACCCCTCGGACGTCTCCTCGGTGACGTCGATGCCGGTCACCTCGGCGCGGGGCGGCCCGATGCGACACCAGCTGACGGCCACGCTGACGGGCTGCGGCTCGCCTTCGAACACCGCTTCGACGGTGCCGTCGGACCGGTTGCGCACCCAGCCACTGACGCCCTGCTCGTCGGCGACCCGTCGACACGATTCGCGGAACCACACGCCCTGCACCAACCCGTGCACCACGACGCGAATTCGGATCATCACCGAGCAGTCTGCCGCCTAACGTCGACGCATGACCGAACGCCCGGAACCGCCGCCGCAGCCCGACGAACGGACCGCGCTCGAGTCGTTCCTCGACTACTTTCGAGCGACGCTGCGATGGAAGGCCGACGGCCTCACCGAAGACCAGGCCCGAACGGCCAGCGTCGCACCGAGCATCATGAGCATCGCCGGGCTGCTGCGCCACATGGCCGAGGTGGAGCGGCACTGGTTCCAGATGTATCTGCGCGGCGACGCCGAGAACCGCCTGTTCTGGCATCTCGGCCCCGACGCCGACTTCGAGGTGCCCGGCAGCGTGACGCTTGCCGAGTGCCTCGCCGTGTACGACCGCGAGATCGCCACCTCACGGGCCATCGCCGCCGAGCACCATCTCGACGACCTGGCAGCGCTGAACGACCTGGACCGCGGCGATCCTCACGACTGGCAGCCGAACCTGCGGTGGATCATGGTGCACATGATCGAGGAGTACGCGCGCCACGCCGGCCACGCCGACCTGATCCGAGAACGGATCGACGGCGCGACCGGCGATTGACGACGCGGCCAATGGGCGCGAGACATCCCGAATCTGGGAACTTCGCCGCCCGTGAGCGCGGAACGTCCCGAGTTTGGGAGGAACCGCGCCCAACGCCTACGCACCGCTGGTGGCCGAGTTCAATTCGCGAATGGGGCCCTCCCCGCAATCGTGAGCACGGCGACGCGCGCAGGTTCGGCGCCGCTTAGGGTACGCACCGTGAGCGCTGCCACCCGACGCCGCCTCCAGAGCATCCCGGCGCTGTTCATCGCTGCCGTGCTGCTCGTGGTGTTGTTGCCACTGTGGCTTCCATTGGCCGCAGTGGCCGATGTCGTGCGCGGCCGGTTCCGCCTGCCGACGGCGCGACTGTTGTCGTTCGGGCTGCTGTGGTCGTGGCTCGAGACCATCGGCGTGTCGATCGCATTCGCGCTGTGGCTCACCGGCCGACGCAAGGATCACGCGGGGCACTACCGGCTTCAGCGTTGGTGGGCTGCACGCCTGATGGACGCACTCCGCCTCACCACGGGCGTGCGCATCGAAGCTGCCGACGCCTCGTGCCTGCGACCTGGACCGGCCATCATGCTGTGCCGCCATGCGAGCCTCGCCGATTCGTTGGTCAGCGCCTGGGTGGTGACGAGTGGCGCCAAGATGAACCCGCGCTACGTCCTCAAGCGCGAGCTGCTCTTCGACCCGTGCCTCGACATCGTCGGCAACCGACTGCCGAACCACTTCCTCGACCGCAACACCACCGACTCGGCCGGCGAACTGGCCGCGCTCGGCGAGCTCAGCGCCGGCCTGCGCGACGACGAGATCGCGATCATCTTCCCTGAGGGCACTCGCGCGTCGGCGAAGAAGCGCGCCCGGGCGATGGAGAAGATTCGCGAACGGGACCCGGCTCGCGCCGACCGCCTCGGTTCCCTGCAACACCTCCTCCCGCCCCGGCCCGCCGGCTCGGCGGCACTGATCGACGGCTGTCCGACTGCCGACATCGTCGTCGCCTGGCACGTCGGCTTCGACGGCCTCGACAATTTCGGCGGCATCCTCCGCCACCTGTCGCGCCCGCCGGTCCCGGTCCGCTTCCACGCACGTCGCTTCGCCCGTGCCGACGTACCGTCGGGCGAGGCGTTCACCCGCTGGCTCGACGACCAGTGGGTTCGAGCCGATCGCGACGTCCACCTGCTGCTCCATCCCGAAGACAGTCCCGAAGACAGTCCCGAAGTTCAACCCGGGCTCGACACCCACGAAGGAACCACATGAGCGCCGTAGCCACCGCCATGACCACCGCCGCCTTGGTCATCGTGGCCTTGATGCTGACCACCTGGGTGGTCAGCCTCGTGCTGAAGAACGCGTCGATCGTCGACATCATCTGGGGTTTCGGCTTCGTGCTCGTCGCGTGGGCGGTGCGCCTTCGCGTCGACGACGGTCTCGCCGCGCGTCAGAACCTGCTGGTCCTGATGACGTCGCTGTGGGGCCTTCGACTGGCCGGGTATCTGTTCTGGCGCAACCACGGCAAGGGCGAGGACTACCGCTATCGAGCGATGCGCAAGCACTGGGGCCCGCGATTTCCGATCATCAGCCTCGGCACGGTGTTCGCGCTGCAGGGCACGCTCATGTTCGTCGTCTCGCTGCCCGTGCAGTTGGGCCAGACCCGGGACACCCCCGACATCGGATGGCTGGCAATCGTGGGCATCGTCCTGTGGGCTGTCGGGCTCTTCTTCGAGTGGGTCGGCGATGCGCAGTTGGCTCGGTTCAAGGCCGATCCATCGAACCAGGGCAAGGTGATGAACCGCGGCCTGTGGAAGTTCACCCGTCACCCGAACTACTTCGGCGATGCGTGCGTGTGGTGGGGAATCGCCCTCGTCGCCGCCGAGACGACCGTCGGGCGTTGGGGCCTGATCGGTGCCCTCGTGATGACCATCCTGCTGCGTCGGGTGAGCGGCGTGGTGCTGCTGGAGAAGAGCCTCAGCAAGCGCAAGGAAGGCTACGCCGAGTACATCGCGGCGACGAGCCCGTTCTTCCCGCGCCCACCGAAGCGAGCCTGATCAGTCGACACCGGGGCGGCGCTTCGACTCGTTCGAGCCGTCGCCTTTCTTGCCGGGCGGCATCGCCAGTGCGATCTCGTCGGCGGTGGGTTCGCGCTGCTCACGACTCTCGGGCGGCAGCAACGCCATGATCGCCTTCATGATCGCCTTCGTGTCGGCCTCAACACTCGTGTGCTTCAGCTTCACCGGTGTTCCGACCGTGACGGTGACCAAAGGCGGCGTGACGACGTTCAGCACGTTCGGCACCCGGGCCGACCGAGGCCACACCTTTTCGGTGCCCCACAACCCGACCGGGATGACGGGCGCCCCGGTCATCGCCGCGAGGCGGGCAGCGCCCCACCGGCCCTTCAGCTTGCCGTCGTAGAACGAGCGGCCGCGCGGGATGGTGCCCTGGGGCATGATCGCCACCAGGTCGCCGGCGTCGAGCGCATCGGCCGCCGCCTGCAGCGGGGCGTCGCTGCCCGTGCCGCGCTCGACGCGGATCCCGCCCATCGCAGTAGCGATCTGGCCGACGACGGGTGCGTCGAAGACCTCCTTCTTCCCGAGGAAGCGCACGGTGCGGTCGGTGCGAGCGATGGCCATGGCGAGAGCCGCGGGGTCGAAGTAGCTGCGGTGGTTGCCGACGATGATGGCCGGGCCGGTCGCAGGGATGTGCTCGGTGCCGGTGATCTCCATTCGCGCATACGGGAAGAACAGCGGATGGGTGAGGCTCAGCGCGACGCGCTGGATCTCCATGTTGACCACGGGGATCCTCGCCAGACCCGAGCCGGGGCCGTCGGCCGGACGGGCACCCGACAGGTCGAGCGTCGGCCATCGACGAGCTGCGGCCATGCGCGGGTCGGGATTCACCACGAAGGGGTTGCCGACCGCGGCCAACAGCGGGGTGTCGTACACGCTGTCGCTGTAGGCGAAGCTCTCGGCGAGGTCGACGCCGTTGCGGCGGGCCCACTCGGCGACAGCCTGGAGCTTGCCGGCACTCCACACGAACGGTCCGTCGAGGGTGCCGTCGTAGGTCCCGTCCGAGTTCACCCCGTACCGGGTGGCGACGACGTCGTCGAGCCCGAGCAGATCGGCCAACGGTTTCACCAGGTCGTACGGCGTCGTGGTGGCGAGCACGACTGGTCGACCGGCGGCGCGGTGCTCGTCGAACAGCGGGGCGGCGAGGGGCTGCACCAGTTCGGCGAGCGCTGCGGCGGCGCCCTCGGCGGCCTGTTGCACGACAAACCGTGAGCGACCTTTCGCGAACGTGACGGCCTGGCGGGCGAGGGCCATGCTGGGCAGCGTCTCGCCCACCGTGTTGAACAGCCGGTACAGCAGCTTCTCCCCGGGGATCGAGCGGCTCACCAGGCCGGCTTCGCGCATCGCCAGGGAGAACACCTCACCCGACGCGCCCGCCAACAGCGTGCGGTCGAGGTCGAAAAAAGCAGCACCCTGTGCCTGGGTCGTCATGCAGCCAGACTACGGCAAAACGGGAAAGGCCCCGCTTGGGGGAAGCGGGGCCTCTCAACCTGGAACCCGTGGTTGGGGGAACCACATTGTTGGGTTCTTGACGAGCGAATCCTTGGGGGAGGATTCACTTCGATCAACATGTGAAAGTATGCACGTGAATAAGCGATCTATCAAGTTGTTAAGAAAGATACTTGCTATCGTTTCCAGCGATGGATCTCCGGCAGCTCACCACCCTGGTCGCGATCGCTGACCACGGGTCGTTCTCTGCCGCTGCCCGAGCGCTGTACACGGTACAGAGCAACGTCAGCAGCCACATCGCCCGGCTGGAGAAGGAACTCGGCGTCACCCTCGTCGATCGCCAGCGCGGCGGACTCACCGATGACGGTGTCGTGGTGGTCGAGAAGGCGCGTCGCGTCCTGCACGAACTCGACGACATCACCGCCGAAATGGCCTCCCGCGGCGACGAGGTGCGCGGCGACACCCGCCTCGGCGTGCTCGGCACCACGGCCCGCTGGCTGCTCCCCCAGTTGCTCGGCCACCTGAGCCAGCAACATCCCGGCGTACACGTCACGGTGCACGAGGGCAACACCACCAACCTGTTGCCGCGTCTGCTCGCACAGCAGATCGACGCGGCGATCGTCCACCTCCCTGTCGACGACCCGGAGGTCACCGTGGACCCGCTGTTCGCCGAAGACCTCGTACTGCTCGTCCACAACCGCCATCACCTGTCGAAGTACGACACGGTCCCGCTGGCCGACCTGGCGTTCGAGCCGCTCATGCTGCCGCCCACCGGTACCGCATTGCGCCGAGTCATCGATCGTGCGGCCAGCAGCTGCGGGATCGAACTGCAGCCGCAGGTCGAGATCGACGGCGTGCGCCTGCTCACCTCCCTGGCGTTCGAAGGGTACGGCGCGGCCATCGTGCCCGCCACGTCGGTGCCGCGTTGGTTGAAGGGCGACTTCCAGCGCATCACGGTGCCCGAGCTCCCCCGCCGCGTCGTCGGCTGGGTGCAGCGGCGTCGGCCCACGCCGGGCACGCCCACCCGGGCGATGCAGTCCGTGCTGCGCGAGGTCGTGGCCACACAGGGCGCCAAGCAGCCGGGCGTGTACGTGGGCGCAGAGGCGTTTCCGCTCGGCCGGTCTGTCTAGTCTCTGACGGATGCCGAACGTCGCGCTGCGCAACAAGGTGCCCGGTTCCATCCGGGCCGATGTACGCGAGTTCAACGAACGCGACGTGGTGTGGGTCGAGGTCGACGCCAGCGACCGCAAGGGAGCGCTGACCAGCGACTCGTCGTCGATGCTCGAACACGCGGCCAACGAGGCACGCGCCGCTGGCCTGCCGCTCGTGTGCGTCATGCGTTCCAGTGGCGCCGACATCGTCGAGGGCTTCTCGGCGCTGCACGGGTGGGGCAAGGCCGCCAAGGCGCTGGCCGACTGCTCGGGTGTCGTGCCCACCGTGTTCATCGTCGACGGACCCGCCGTCTCGGGGCCCGCACTGCTGCTCGGCCTGGCCGACCACGTGATCATGACCGACGCGGCGTACGCATTCGTGAGCGGTCCCACCATGGTGGCCGAGTTCACGGGCGTGTCGATGGACAACGACGAACTCGGCGGGG
>JANOET010000246.1:0-8215 GCA_031413415.1 Acidimicrobiaceae bacterium
TTGCGGTGGTCCTTCAGCACGAACGTGTCCTCGAGGCGGCGGCGATAGCCGGCCAGCCCGGCTGCGCTCACGTCGCCCTGCTGCACGGCTTCGACGGCGGTCTGTGCCGCGTACATGCCGCTGGCCATGGCGAAGTTGACACCCTCCAGCCAGATGCCGGCCGCCAGGCAGAGTGCGGCGGCGTCGCCAGCGACCAACATGCCGCTGGTGGTCATCTTCGGCATCATCGTCAGCCCTGCCTCGGGGATGAGGTGCGCGCTGTACTCCTTCAACTCGGCCCCCTGCACGAGCGGGGCGATGGCCGGGTGAGCCTTCAGTCCGGCGATCAGTTGCTCGGGGCGTAGCTGCTGCGCGGCCAGCTTGGGCAGCTTCAGGACGACGCCGACGGCGAGTGTGTCGAGGCCGGTGTACAGGAAGCCGCCGCCGTTCACCTTGCCCGTGCCGCCGAGGATCTCGATGTCGACGCCGTGGCGGTCGCGCACGGCGAAGCGTTCGTCGATGACCTCCTTCGGCAGTGCCAGCGTCTCCTTCACGCCGAGCGTGAAGTGCTTGCTGTCGGTGTGTTCGTAGAGACCGGCCTCCTTGGCCAGGAAGCTGTTCACGCCGTCGCACGCGATGACGACCCGCGCGGTGAGGTCGCCGTCGGGGCGATCGGTGCGCACCCCGATGACGGCGCCGCCAGCGTCGCGGATGAGGCCGACCACCGTGGTGTCGGTGAGCAGTTGCGCGCCTGCAGTCTCGGCGTGCGATGCCAGCCAGTGGTCCCAGTCTGGGCGGAACGCCGTGGCACCGTTGTACGGCGGCGCACCCCAGGCCTCGCTGCGGAAGTCGACCGTCATCGCCTGTGTGTCGGTGAGCAGCATCGTGCTGCGGCGGGTGACCCAACGCTGGATCGGCGCTTCCTCCCACCAGTTCGGGATGAGGTCGTCGAGGATGCGCGGGTACACGACGCCGCCGTACATGTTCTTGCTACCGGGGAACGGGCCGCGCTCGAGCAGCACCACGCGCAGACCGGCGCGGGCCGCAACGATGGCCGCGCACGAGCCGGCAGGGCCCGCGCCCACGACGATGACGTCGACGTCGGGCTCGCTCACGATGCACCGACTTCGGGGCCGATGCCGAGTTGGCGGACGAGTTCGTCGAGCGTCTCGTTGGCGTCGGCGACGATGGCCAGGTCCGCCAATTGCATCATCGGGCAGTGCCCGTCGGTGTTCACGCTGACGATGTGGTCGGGGTCGCCCAACCCGCTGGTGTGCTGCACCGCGCCGCTCACGCCGAAGGCCAGGTACAGCTCGGGGCTGACCACCACGCCGGTGGTGCCGATCTGTCGTTCGTGCGGCACCCAGCCGCGGTCGGTGATGACGCGGGTGGCACCCATACTGGCGCCGATGACCGCGCCCACGGCGACGAGTTGATCCATGCGTTCGTCGCCGTCGAGGCCGGCGCCGCCTCCGATGATGCGCGGCGCCTCGGCGAGGTCGACGGTGGCCGGGTCGGGTGGCAGGACTGCCGTGACCCTGGCGTCGCGATGCGCGTGGCGCGGCAGATGGGTGGGCGTGGCATCGGTGACGGTGGGCGGCGGCAGCGAGGGGTCCACGGCGACGCCTCGCACACCGGGTTGGAACGTGGCCACGAACTCGGGACCCGGGTGGGTCTGATGGATCTCGGTGCCGCCCCGACGGATGAGCTCGACGCGGTCGGGAGCGACGCTGAGGGCGCCGGCGTAGAGCGGGCGGTGCAGCAGCGCCGCCACTCGGGGTGCGAGGTCGCGACCGTCGGGTGAGCCGGGCATGAGCACGGCGGCTTCATGGGTCAGCAGGGGAGCGAGCACCGCCGCCCACTGCCCGGGCTGGAAGTGGCCCAGCTCGACGACGACCACATCGCGGGCGATCCCGCGTAACTCGTCGGCCGCGACCGAGGTGCCGGAGCCGATGAGGACGCAGCGGCCGTCGCACTCGGCGACGGTCTCGTCGCCCCCGGACGGGAGCTGCCCGTCGCGCGTCACCACCACTGCGATCATCGCCAGCAGGTTAGGGGGTGCTCGCTGGTCGCGCCCCAGCCGTGGGCAGGAAGCGGCGGTGTGACCAACGCCCGCTGGACGAGTCGACGTTCGCGGGCGGACGATGTTGCCGAGCCAATGCGCCCGATGTGCCCAGTGTGGATGACGCGTCGGGACGGCGTGTCGAAGCCCACGGGAGGCGACGCATGCGACACCCTCATCTTCGTTCTTCTGCTGCGCAACGCGTGCGCCGGTCCGCTGCCGTGTCGTGCGTGGTGGTCTGCTCGCTCGGCCTGGCCGCCTGCGCGCGAGCGCCTGTCGCTCCCGACGCGCTGCCCACGTCTGGGTCGGCCGCTCCGCCGCCGTCGCCGGTCCGACCGGTCGTCCCGACGATCGCGCCGACGATCGCGCCGACGATCGCGCCGATCAGCGCACCGGGCCGACCGACGACCACGGTGCCCGTGTCGTTGTACCCGGCGAGTCCGGTCGCCTCGACGTCCGTGCTGTCGTCCGACGGTCCGTGGACCCGTGTGGACACGGCACCGGGCGTCACCACTCCGGGGTTGTTCTACGCGCTCCTGCCACAGGTGTGGGTGTACTTGCCGATCGCGGAGGACTTGCCGAGCGGGGTGCTGTGGACCCTTCGCGACGACACCGTGCCGATCATCGAGGGTTACTTGCGTGCGGAGGCAACGCGCCATCGCGCCGGTGCGCACGTCGTGCTCCGACCACAGGTGCTCGGTGACGACCGTACCGACACCTCCGCGCTCGTCGCCGACTGTGTGTCGTCGGCGCGCGGGGCGCCGACGCGCACGGGCTGGGGCGCGTCACTCGAGTTGCGTGGCGGCGAGTGGTCGGTGGTGTCGTCGGGTCCGAGGGAGGACGCATGCTGGTTCGCCTGACTCGCACGGCGCGGTCGATGATCCGCGCAACTCTGCCGCTGGCCCTGTTGCTGGCCCTGTTGCTGGCCCTGTTGCTGGCCGGACTGCCGGTCGCCCTCGTGACCGCCGCTCGACCGAGCGAGGTGCCGCCGGTGCAGGTGCCCGGTGCTCGCGTCGTCGACCTGCGCGACACCAACGGCGGCATCACCCGCTACCTCTCCATCCCGTCGGGTTCGCTGTTCCGACGTCACGGCGGCGTGGGTGCCGCGTGCACCTACGTCGCCACGACGTCGGGCACCACGTCCGACGGGCAACGTGTCGAGCGTGGTCAGACCGTCCAGAGCCAGCGCTGGATCTTCGTCGAAGGGTTGCCCGAGTCGTTCGGCGAGCCAATGCCCACCGACCCGAACGCGCAGCGCGGACCGCTGTCCGAGGCGGTGCGCTGGTTCACCGTGTTCTGCGACTCGATGCTGCATGCGGTGGGTCTCGTGGCCGTGTCCTCCCGCGACCCGATGCTCGATCCGCGTCGTCGCGTCGACGACCTCCGTCAGGGGCTGCGGCTCGTCCGCCCGGTCGTCTACCGCAACCCCGTGGTCGACCGTTGGGGCGGATTGATCACCCGGTACACGACGTGGCTGGCGGTCACGCCCTCGGCCTGGAGGGCGCAGCGGTCGAACGCGGTGGGCTGGCGCGGTTGGACCATGTACTTGTTCGCCGAACCGGTCGCCCTCGACTTCCAGGTGGACTTCACCCCGGCGAAGAGCCGGCCGTCGACCGCGTTCCACGGACGGGTTGCGTGCATTGCTCGGGGTGCGACGTTCGCTCGCGATGCCCGCTCCGTACCGGCGATGCCGACGCTGCCGCTGCAGTCCTCGCCCGGGGTGAACGGCAACTGTCGGTGGACGCCGCCCGGGCCGGGGTCGGTGCGCATCCAGGCGCGCATCACCTACCGGATCACGTTCTGGGCGAACGCGTACACCGAATCGCTCGCGGACTACGTGTGGACCGGTACGCCCTCGACTTTTCGCGTGGGTGAGTTGTCCGCGGTGAACACCCGGCGATGATCCGGTTGCGATGAAGCCACTTGCCGCCGAGCGCCGGCTGGGGTAGACCGCCAGGATGACGATCGCGGACCGCCGACCCGACGCCGACGAAGCGACTCGTGTCGTCCACACCGCATGCACGCTCGACTGCCCCGATGCCTGTTCGTTGGCGGTGACCGTCGCCGACGGTCGCATCGTGAAGGTCGATGCCGCACCCGAGAACCCGCTCACCGACGGATGGATCTGCTCGAAGGTACGCCGTTATGCGCGGCGTGTGTACGCGCCCGAGCGAGTGCTCACCCCGCTGATCCGGACCGGCCCGAAGGGCGCGGGTGAGTTTCGTGGCGCGTCGTGGGACGAGGCCCTCGAACTGATCGGCGCGCGGATGCGCAGCGCCATCGACCGGCGTGGCGCCGACTCGGTGGTGGCGTTCACGTACAACTCTTCGGCGGCACGTCTGCAGAAGGACAGCCTCACCGAGGCGCTCTTCGCTGCCATCGGGGCGACGGTGGTCGAGCACACCATCTGTGCGCACACGATCGGTGCCGCGTGGGACAGCGTGTATCGCGGCATGGCGTCGGCCGACCCCGGCGATGTGGTGCACAGCAAGCTCGTCGTCGTCTGGGGCGCGAACCCGACGGTCAGCAACACGCACTTCCCGCCCCTCGTGCAGCAGGCCGTCGACGCCGGCGCGAGGGTCGTTGTCATCGATCCGCGCCGCACGGCGATGGCCAAGCGGGCCCACCTGCACCTGGCCATCCGCCCGGGCACCGATGTCGCGCTCGCCTATGCCGTCGCCAACCTGTGGCTCGGTCACGACCACATCGACCGCAGCTTCCTGGCCGACCACGCCGAAGGATGGGAGGAGTTCCTCGTCACGGCGCGCGAGTGGTCGCTGGAACGGGCGAGCGCGACGACCGGCCTCTCGGCCGACGACATCCGGACGTTGGCGCACTGGTGGGGAACGACGAGGCCGTCAATGCTGCGCATCGGCTGGGGCCCCGAGCGCAACGCCAACGGCGGCGCCGCGTGCCGCGCCATTCTCGCCCTGCCCGTGTTGGGTGGGCACTTCGGTCAGCCCGGCAGCGGGGCCATCGGCAGCACGTCAGCCGGTGCGGCGAAGCCGCGCCAGCGTTGGCCGCAGGCCGCGTTCGAGGGTCCGGAGCGTCGCACGCTGCCGCTGCACCAGGTGGGTCGGTGGTTGGCGCCCGGCTCCGGCGACCCGTGCGAGGTGCTGTTCGTGCAGGGTGCCAACCCGCTGGTGATGTGCCCCGACACGAAGGCCGTCGTGGCCGCGTTCGAGCGTGACGACGTGTTCACGGTCGTTCACGAGCAGGTCCTCACCGACACCACTCGCTATGCCGACGTCGTGCTGCCGGCAACCACCAGCTTCGAGATCGACGACGTCGGTTCGAGCTATGGCTCGTTCTCGGTCATGCCGGTTCGCAAGGCCATCGCGCCCGTGGGCGAGTCGCGTTCGAACGACCAGGTGGGTCTGGCGCTCGCCGAAGCCCTGGGCTTCGCGTGGACCGCGGCCCCGGTCTCGGTCGCCGTCGAGGACCCGGGGCCGCGGCTGGCCGTGGTGGCCTCGCGTCAGTTCGTCGACACCCACCCCGCCGAGGGTCGGGTGTGCTTCGTCGACTCGAACGAGGGCGTCCCGCGCTACGTGCCGGTCGACGGATCTGCAATCGGGCTCACCCTCATCTCGCCCGCCAGCTCGAAGCTGGTCAACTCGATGTTCGGCGAGTTCCAGAGCCCGTCGCCGGCGATCCTCGTCCACCCCGACGATGCCACGGCCCGCGGTCTGACGGCCGGTCAGGCCGTGCGGGTCACCAGTGCGGTCGGCAGCATCGTCGTCCCGCTCGAGGTGAACGACGACACCCGCCCCGGCGTCGTCGTGATGAGCAAAGGTGTGTGGCTGCGCCACCACGACGACGGCCTCGGCGTGAACACGCTGACACCGTCCACGGGTGATGCACTCGTGAACGGCGCCTGCTTCAACGACACCTTCGTCGAGATCACCCCCGCCTGACCCCCGCCGCGCGAACTTAAGTGGCAGCAGGAGAGCCACTTAAGTTCCTGGTGACGGTCGATCACGTCACGCCGAGAATCCAACCCTCCTCGGTGAGGATGGCCTCGGCCAGGACGGTGGGCGAGCTCGCAGCCGGGGGAGCGAACACCGCGGGGGACTGTGCGGCGAGCCAGTGGGCGAGGGCGATCACTTGGCGGGCGTCCTTCACCGGGTGGTCGACGTGTTCGAACGGAATGGCACTCGGCCAGACTTCGGCCACCAGCACCACATCGCGATCCGCCGGCAACGCCAGGCCGGTCTGAAACGGCCACACCCGCACGCGGTCGCGCAGTGCAGGGTGATGCCGGAGGCGTTGGACCACGGGGATGCCGGTCAGCGTCTGGCTGCCCACGCTGCCGGCGCCGAGCAGGTGCCAGACCGAGAACGGATGCCGTCCCTGCTCGCGCAGGTGCCGCTCGGCCGTGCGGAACTCGGGGAGATGCTCGTCGCCGCGCGGTGGTCGGGTGGTGGTGAGGTGCATGCCGGCTCGTCGAGACGGCGTGGCCCAGTACTGAAGGCGGCCGAGGCGTCGGTTCAGCGCGGCCGCGACCTCGAACCGGTTGTTGCGGTTGCGTTCGTCGTCGTCGATGAGCTCGGTCAGCAGCGCCCAGGTCGCCGCCCACGGCTCACCGGCCAACCCGAGATCCGCAGCGAATCCCACCGGGTGGCCGAGCGGGAAATCGAAGCCGACGAGGACCCGCCCGGGCACCGCTGCGAGCTCGACGAGCGC
Source organism: Acidimicrobiaceae bacterium (assembly GCA_031413415.1). Taxonomy (GTDB): domain Bacteria; phylum Actinomycetota; class Acidimicrobiia; order Acidimicrobiales; family Ilumatobacteraceae; genus UBA668. The sequence goes on from JANOET010000246.1 coordinate 6,725, forward strand.
GGCGAAGGCGTCGGCACGGGTGCGGTGGTTTGCGACCGCAGCCCGGCCACCTCGGTCGAGGCACGACACCCAGATCGAGTCGGCGCCGCGTTTCGGCGTGGCGCTCGCGCTCCAGTCGACGACGACGATCCGATCGAACACGAGCCGACGGTATCGGCAAGGTCGCGCTGCGTGGCACGATCGTGACATGGACCGCACCCGGAGCGAGTACCGCGTGATGAACCTCGACGCGTCGTCGCTGCCCCCGGCCATCGGCGACGTGAGGTGGGTCGCCCCAGCCGACCGCGAGGCACTCGCGCCGCTGGTGCTCGATGCGTACCGCGGCACCGTCGACGACGAGGGCGAGACCATCGACGACGCCTTCCTCGCGGTCGATGCGTGGTTCGCGGCGATCGAGTGGCCGCATTCCTTCGTGCTCGAGCGCGACGGCGACCTGATCGCCGCGTCGTTCGTGGTCGTGGTCGAGGGCGTCCGCTACATCGACCCGGTGCTCACACGGCCCGCCGACAAAGGGAAGGGCCTCGGTACCGCGATGGTGACAGAGTCGCTGCGATCGCTGGCCGCCACCGGAGTCACCGAAGTCGGAGCGACCATCACCGACGGCAACGTCCCTTCCGAGCGACTGTTCGCGCGACTGGGTTTCGTTCGCATCGGCTCGTGGTGACCGTCAGGGGCGGTGGAGCGACACCGAGATACCGCCGTCGGCGCGCGTCAACGTGAGCCGCGAGCCCTCCAGCCGGTGACCGGTGGCGGCTTCCAAGGCCTGCAGCAGGGCGGTCTCCTGCTCCATGATCGTGGGGCCGCCTCCGGCCTCGTCGTCGTCACAGAACATGCGTGTGCTCATCAGCGGGCCGACGGTGAGGCCACCCGCTCCGACCACGAGCGGGCCGTTGAATCGGTTGCAGCCGGCGTTGCCGCTGATGCGGTCGGCCTCGACGGACACGGTCAGTTCGCCGCGCACCGAGATGATCGCCTGACGGCCGGGATAGTGCACGCCGTTGACCACCCAGTCGCCAACCAGCCCTTCGCTGGTCTGCGCCCGGAACTCGAGCAGCACGACTCCGGCGGGATCGATGCACATCAGCAGTCCGTCTCGGGTCACCATGCCCGCGACCTCGGACAGACGGCGCAGCACGTCGCGCTCGGTGGCCATCGCGTCGTCCGGGCACGCCATCATCGTGCTGCCGAGGGTGCTGAACTCCAACGCCTCGCCGTCGAGCCGATAGGTGCCGCGGAACCGGTTGCAGCCCGAGAAGCCGGTGACGCTGCCGTCGCCGAAGGCGATGACGACGTCGACACCGTCGGGCACGCCGATCGGTCCGGACAGGACCCAACTGGACTCGTGGAGTGCATCGGCCATGCCGCGCACCCTACTCAGGCCAGATCGGCCACCGCGCCGGAGAACTGGGCGTTGTAGAGCTGGAAGTACGCGCCCTGCTGGAGCAGCAACTCCTGATGCGAGCCCTGCTCGACGATGCGGCCGGCGTCCAT
>JANOET010000247.1:0-3029 GCA_031413415.1 Acidimicrobiaceae bacterium
CCGCGCTGGCCTCCTCGATGGCGCTGATGATGGCCGGCCCTGTGACGTCGTCGGCGATCACCACCACGGCATCGGGGGTGGCGTCGACGACTCGCTGCACCGTGGCGGGCGGTGGCACCTTGTCGGCGGGGACCGGCACGGCCGCGAGGATCTGCGGAGTGTTGCCGATCGCGGCCTGCACTGCGGCGGCGAGCGGGCGCCCGTACGCATCGTCGAGGAAGACGATGACGGCGTCGTTGCCGCCGGTGTCGCTGACGACCTGGGCGATGGCCTGGGCCTGCAGAGAATCGCTGGCGATGGTGCGCACCAGCAATCCCTCGGCGGGGAAGTCGTCGAGCGCGAGCGCCGACCCGGTGGGAGTGCACGTGAGCACGCCCGCTTGCACCGCGGTGGACAGCGTGGACAGCAGGTTGATCGACGAGGTGGGGCCGATGATCGCGTCGACGCCACTGTCGACCAGCGAGTTCACCGCCCCGATGGCCGATGCCGGGCTCTCCCCTTCTTCGAGGACGGTGATCGACAGAGGCCGGCCGCCCATGCCGCCCGCGTCGTTGATCTCCTGCTCGGCGACGGCGAGTGCGGCCCTCATCGACGCGCCGAGGTCGGGAAGCGCACCGCCACTGGGCATCACCGCTCCGACGCGCAGCACGCCGTCCTCGGTCCGGGCGGTCGTGGTGGGTGCGTTGGGAGTGGTCGTTGTGGCGGCGCCGCCGTCGCCACTCGAACAGGCGGTCACCGCCAGCATCGCAGCGAGCACACCATGGGCGGCGACTCGACGGGACGGCACGGTTGGAGTGTACGAGATGGCGGCGAGCTGGGGGTCGACGGGAGAGACCCCCAGCTCACCTGCCTGAGCGCATACCGAACTGGTACCGGCACGGCAACGCCCCGCGCGAAGTGTAGGACATCGGTCCCGCCGGGCCCGATCGCGACGACGGCTAGGGTCGAGATTCGTGAGCGACGACGATCCCGCCGATTTCACCCGCGACCTCGTCCGCTGGAGCGAGACGCTCGCGGCCATCGCTCGCACCGGGTTGGGGTTCACCGAGAGCCTCTACGAGCGCGAGCGGTTCGAGGAGGTCCTCCACGTCGCCGCCGACATCATGGCCGCTGCCGACGACGCGCTCGAGGTGCGGAGGGAGCGTGACCACTTCGTGCAGGAGTGGATGGAGAGTGTCGGCCAGGGCGTCCCCGGCTACGTCACACCCAAGGTTGCCGTCGGTGCGGTGGTGGGGAACGAGGCGGGCGAGATCCTGCTGGTGCAGCGCAGCGACAGCGGCGTGTGGCTGTACCCCACGGGCTGGGCCGACGTCGGCTACTCGGCCAGTGAGGTGGTCGTGAAGGAGGTGCTCGAGGAGACGGGCATCGAGTGTGAACCGGTGCAGCTGATCGCGGTCATCGACGGTCAGCGGATGGGCTTCACGCGCTTCTCGATGTACCTGCTGCTGTTCCACTGCCGTGCCACGGGCGGCACACTGCAGGGGCATCCGCTCGAGACGTCGGGGGTCGGCTGGTACGGCCGCGATGCGCTGCCGTGGCCCACGGCCGGTGCCGAGTGGTGGGCGTCGATGGCTTTCGCCGCCATCGACGGGAACGCGTTGGCCGCCACGTTCGAGCCGCCCCGCGCTCCGGTGTGGCGCGGCGAGCACGGCTGAGCTCGTCGCTGGTCGTCAGTCGAGCTCGTGAAGCTCGCGTCCGCCGACCCGGTCGACGAATTCTTCAGGCCTTCGTCCGGCGGGCGCGCACGACCAGCACCACCACGACGATCACGGCAACACCGAACACGGCCAGTTCGATCGCCTCGCTCCACCGCTCGGCGCGCCGCCAGTCGCTTCCCAGCCGGCGACCGGCGATGATCCACACCGTGTTCCACAGCAGGCTGCCCGCGGTGGTGTAGATCACGAACGGCAAGAGGCGCATTCGCTCTGCGCCGGCGGGGATGCTGACGACGGAGCGCACGACCGGGATGAGGCGACCGAAGAACACGACGGCCGGCCCGTGGCGTTCGAACCACTTCACGCCGCGGTCGATGTCGGCCCGCTTCAACCCGACGAACCGCCCGATCGAGGCCAGGAGACGCTCCATGCGGTCCTCGTTGAGGATCGCGCCGAGGGCGTACAGGACGAGTGCGCCGACGACTGAACCGACCGTGGCGAAAAGGATGGTGGGCACGAGATCCAGCCGGCCCTCGTGCACGTTGAAGCCGGCAAGGAGCAGCACGAGTTCGGAAGGGATGGGTGGGACGATGCTCTCGAGCGCGATGAGGAACGCCACGCCGATCAGCCCGATTTGGTCGATGATGTCGGTGGCCCAGTCGATCATGGGCGCAGAGACTACGAGGCGTGCGGCGACAGAGTCAGTCGTGCAGAGCGAAACTGCGGACGAGGAACTGCTGCAACCTGGCTGTGTTGTCGTGGATGATCAGGCCGCCATCGCCCCGTGTGATCTCCAACGCTGGGCAGAACACGTCGCTGGCGCCGTCGAACCAGTGGGGTGAGCCGATGACCCCGCGTTGCTGACCCTCGGTGTAGTCGTCTAGGACGGCGACGTGGTCGTGTTCGTCGGGCATGCCGCACCCCAGGTCGGCGGCGAGTCGCTGCAGCACTGCCGCGTCGCTGACGTCCTGGCCGTGCTCGAACAGCGCATCGCGCAGCAGGAACGAGGCCCGTTCGCCGAGGCGCAGGTCGTGCCGTCGGGCGCGGGCCACGAGCGCGAGGCCCGGCAGCGTGGTGGTGGGAAAGTGGTCGAGGTCGACGTGTTGGAACAGTTGCGGGGCCACGTGCTCCTGCAGTTCGTGCACGTGGTCGGCGGTCTTCTGCACGTCCATTGGTGACCCGTTGACGAGTTCGAGCGGCCATGCCCGGACGACGAACACGACGTCGTCGCGACCCGCCAGATCGCGTTGCTCGGCGGCCATCCGCAGCCCGGCGTGGGCGAACGTGCACCACAGGTCGGCGAACACCTCGATGGTGGCGGGTGAGACTGTCATACCCCCGAGGGTATCGCACGGCCACGGGGCGCCGTCAATC
>JANOET010000248.1:0-14669 GCA_031413415.1 Acidimicrobiaceae bacterium
CAGTTCGACCAGGTGGGCATCGAGGTGCTCGGTGCCGACGACCCCAACGTCGACGTCGAGGTCATCGCGCTCGGCTGGGAGTTCTACAAGGCCCTCGGCCTGCAGCAGGTCACCCTCATCGTCAACTCGCTCGGCGAGCCCGACGACCGCGCCCGCTTCGTGCAGGCGTTGAAGGAATACTTCGAGGCCAACCTCGACACGCTGAGCGACGAGAGCAACGTGACGCTGCAGAAGAACCCGCTGCGCGTGCTCGACTCCAAGCGCCCGCAGGACGCGCCGGTCATCGCCGGAGCGCCGCAGATCGCGCAGTTCTACGGCGAGAAGGCATCAGCGCACTTCGCTGCTGTCCAGGCCGGGCTCACCGCACTCGACATCCCGTTCACGCTCGAGCCCAAGCTCGTGCGTGGCCTCGACTACTACCGACACACCACGTTCGAGTACCAGGGCGGCACGCTCGACTCTGCGCAGAACGCACTCGGGGGCGGCGGTCGTTACGACGGGCTCGTCGAGGCTCTCGGCGGCCCAGCCACCCCGGGTGTCGGCTTCGCAATGGGGCTCGACCGCACGCTGCTCGCCTGCGACGACGAAGGTGTGTTCGCCACGCCGCCGGCAGCGGTCGACGTGTTCGTCGTCGACACCACCGGCGGCCTCGAGGCGCTGCGCATCACCAGCGAACTGCGCGCCGCCGGCATTCGCTCGGACCGGGCGTTCGAGAACCGCAGCATGAAGAGCCAGATGAAGGCAGCCGACCGCAGCGGTGCGGCCTACGCCGTCATCGTCGGTAGCAACGAACTCGAGTCCGGCACGGTCGTGGTGCGTCCACTGCGCGCCGAGCCCGCCGGCCCCGACACCGCGTCGGGGCAGTCGTCCGTGTCCCGCAACGATCTCACCTTCCACCTCACAAAGGCACTCTCATGAGCTCCACGTCCATGCGTACCCATCAGTGCGGCGAGCTGCGCAACGAGCAGATCGGCCAGACCGTCACGCTCGCAGGGTGGGTGGCCACCCGCCGCGAGCACGGCGAGAAGTTGGCGTTCATCGACCTGCGCGACCACAGCGGCGTCACCCAGTGCGTGGTCGACAACACGGTCGACGTGCGCGCCGAATACGTGCTGCGCGTCACCGGCACCGTCGCTGCGCGACCCGACGAGAACGTCAACAGTCGCCTGCCAACCGGCGGAATCGAGTTGCAGAACTGCCAGGTCGAGATCCTCAACGTTGCCGAGGCGCCGCCGTTCCCCATCAGTGAGCGCGCCGACCAGGTGGCCGAGAACACCCGCCTGCAGTACCGCTTCCTCGACATCCGCCGCGAACGCATGCAGCGCAACCTGCGCCTTCGCGCCGCGGTGAACAGCGCCATCCGCCGCTCGATGGAGGACCAGGGCTTCGTCGAGGTCGAGACGCCCATGCTCGTCCCGAGCACGCCCGAGGGTGCTCGCGAGTTCATCGTGCCGAGCCGTCAGCAGCCGGGCTCGTTCTACGCCCTGCCGCAGAGTCCGCAGCTGTTCAAGCAGCTGCTCATGGTGGCCGGCATCGATCGCTACTACCAGCTGGCGCGATGCCTGCGCGACGAGGACCTGCGCGCCGATCGCCAGTACGAGTTCATGCAGCTCGACGCCGAGATGAGCTTCGTCGACCAGGACGACGTGCACACCGCCATCGGCGCCGCAGTGTTGGCCGCGGCCGAGGCCGCTGGCAAGGACACGGGCGGCGAGATCGTCAAGATCACCTGGCAAGAAGCCATGAACCGCTTCGGGATCGACAAGCCCGACCTTCGCTTCGGCATGGAGTTGCAGGAACTCACCGACGTCTTCGCCGCCACCGAGTTCAAGGCCTTCGCCGGCGCGGCGTGCATCAAGGGCATCAACGCCTCGGGCAAGGCCGACGAGTACGGCCGCAACAAGCTCGACGGGATGACCGACAAAGCCAAGCAGATGGGCGCGAAGGGTCTGGTGTGGCTGAAGGTCGCCGCCGACGGCACCTTCGAGTCTCCGGTCGCCAAGTTCCTGTCGGAAGCCGAGACTGCCGCGCTGCGGGATCGGTTGTCGGCGCAGCCGGGCGACCTGTTGCTGATCGTGGCCGACAAGTGGGAGATGGCCTGCGAGGTGCTCGGCACCCTGCGCAACGACATCGGCCGCCCGCCCGTGTTCGAGGGACCGTACCGCTACCTGTGGGTCGTCGACTTCCCGATGTTCGTCGGTGTCGACGAGGTCACCGGTCGCCCTCGACCCGGTCACCACCCCTTCACCCAGCCGCACCCCGACGACGTGCACATGCTCGAGACCGAGCCGCTCAAGGTCCGCAGCCAGGCGTACGACCTGGTGCTCAACGGGTGGGAGCTCGGTTCGGGCTCGATCAGAATCCACCAGCACGAGCTGCAGGCGCGGGTGTTCTCGATCCTGGGCATCAGCGACGACGAGGCCCAGAAGAAGTTCGGCTTCTTCCTCAACCCGTTCCGCTACGGCGCCCCGCCACACGGCGCCCCGCCACACGGCGGTTTCGCGTTCGGCATCGACCGCCTGGTGGCCATCCTCGCCGGCGAGGAGAACATCCGCGAGGTCATCGCCTTCCCGAAGACACAGTCGGGCATGGACCCGATGACCAACGCTCCGACGCCGGTGGTGCAGAAGCAACTCGACGAATTGGGCATCCGGGTCCTTCCTCCGAAGGCCTGAGTCCGATGGCCGGCCTGTTCTTTCGTGCGGGCGTCGTGATCGTGGTGCGTCACCCCGATCTCGAGCGCGTGATGGCATTCGAACGGGTCGATGCGCGCGGCGCATGGCAGCTGCCCCAGGGCGGAATGGACGACGGTGAGCTGCCGATCGATGCGGCATGGCGCGAGCTGTTGGAGGAGACGGGCCTGGGCCCGAGTCATGTCGAGGTGCTGGCCGAGTACCCCGACTGGGTCGTCTACGAGTGGCCTGAGCACGTGCGCAAGGCGAAGAACACGCGGCGCGACCGCATCGGGCAGGCGCAGCGATGGTTCCTGTTCATCGCCGTGTCGACCGACATCGAGCCGACACCCGACGGCAGCGAGTTCGTCGCCTGGAAGTGGGTCACCCCCCACTGGTTGATCGACCACGTCCCCGACTTCCGCCACGACGCCTACGCCCGAGTCCTCGGCACCCTCTAAACCTCCGGCGGCCGACGGGCGCCCGAGCGCCCGAGCGCCCTGAGCGGCCCGAGGAGGCCCCGAGACCCGGCGGATCCGAGTGCCACGGCTCCGTCCGAGTGGCACCTGTCCGTCCGAGTGCTCACTCGCACCCGGGGTGAGAGTGAGCACTCGAATGCAGTCGAGCCACTCGGTTGGTGCTCACCCACTCGGTTGGAGGCCACCGACTCGCATCGGGGGGGACGGGTGAGCCGGCGGCCCGAGCGGCTACCGTCGGTTCCGTGTCCGATCTGTTCAGTGCTGCCGCCGAGGACCGTCTGCGTCAGCAGGCGCCGCTCGCGGCGCGGCTGCGACCACGCACGCTCGACGACGTCGTCGGTCAGGAACACCTGGTCGGCCCGGGCAAGCCGCTGCGTCGGCTGGTGGAACAGGACCGCCTGACCAGCGCCATCTTCTGGGGGCCGCCGGGAACGGGCAAGACCACCCTGGCGCTGGCCGTGGCCGGCAGCACGAAGCGTGCATTCGAGCAGCTCAGTGCGGTGACGGCGGGCGTGAAGGACGTGCGAGAGGTCATCGAGCGGGCTCGGCACCGCCTCGGCGAGCAGGGCCGCGGCACCATTCTGTTCCTCGACGAGATCCATCGTTTCAGCAAGAGCCAGCAGGACGCGCTGCTCCCGGCCGTGGAGGACGGCACGCTCACGCTCATCGGGGCGACCACCGAGAATCCGTTCTTCGAAGTCAACCCGCCGTTGCGCAGCAGAAGCACGCTCTTTCGTCTGGAACCGTTGCGGTACGAGGACATCGACACGCTCATCCGCCGCGGACTGCAGGCCGAGGGCCGTACGGCCGACGACGACGCCATCACCTACCTGGCCGATCGGGCGGGCGGCGACGGCCGCCAGGTGCTCACCGCGCTGGAGGTGGCGTGCGCGCTGTCGCACGCCGGCCAGATCACGCTCGAACACGTCGAGGCCGCGCTCGGCACCAGCGCCCTTCGCTACGGCCGCGACGATCACTACGACGTGGTCAGCGCGTTCATCAAGAGCATGCGCGGCAGCGACCCGCAGGCCGCCGTGTACTACCTGGCGCGCATGCTCGAAGCCGGCGAGGACGCCAGGTTCATCGCGCGACGGATGATCATTTTCGCCAGCGAGGACATCGGCATGGCCGATCCGCACTCCCTGCTCGTGGCGGTCGCCGCGTCGCAGGCCCTCGACCACGTCGGCTTGCCCGAGGCGCAGCTGAGTCTCAGCCAGGCGGCCATTCACCTGGCCACGGCACCGAAGAGCAACCGTGCGGCCCTGGCAATCTGGAACGCTCGCTCCGACGTGCAGAACGGGGCGGTCGGCGAGGTGCCCGCGCACCTGCGCGATGCGCACTACCAGGGTGCCAAGGTGCTCGGCCACGGAGTCGGGTACGAGTACCCTCATGACCATCCGCAGGGCTGGGTCGAGCAGCAGTACCTGCCCACCGAACAGATCGACAAGCGCTACTACGAACCAACGGTGTACGGCAACGAGGCCGACGTCGCCCGGCGCATGCACGAGCGACGCAACGAGCAACACGATGGACGACAGGTGGAGGGCAACGGATGACCGCAGGCGAACTGGCAGTGCTCATGGCGGCAGTGCTCTGCTGCATCGGCTTCGCCGCGCTCGTCGTGGTGCTCATGCGGGTCCTCGACAGCCTGAGGGTGCTGCGCGTCGAGGTCGAGTCGCTGCGTGCCGAGACGCGTCCGCTGCTACAGGAGCTGCGCGTCACCACGAACGACACGCGCGCCGTGGTGGAAGAGGCTCGCGACGACCTCGAGCGATTCGATCGGGTGCTCGGCTCGGCCGAGGCCATCAGCGGGGCGATGGTCGGCGGCAGCCGGGTTGCTCGCGCTGCACTCTCCGCACCCATGATCAAGACCGTCGCCATCGGCACGGGCACGTCGCGGGCGGTCCGCCGCCTGCGTCGCAAGGAGAGGAAGAGCGCATGATGAAGCGGCTCACATGGTTCATCGGCGGTGCGGTCGCCGGAGTTGCCGGTGCAGGACTGGCGAAGAAGAAGGCCAAGGCCGTGGCGGTCGAGTACTCGCCGTCGCAGGTGGCGCGCAAGACGTCGGATCGCGTCCGAGACGCGGTCGCTGAGGGACGTCGTGCGGCCAAGGCCAAGGAAGTCGAACTACGCGCCCGCCTCGATGGTCGGGCGCACAACCTGGCCGACGCGCTCGACGAAGGCGACGCGGTGCTCGTCGACGGCGTCCCGGTCGAGCCGGGTCAGGTCATCGTGCTCAAGCAGGTGCGCGAGTCACGCGACCACCAATCGGGCCGCAAACGCCGACGGGCATGAACGAGGCGCTCGCCGCCGACCTGCGCAGTGCGCTGTCGCCCGATCGGGTGCGCACCAACGCCACCGAGTTGGCGCTCTACAAGCGCGATGCGTCGAACATCGAGGGCAGCGCATCGATCGTGTGCTTCCCGCTCACCACCGACGAGGTGCGTGCCGCGGTGCTGGCCGCTGGTCGACACGGCGTGCCGTTCGTCGCTCGTGGAGCCGGCACCGGCCTTGCGGGCGGAGCCACACCGCTGGACCAGGCGCTGGTCATCGCGACCACGAAGATGAACCGGGTGCTGTCGGTCGACACGGCGCACCGCATGGCCTGGGTCGAACCCGGTGTGTTGAACCTCGATCTCACCCGTCAGATGGCGCAGTTCGGTCTGCACTTCGCCCCCGACCCCAGCAGCCAGCAGAGCTGCAGCATCGGTGGCAACGTCGCCAACAACTCCGGCGGTCCGCACTGCCTGGCCGACGGCGTCACCGCGTCGCACGTGCTCGGCGTCGAGGTGGTCCTCAGCGACGGCTCGGTCGCGCAGTTCGGCGGCGAGGAGCCCGAGGTCGACGGTCTCGATCTGCGCGGCGCATTCGTCGGGAGCGAGGGCATGTTCGGGATCGCGACGAAGGTGCTCGTGCGGCTCACCCAGAACCCTCCGGCGGTGAAGACGATGCTGATGGACTTCGCCAGCGTCGAGGAGGGTGCCCAAACCGTCAGCGCCATCATCGCCGCGGGCATGGTGCCGGCTGCGCTCGAGATGATGGACCAGTTGTGCGTGCAGGCGGTCGAGGCGTACATCCACGCCGGATTGCCACTCGACGCTGCAGCGGTGCTGCTCGTCGAGGTGTCGGGCCTCGCGAATGGCGTCGAGGCCGACACGGATCGCATCGTCCACATCGGGCGCGCCCACGGGGCGCGCACCGTGCGCATCGCCAAGGACGAAGCCGAGCGCGCCCTGCTGTGGAAGGGGCGCAAGACCGCGTTCGGTGCCATCGCGCGGATCAAACCGAACTACTACTTGCACGACACGGTGGTGCCCCGCCGGGTGCTGCCCGACGTGCTGCGCCAGGTGTACGAGATCGCCGCGAAGTACGACCTCCTCGTCATGAACGTCTTCCACGCCGGCGACGGCAATCTGCATCCGCTGTTGGTGTTCGACAAGCGCGAGCCTGGTGCCCTGGAGCGGGTGCACGCCGCAGGCGAGGAGATCGTGCGTGCATCGGTCGCGGCTGGGGGAGTGCTGTCGGGCGAGCACGGTATCGGCCTCGAGAAGCGCGACCTGATGCCGATGATGTTCGCGCCCGCCGACCTCGCCGCTCAGGCCTCGATGCGTCGCGCGTTCGACCCGTCGGGGCTCGCCAACCCGTTCAAGGTGCTACCCAGCCCGGCGGCGTGCGGCGACGCTCAGCACGTCCCCGAAGGGGCCTGGGTGTGATCGCGCTCGACGAGTTCGCCGCGGCGGTCGGCACCGAGGGGCCGGTCACCATCGCCGGGCTCGGCACGCGCGGCGGGGCGGTCCCAGGGGTTCGTGCCGTGGCGGCACCGTCGGGCATCGATTGGGTGCAGCCCGACGAGATGACCGTGTGTTGCGGTGCGGGCACGCCGGTCGACGAACTGGTCGACGCGCTGCGCGCCCACGCGCAGACCGTTGCCCTGCCCGGCGGTGGAACTGTCGGTGGCGCGCTGTCGGTGGGGCAGAGCGACCATCGCCGGCTCGGGTACGGGCCGGCGCGCGACGCGTTGCTGCAGGCCCGCTACGTCAGTGCCGCCGGCGAGGTCGTGAAGGCCGGTGGGCCGACCGTGAAGAACGTCAGTGGCTTCGACCTGTGCCGGCTGCTGGTCGGTGCTCACGGAGCGCTCGGCTTCCTCGGTGAGGTCATCCTGCGCACCCGCCCGCTCGCCGAGTGCTCGCAGTGGTTCCAGGCGGCGTGCACCGACCCGGCGGCGGTCTTCCCGCTGCTGTACCGGCCGGTCAGCGTGCTGTGGGACGGTCGCACGATGTGGGCACTGCTCGAGGGTCATCCCGCCGACGTGGCGGGCCAGGCGTCGGGTGCCGGACTGGTCGAGAGCGCCGGGCCGCCGGTATTGCCGTCGGGCAGCCGCCGCTCCGTCGCGCCGTCGGCGCTGGCGTCGCTGATGGGCGACTTCGTGGCCGAGGTGGGCGTGGGCATCGTCCACCACGCGTCACCGTCGACGCCGCCCGCCCGCGATGCCCGAACGGTGGCGCTCGCCTCGGCGTTGAAAGTCGAGTTCGACCCCGACGGTCGTCTCAACCCCGGTGTCGATGTCTGACCACGCCGCGCTGGCCGCCGCTGCCGCCCACGACTGGGGACTGCCCGCGCCGATGCTGGTGCGCACCGGCATGAACTCGCTGTTCCACGCGGGCGACGATGTTGTCGTGCGTGTCGGTGGTTCGGCTTTCGGTGCTGCGGCCGAGCATCGTTGGCTGGACCTGATGTCATCGCTCGGCGTCCGTGTGCCGAGGTTGCGGCGTGACATCGTCGAGGCCGACGGGTCGTGCGTGATGGCACTCGAGCGGATTCATCCGTCCGGTGTCGTCGACTGGCGTGAGGTGGGCGACATGATTCGACGCGTGCACTCGGTCGACCCGGGCGACGTGCCGGGGCTTCCGACGTGCATCGACTTCCCGCACTGGCAGATCCCAGCGGTCCTCGACGACGTGGGCGACCTCATCGACTCGGACGCGCTCGCCTCGATGCATCGTTGCATCGATCGCTGGGATGGCTGGAAGACCGTGGCGCTGCAGGGTGCGGTCGTGAGCCACGGCGACGTGCATCCGGGCAACGTGCTGCCCACGGTCGCCGGACCTGTGCTGCTCGACTGGGATCTGCGCTGTCTCGCTCCTCCCGGCTGGGACCATGCGGCGCTGCTGACCTGGAGCGAGCGGTGGGATGGCGAGCCCGGACTGTACGACGCGTTCGCTGACGGCTACGGCGTGTGCTTGCGCGGCGAGTGGATGGCGGAGGCATTCGCCGAGCTGCGCCTGCTGGTGGCCACGCTGATGCGGCTGCGCGCCGGACGATCGAACCCGGCTGCCGCGGCCGAGGCCGACGTGCGGCTGCGGTACTGGCGAAGCGACCCCGACGCACCGAGGTGGACGCCGCAATGACGGGCGCCTCGCTGGCCCACCGTCAGCTCGGCTGGCAGGTGGGGCAGAAGTAGCAGGCCCGACCACCGAGCTCGATGGTCTGCACCGGCGTCGCGCAGCGCACGCAGATGTCACGGTGGTACACGTACGTCGTCTCACCGCGACGGTGATGACCCTTGCGCACCGGAACCTCGCGGCGGTCGACGGTGATGATCCGGTTGTCCTTCACGCCCTGGCGCAACATGGAGGCGGTCGTCGTCCACAGTGCGGCGAGCTCGGCGTCGTCGAGCTGCGTCCCGGGTCGCCCGGGGTGGATGCCGTTCACGAACAGCGCCTCGGCGCGAAAGACGTTGCCGACGCCGGCGAGCACACGCTGGTCGAGCAGCAGCTGCCCGATGGGTTGCTTGCTCTTGCGGATGCGGTCCATTGCCACCTGCGGACGAGCGTCGCGTCGCAACGGGTCGGGGCCGAGACGGGCGACGATGGCATCGCGGTCGTCCGCGGTGCCGATGCTGCAGTCGGTGGGGCCGGCGAGGTCGATGGTGCCGGCGTCGGTGGACAGGCGCATGCGCACCATGCCGACGGGTTCGGGCGCCTCGGGGCCGAGGCTGACCCGGAACTTCCCGAACAGTCCGAGGTGGACATGACCGACGAGGCCGTTGTCCCAGAAGTGGAAGAGGTGCTTGCCGTAGGCCTCGATGCGATCGAGCACCACACCGTCGACGAGTGCGGCATCGTTGGCGAAGCGACCCTGCGGCGACGTGACGGTGACGGGACGTCCGGTCAGGACGGGGGAGTGATCCTTGGCGATCCGGTGGATGGTGTGGCCTTCGGGCATCGGGCGGCAGGGTATCGGCTGCCCGGCGCGCCGGTGTCAGCCAGCGGCGCTCGCCAGGACCCGCTCGTGGACTTGCTTCATCATGCAGTGCGCCCAGAACGCCGAGACCACCTGTCCCTCGGTCTGGCGCAGGTACACCTCGGACTCAGGGTCCATGTTGCGCAGCATGGCGACCAAGCGCATGTACGCCGGGAGCACCGTCGTGTGATCGACCGGGTCGTAGGAGGCGGCCGCGCCGTCCGCGGACATGCGGTCGTGCTCGATCGACACGTATGTCCGTGCCGGCGAGTCTGCTCCTTGCTCCATCATCCACTCCCTCCGCGTTCTCCCGTGAACCTGGCAGACCTGATCATGCACGTGATGTCGCGCTGAGTCCACCAATCTTGAGGAAGTCATGACAGACGAATGGGTCGTGTGACCAGGGCCGCTGCGCCCGCTCCGCGCCCACTCCGTGCCGCTACGGTGAGGCGACGTGAGACTCCACCTGAACGACGAGGAGCTGGCCACCTGCGTCAGCTGCGGACTGTGTCTGCCGCACTGCCCGACGTTCCGCGTCTCGGGCGAGGAGGCGCTTTCGCCACGAGGTCGCATCGCTGCCATCCGTGCCGTGCACCTCGACGACGCGCCCATCACGCCCGAGTTCGTCGAGTTCATGGAGACGTGCGTGCAGTGCCGCGGCTGCGAGCCGGCGTGCCCGTCGGGGGTGCAGTACGGGCGTCTCCAGGAGGGCGTGCGCGAGACGCTCGCTGAGCAGCATCGCATCACACCGCGTTGGCAACGTCTCGGCTTCGCTGTGCTGCCGCGGCATCGACTGCTCCTGGTGGGTTCGTCGTTCCTCGCGGCGGCCCAGCGTCTGCATCTGGTGCCGAAGCGGGCAGGGCTGCCGACGCTGCCCCTGCGTCGCGGACGCGCCGTGCAGTCCACCGGCGATCAGGTGTGGCTGTACACCGGCTGCGTCATGGACGCGTGGCTTCGCGAGACACACCGCAGCACCACGAAGGTGTTCGACCATCTGGGCATCACGTATCGCACGCCGGGCAGCGGTGGCGGGTGCTGCGGCGCCCTTCACACCCACGCCGGGCTCGCCGACTCGTCGCGTCGTCTGGCGATCGATGTCATCGCCTCGATGCCGGGCGACGCCCCGATCGTCGTCAACTCCGCAGGGTGCGGCGCCGCGCTGAAGGAGTACGGGTACCTGCTCGGCACACCCGAGGCAGCGACGTTCAGTGCCCGAGTACAGGATGTTCACGAATACCTGGCCGACCATGTGCACCGTCTGCAGCCCACTCGGCACCTTGGCCGAGTCATCGTGCAGGACCCATGCCATCTTCGTCACGTGCAGAAGGCGCATGCGGGTGTGCGCACGGTGCTGGCCCCTGTGGCCGAGCTGGTCGAGCTCGACGACGACGGCGTCTGCTGCGGTGCCGGTGGAGCGTTCAGCGTGACACAGCCCAACTTGGCGGGCCAGATCCGCGACCGCAAGCTCGAGGCCATCGCACGCGCCGGCTCGGGTGTCGTCGCGAGTGCGAACCCAGGTTGCGCGCTGCACCTCGCGGCGGCAGGACTGGTCGTGCGGCACCCCATCGACCTGTTGGCCGAGGCGCTGTGAGCGGCGACTACGACGGCCTGGCCGACCGCCTCGACGCGATTGCCGAGGACCTCGACGAGATCATGTTCGAGCAGCTCCGCGAGGCCGCCGCCGAGAAGACCGGTCGGCCCGCCGACGACAAGCGCCTCACCCAAGCTCGCCGTGCCATCGAGAAGGCGTCACGTCTCCTGCGCGGCAACACCACCCCCGACGACTGACCCCTACGGCGCGAACTTGAGTTCCTGGTGAACACCCGAGTCGAGCTCCTCCTGGGCGCCCGCATCGAGGCCGTGAACGACCGCTCGGCGCGTGGCGCGACACTGGAGGCATGAGCGAGATCCGAGACGTCCTGACCATCGCTGCGGATCGAGGAGCCGATCACCTCGAATCGGTGGGGGAGCAGCGGGTGTTCCCCGAGCCGGCGGCGATCGATGAGCTGCGTCTCGCACTCGGATCGTTGGCCGACGAGCCGGTGCCGGCGAACGAGGTCGTCACTCAGCTGGCCGACGCGGTGTCACCCGCGCTCGTGGCCTGTGCGGGCCCCAGGTACTTCGGCTTCGTCACTGGGGCCGCGTTGCTCGCAGCGGTGGGCGCCGACGTGCTCGCGACCAGCTGGGACCAGAACGGCTACAACCACATGACCTCGCCGGCGAATGCGGTGGTGGAAGACGTCGCCGGGACATGGCTGAAGCAGCTGCTGGGCATCCCTGCACGCGCGTCGTTCGGGTTCGTCACGGGCGCGCAGGGCGGCAACACCGTCGGACTCGCCGCTGCTCGGCACCACGTCCTGGGAGAGGTGGGCTGGGACGTCGAACGCAGGGGACTGCACGGTGCACCCGTCGTCCGAGTCGTCGCCACTGGCGAACGGCACGCGACGATCGACCGCGCCCTTCGCCTGCTTGGGCTGGGCGCTGACGTGCTCGAGCCGGTGCGCTGCGACGACCAAGGCCGCATCGACGTCACCGATCTCGCCGCCGTGTTGGCGTCGGGCCCGACCGGTCCGACCATCGTCGTGCTGCAGGCGGGCAATGTGAACTCCGGTGCGTTCGACGACCTCGCTGCGGCCATCCCCGCAGCCAAGGAGCACGGTGCCTGGGTGCACGTCGATGGCGCGTTCGGCCTGTGGGCGGCCGCGACGCCCTCTCTGCGGCACCTGACCGAGGGTGTGGCGCTGGCCGACTCGTGGGGCACCGACGGCCACAAGTGGTTGAACGTGCCGTACGACGCCGGCTACGCGTTCTGCGCCCACCCCGACGCCCACCGGGCATCGATGGCCTACACCGCGGCGTATCTCACGGGCAACGACCAGGCGGGCACCCGTTCGCCGGGCGACTACGTGCCCGATTCGTCGCGCCGCGCGCGCGGCTTCGCCACCTGGGCTGCACTGCGTCAGCTGGGTCGCACGGGAGTCGCCGACCTCGTCGAGCGGTGCTGCGCCCATGCGCGTCGCTTCGCCGAGCAGCTGTCAGCGTTGGACGGCGTCGAGGTCGTCAACGACGTCGTGCTGAACCAGGTGCTCGTCGGCTTCGGTGACGACGCCCGCACCGACGACGTGATCGCCCGCGTGCAGGCGTCGGGTGAGATGTGGGCCGGCGCCACCACCTGGCACGGCCGACGCCTGATGCGCATCTCCGTGTCCAGCCACGCCACCACCGCGGCCGACGTGGACCGTAGCGTCCGAGCGATCGCCCACGCCGCCGGCACTTCCTCCGGCACGTGAGCCCTGTGGGGACCGACCCTCAGCCGGGTGGGCGGGGAGCGGCCCAGCCGCTGAGGGCGAGGCCGCAGTCGGTGTGTACCCGGTTGTCCGGACCAAGGTCGACGACGACGTTGGAGTTGCCCTGCGGGCCCGTCCAGAGCTGCATCTGCGACCAGTAGGTGGGGGTGGTCGACCCCGGGCAGTTGGTCGGCGTCGTCAGCACGACCATGGTCGACTTGCCCGGCTCCAACACCCGGGACGGGCGAGGATCGTCGAGGATGAAGAAGCCACCCTCCTCGAAGGGAATCGGACTCGCGGTCATCGTGCCGTCGGGTGCCGTGGCCATGACCGACAGCGGCCTGCCGAGAAAGCACGCCGTATCGCCCCTGTTGGTGACGGTGACCGACGTGATCTCCTGGCCGCTGGCTCGGGCGCCGGCCCCGGCGACCGCGGCGAGGTCGACGGTGTTGCATGCGGGAGGGCCGGAGACGTTCACTTCGGTGCCGGGTCCGAAGCCGTACAGCTGCAGCGAGTACGAGCCGGGTGGGACGGCGGGGAGCGTGACCCTCGCGGTCATCGACATCGATTCGCCCCGGCCGAGCACCGGCGGTGACGCCTGCGCCTCGGGATCGAGGACCAGTTGGTACTTGCTGAAGCCGCCGTTGAGGATGAGCACGATCGGATCCGGCTGCTCTTGGCCGACGCCACGATTGGTGATGGTGACGCGGACGTTGCCAGTCCCGCCAGGGCACCACGGCGCGTCGAACGCCTCGATCTTGACGTCGAGTGGTTGCGTGCTCTCGACAAGGGTGTGCATCGACCCGAACATGTCGTAGTTGTCGACCGCGGGAGCACTGCAGTCACTCGGTTCGTCGACCACCGTCGACGGGGAGACCGACGACTGCGTGACGGTGGACGAGTCCGAGGTCGCCACGGTGGTCTCGGGCACGCTCTCGACGGGGGCGACGGTCTCCGGGTCGTCGCGCAGGGCCAGCGCGGCGACGCCGACACCGACGAGCGCGACAGCGGCTGCCGCGGCCATCCAGCGTCCTGTTCGGTGGCGCCGGGGGAGTGCCGTCTCGGCCGGGACGGGAGCATCGTGCTGCGCCAGGCCCAGGAGGTCGGTGATCCGTCGGTCCAGGTCGTCGTCATGCTCGGCCATCGCCCAGCACCTCCCTCAAGTGTTGTCTCGCCCTGGCCAGTTGCTTGCGGATGGTGCCGTCGCTGACCTGCAGCGCGGCGGCGACGCGATCGATCGGCCAGTCGTGCCAGTAGGTCAGGTACACGACGGCCTGCTGCTGGATGCTCAGCCCGGCGAGCATGCGCCGTGCGTCGTCCGGTGTTCTTGGCTCACCCGTCGTCGATCGGTCGGCGGCGCGAGCCTCTCGGGCAACACGACGAAACCGCGACCGATGCCAGTCGGCGGCAGTGTTCGTGACCGCGCGGAACCAGTAGGCCCGCACGTCGTCGACCGTCGCGAGCGAGTTCCGCGCGATCGTGGCCGTGACGGCGTCGTTGACGACGTCGTTGGCATCGTGCGGACCGACCAGGACGGTGGCGTAGCGGACGAGGTCGGCCACATGGGCACGGTATTCGGCCTCGACGTCCACAGTCACCATCATCCCCCACGTCGTCACCGCGCCGGCGAACGGGTGACGCCGTTCACCAGGAACTCAAGTTCGCGCGGTGGGGGTCCGGTCGACTCTCATTGGAGGGGGACGAGTTCGTCGCCCTGGGTGATGATGCCGGGCTGGACGACGTTGCAGTAGACGCCGACGGCCTGACCGAGGTCCTTCACAACATGGCGGAGGATGGCTTCATCCTTCGGGACGTCGTCGGTGACCGGCTTGGCGATGGCAGCGCATCGTGGGCAGTCGTTCACGACCTCGATGACGGCGCTGCCGATGGCGAAGCGGCGGCCGGGCCAACCGAACTCGGGGTGGCCGGGCTCGTCGCCCGTGTCGACCACGAGCGTGGGGCGGAAACGACGGACGTCGACCACGGAG
>JANOET010000249.1:0-3102 GCA_031413415.1 Acidimicrobiaceae bacterium
GTCGTCGCCGACGGGCTGGGCAGCACGTCCGAAGCGATCGGTGCGACGCAACAGGTCAGCGCGAGTGTCCGAAAGATCCTCGACCTGGTCGACTTCATCGGCCGCGTCGACGACCTGCAGCAGAGCCTGGAGGAGGCCGAGGCGTCGCTGGTCTTCGTGCAGGACAGTCTGAACACCGCGTCGAGCACCCTCGAGGATGCCGGACCGGCGCTGAACGAGACCGTGCTCGCACTGGCGAGGGTGCCCGGTGAGATCGACCAGGCCATCGCTGACGCGGCGGTGGCACGCGAGAAGGTGGACGATCAGGTGTGGTTGTGGCGACTGGCCATCGTCGCCGGAGCGCTGGCGATCATCGGCGGTCTGTGGGGCGTGCGCGCGAACGCTCGTCGGGTCGACAGCCTGATCGCAGCGGTGGGGACGCCGCGGCCGGTGCCGCCTGCGCCCGTGTGACCGCCTGACGGAGGCGCGTGATCAGCCGAAGTTCTGGCGGTCGAGGTCGCGGATGCGGCCCGCCAGGGTGGCGAGCAGCTTGTGCGCCAGCGCCGGCACGTCGTCGATGACGCCGATGAAGTGGCGCTGGTCGAGCAACAGCAGATTGCAGTCGGTCTCGCACACCACGGTGGCGGTGCGCGGACCGTGGTCGAGCAGCGTGAGCTCGCCCACCACGGTGCCGGGGCCGAACGACCCGACCTTCTTGCCGTTGCGCTTCACGGTGACCGTGCCCTCGAGCACGATGAACGCCTCACGCCCCGTCTGACCCTGATCGACGATGAGGGTGCCTGCGGACATGGTGATCTCGTCGGACGCCTTGGCGATCTTTTCGAGTTCCTTCGTGGAGCAACCCTGGAACAGCGACACGTTCCGGAGATGCTCGAGGTACGCCTTCTTGTTGGCCATGCCGCGAAGAGTAGCGCGGGCGCGCCACCTGCGATGACGTGGACGTTGTCACATCGCATCGTGTGGCCGACAGCGACCCGTCGTTCGCTGTTCACTCAACCGATGTTGACTCAATTTCAGATGACCCCTACGCTCGTCGCATGACCTCTCCGCCGCCGTTCGAACGGCGTGTCGCCATGCACGCCGCGCTCGGCGACCCAGTCCGGCTGGCGATCGTCGACGAGCTCGTCGTCAGCGACCGCTCGCCGAAGGAGCTCGGCGCACGCTTTCGTCTGCCGACGAACCTGCTGGCGCATCACCTCCACGTGCTCGAGGACGCCGGCCTCGTCGCTCGCTCCACGTCGGCAGGCGATGCGCGTCGCCGCTACGTCAGACTGGTCGCAGGTGCCGGAGCATTCGCCGTGTGGAGCAACACCCCACCGCCGCAGCCCGAGCAGATGCTGTTCCTGTGCACCCACAACTCGGCCCGCTCGCAGTTGGCCGCCGCGGTGTGGACGGCCCGAACCGGCGCGCCTGCCGTATCGGCCGGCACGCAGCCCGCGCCACGAGTTCACCGGGGTGTCGTGGCCGCTGCCCGGCGCGCCGGTCTGGACCTCGGCAAGGCGGTGCCGCACGAAATTGGGCGGATACCGACCGGTACCCAGGTGGTCACCGTGTGCGACCTCGTGCACGAGGAACTCGAGTCCGACCCCTCGTGGTGGCACTGGAGCATCGCCGACCCTGTGGACGACGGCAGCGCGGCGGCGTTCGACGCCGTCGTCGCCGACCTGCACGCGCGCATCGACGCGCTCGTGCCCAACTCTGAACGGAGCAACCCGTGACCGTCCTCGCCCCCGTCCGTCTCGGCATCAACGGATTCGGACGCATGGGCCGCCTGGTCGTGCGCGCCCTCGACCGCCACCCCGAACTGCAACTGGTGCACGTGAACGAACTGAAGGCCGATGCGGCCACTTCGGCCCACCTGCTCGAGTTCGACACGGTGCACGGGCGATACGCCGGAAGCGTGAGCGTCGACACCGCCGGGCCCCACGGCGACGCTCTCGTCATCGACGGCGCGCGGGTCACCCACTCGTCGCACGCGGCCCCCCGTGAGGTGCCGTGGGACGACCTCGGTGTCGACCTGGTCATCGAGGCCACCGGCAGGTTCAAGTCGATCCCCGATCTGCAGCCGTACTTCGACCGTGGCGTGCAGAAGGTCGTCGTCGCCGCGCCGGTGAAGGACGACACGAAGAGCGAGCCGGTCCTGAACATCGTCATGGGCTGCAACGACCACCTCTACGACCCGGTGGTGCATCGCATCGTCACCGCCGCGTCGTGCACGACCAACTGCCTCGCGCCGGTGGTGAAGGTGTTGCACGAACGCATCGGCATCGAGCGCGGTGCGATCACCACCATGCACGACCTGACCAACACCCAGGTCATCGTCGACGCCCCGCACAAGGACCTGCGCCGCGCCCGCTCGGCCATCAACTCGCTCATCCCCACGTCCACCGGATCGGCGACGGCGATCACGATGATCTACCCCGAACTGCTCGGCAAGCTGAACGGGCTGGCCGTGCGCGTGCCGTTGCTGAACGCGTCGCTCACCGATGCGGTGTTCACCATGCGTCGAGACGTCACTGTCGACGAGATCAACGACCTGCTTCGCGAGGCGGCCGAGGGCGAACTCGCCGGCATCCTCGGCTTCGAGCACCGCCCGCTCGTGTCGGCCGACTTCACCAACGACACGCGTTCGGGCATCGTCGACGGGCCGTCCACGATGGTGGTCGACGGCAGCCTGGTGAAGGTGCTCGTCTGGTACGACAACGAGTACGGCTACGTGTTCCGCATGGCCGAGCTGGCCGCGAAGGTCGCCCGCTCGCTGCAGACCGGTTCGCTGATGCACGGCGTGTCGGAGGCCTGACGCGCATGAAGATGCGCAACTACGTGCTCGTCACCGCCGGGTACTGGGCGTTCACGCTCACCGACGGCGCGTTGCGCATGTTGGTCCTGCTGCACTTCCACGAGCTCGGCTTCTCGCCGGTCGCCATCGCGTTCCTCTTCCTCGCATACGAGTTCATGGGCATCCTCACCAACCTGCTCGGCGGGTGGGTGGGGTCGCGCACCGGCCTGAACCGCACGCTCACGGCCGGGCTCGGCCTGCAGATCGTCGCCCTCCTCGCGCTCACGCTGACGCAGCCGACGTGGCGCGAGTGGGTGACGGTG
>JANOET010000250.1:0-2740 GCA_031413415.1 Acidimicrobiaceae bacterium
TTCGGTTGGGAACCAGAGTTGGAGGTTGCGCCAAAATTGCGCGGCGATCGGTCACGGCTTGACGGGCGCGTTCAACCGGTCGCCCCGTCTCGATCCCGAGTACGAGGGGAACGAGTTCGTGGCGCCGACACCGCCTGCACCTCCCCAGCCAGGTCGGTTCCCCGTCATCCCCATGCTCGCTCCTGTTCTGATGGCCGGGTTGATGTTCGCAATCACGCGCCAGGCGTCATCGGTGATCTTCGTGGCACTGAGTCCATTGATGATGATCGGGTCCGTCCTCGAAAGTCGGATCGTCGGGAAGAAGGCGTTCGAGGCCGGAGTCCAACAGTTTCGGACCGGACTGAAGGATCTCGAGGTTCAACTTCACTATGCCTGCGAGCAGGAGGGCAACGGCAGGCGACGGGAGCACCCTTCAGGCGACGAAGTGCTCGAAGCTGTTCGTGAGCGCAGTTCGATTCTGTGGACGCGGCGGCCCGACCGTCGGGCGTTCCTCGACGTGCGGCTCGGGCTGGGGGCGCGGCCAACGCGCCACGAAGTGAAGCTTCCCAGCAGCAACGGTACGACGCCGGACTTGTGGCGGGAGGTGACGGATCTGCCGAAGCGGTATGCCGTGGTGCCCGACGTGCCGGTCACGGCGGATCTCGCCACGTGCGGGTCGCTTGGTCTCGCTGGTCCGCACGATCAGTTGGCAGCCGCTGCTCGCTCGGTGGTGGTTCAGCTCGCCGGATTGCACAGCCCTGCCGAGGTGGTGATGTGTGCACTCATCGCCGGCGACCACCAGACGACATGGGACTGGATGAAGTGGCTTCCCCATCTGAGCAGCGAGCACTCGCCGCTGGGCGTCACGCAGTCAGCGGTCGCCGACAGCTCGGACCTCGTGGCCGCCCTCGTTGGCCTCGTGGAGCAGCGGCTCGAAATGTCGCGTTCCTCGTTGCCGGTCACGTTGCCGCGCGTGTTGGTCTTCGTCGACGACACTGCAGGATTCGATCGCCCTACCCTCGTCGATGTGTTCGAGCGGGGCGCTGCAGTGGGCGTCCACGCAGTGTGGATGGCAGCGACGGCTCCGTTGCTTCCGGCCGTCTGTGAGATGTTCCTGTCGTTCGACGGTCCGACGGCCTCTTGGCGCGTCGGCGATGTCCGCACCGGTGAGGAGGTCGAGGTCGTCGCCGACCAGCTCGACCTGTCGACGGTACAGATCGCAGCCCGGGCGTTGTCGCCGCTCGTCGACAGTGGCGCACCGGTCGAGGACGACAGCGACATCCCTCGTTCGGTGTCCCTCCTCACGATGGTCGAACGCGAGATGGCCGAAGATCCCTCGGCGATCGTCGACCGGTGGCGAGCGAGTTACTCGCTCCCAGCAGAGTACGCGCGTCCTGGGGAAGGCGTTCGACGGTCGAAGGACGATGTCAACCTCCGCGCCGTGGTCGGTGTGTCGGCGTCGCAGCCGTTCACACTCGACTTGCGTTCGCAGGGTCCACACGCACTCGTGGGTGGCACGACGGGCTCAGGCAAGAGCGAGTTCCTTCAGACCTGGGTGCTCGCGATGGCTGCGGCGCACAGCCCGGATCGCGTCAACTTCCTGTTCGTCGATTACAAGGGTGGGGCAGCGTTCGGGGACTGTGTCGAGTTGCCGCACTCGGTCGGGCTCGTGACCGACCTGAGCCCCTACCTGGTCCGCCGCGCCCTCACTTCTCTCAAGGCCGAGCTCCGTTACCGCGAGGAACTGTTCCGCGAGCACCAGGTGACCGATTTGGTCTCGTTCGAGCGGAAGGACATCTCGGCGGCTCCGCCGAGCCTCGTGATCGTGGTCGACGAATTCGCTGCGCTCGTCACGGAAGTGCCGGCGTTCGTGGACGGGGTCGTGGACGTGGCCCAGCGAGGTCGCTCATTGGGGCTGCACTTGATCCTCGCGACTCAGCGCCCGGCCGGCGTCATCCGCGACAACCTGCGTGCGAACACGAACCTGAGGATCGCGTTGCGTATGGCGGACGAGGCGGACAGCCTCGATGTCGTCGGAACCAAGCAGGCTGCCATGTTCGAACCGATTCCTGGGCGAGCCATGGCGAAGATGGGGCCCGGTCGGCTGTCCACGTTCCAAACGGCGTACGTCGGGGGTTGGACCAGCTCGGAGACGCCGAAGCCGATCATCCAGGTCGAGGAACTCAGGCTGGGAGGTGGTCCCCGATGGGAGCCACTGCCGATCGAGCCGACGGCGGCTGCGCTCGCAGGTGAGCGCGGGGCGAACGACCTTCAGCGCGTGGTGACGAACATCACGAACGCGTTCCAGGAGACGGGCATGCCTGCCGTTCGCAAGCCGTGGCAGGCGGAGTTGGCGGCAACCTACGAACTGGCTCGAATCCGTCCGTCGCGGCACGATCGCCAGATGGTCTTCGGAATCCTCGACGACCCGGAGAACCAAGCACAGCGACTGGTCGCATTCGAGCCGGACCGCGATGGGAACGTTGCGGTCTTTGGCACCGGTGGTTCCGGCAAGAGTGCGTTCCTCCGTACCCTGGCGGTGTCGGCGGGGTTGTCCACAGAGGCGCCGTGCCACGTCTACGGCCTGGACTTCGGTTCTCGTGGGCTGCAGATGCTGGAGCCGCTCCCACACGTCGGATCGATCATCGGTCAGGAAGACGGCGAGCGAGTGGCACGGCTTCTGCGAACGTTGCGCAGGACCATCGACGAGCGCGCGCGACGGTTCGGCGAGGCTGGCGTGGGCAATTTGCTGGAGTATCGG
>JANOET010000251.1:0-16855 GCA_031413415.1 Acidimicrobiaceae bacterium
GGGTTGATGGCGTACAGGCGGCCATCGGCGCCGAACTTCATCCAGCAGATGTCGTCGCCGATGGTCTCGGCCTTCCAGCCAGGAATGGTGGGGACGAGCATGGCCAGGTTGGTCTTGCCGCAGGCACTCGGGAACGCCGCGGCGATGTACTTGCTCTCGCCCTGCGGATTGGTGAGCTTGAGGATGAGCATGTGCTCGGCCAGCCAACCGTCGTCACGGGCCATCACCGAGGCGATGCGCAGCGCGAAGCATTTCTTGCCCAGCAGCGCGTTGCCGCCGTAGCCAGAGCCGAAGCTCCAGATCTCACGGGTCTCGGGGAAGTGCACGATGTACTTGTTGTCGGGGTTGCATGGCCATGCGGAGTCGGCTTGGCCGGGCTCGAGCGGCGCGCCCACCGAGTGCAGGCACGGCACCCACTGGCCGTCGCCGAGCACGTCGAGGGCGCCCTGGCCCATGCGGGTCATGATGCGCATGTTGGTCGCGACGTAGGCCGAGTCGGTGAGCTGCACGCCGATGTGCGCGATGGGGGAACCGAGCGGGCCCATGCTGAACGGCACCACGTACATCGTGCGGCCCCTCATGCAGCCGGTGTAGAGGCCCGTCATCTCGGCGCGCATCTCGTCGGGCGCACGCCAGTTGTTGGTCGGGCCGGCGTCGGCCGGGTTCTCGGCGCAGATGAACGTGCGGTCCTCGACACGGGCCACGTCGCCCGGATCACTGTGCGCCCAGTAGCTGTTCGGCCGCTTGGCCTCGTCGAGCTTGGTGAACACACCCGCGTCGACGAGGGTGTGGCACAGGCGGTCGTACTCCTCGGCCGAACCGTCGCACCAGTCGATGTCGTCGGGCTGCATGATCGCTGCCCACTCGGCGACCCACTGCTGAAGTCGCTGGTTGGTGGTGGTACCGCTCATGGACGAGTTCTCCCTGTGAAGGACAACGACACGTCGTTGTGTCTTCGATCATTGTGGCAAACACGGGCGCCAAAAGCCGAAACGCCCGGCCGTCGGGCCGGGCGTGGACGATCAGTTGTTCCGATCGGGCCGATCGGTCGCAACGATCAGTGGTCGGGGGTCTCCATGTCGACTTCGCTGCCGAGACGCAACCTCGTGGCGCGGCCGTCGTCGTTCAACTGGAACACGACGCGCTGTCCTTGCCGGAGCATGCGGAAGATCGAGCCTTCGAGCGCGTCGCCCGCGAGGTCGAACTCGGGAAGGTCGCCGGTGTCCGCGACGACGATGCCGTCGCCCGACGCCGGGTCATAGCTCTTGACGACGCCCTGCACGGCTGGCTCAGCCGGCCTTGACGATCTTGCCGCTCTTGATGCAGCCCGTGCACACGTTGAGGCGCTTGGGGGCGCCGCCGACGAGCGCGCGAACACGCTGGATGTTGGGGTTCCAACGACGCTTCGTGCGACGGTGGGAGTGCGACACGTTCATGCCCCAGCTCGGGCCCTTGCCACACACTTCACACACTGCTGCCATGACGAGACTTCTTCCACGGAGATCAATAGAGCGGCACGAGGCTACCAGCGGGAGCCTCGTCTTCACCACGTGATCGGAGCAGACATCGCGGCTGGTCGTCAGTAGTGTGACGACCGTGCCCACCTTGGAACGATTCGGCGCCGAGGCGCTGCGCAGCACTGTCGTCGCTTTTCGCGACACGATGAAGGCGCACGCACCCGGCATCAACCGCCTCAACGTGTATCCCGTCCCCGATGGCGACACGGGCACGAACATGGCCCGCACGCTCGATGCCGTGGTGGCCGAGCTCGATGGAGCGGCCGAGGGCATGGACACCACGTGCGACGCCATCTCGCACGGCAGCCTGATGGGCGCTCGCGGCAACAGCGGCGTCATCCTCAGTCAGATCCTCCGCGGGATCGCGTCCACCTTGAAAGGCGCCACCGAGGCCACGGGAGTCACCGGGGCGAAGGTCGCCGAGGCGTTGAAGGCCGCCAGCACATCGGCGTACCAGGCCGTGCTCAAGCCCATCGAGGGCACCATCCTCACCGTCGTACGCGAGTCCGCCGACGGTGCGCACGAGGCGGCGCAGTCGGGTGCGTCGTTGGCCGGGGTGCTGCACGCCGCCCGCAATGCGGGTAAGGCCGCGCTGGACCGCACGCCCGAGATGCTGCCGGTGCTGAAGGACGCCGGGGTCGTCGATGCCGGCGGCGCGGGGTTCATGCTCCTGCTCGATGCGGCGCTGCACGTCGTCGACGGTGTGCCGCTGCCCGAGCCCGACGAAGGCCCCGGCCCGACGATGGAGCAGCTCGACGCCATCAGCCATCGCCACAGCGAGGGTGAGGTCGACGTCAGCGAACTGCGCTACGAAGTCATGTACTTCATGGATCTCGACGACGCGAACATCCAGGCCTTCAAGGAGGGCTGGGGTGAGATCGGCGACAGCATCGTGGTCGTCGGCGGCGACGGGCTGTGGAACTGCCACGTGCACACCAACGACATCGGTGCCGCCATCGAGGTGGCACTCGATCTCGATGGGCGTCCGAAGCAGATTCGTGTCACCGACCTGTTCGAGGAGATGGCCGACGAGCACCTGCACCGCGAGCACGAGTTGGGCGTCCACCCGCCGCGTGCCGGCGCCGGCCTGCCCCCCGTCACCTGCGCTGTGGTGGCCGTGTCCAGTGGTCAGGGGCTGTCCGAGCTGTTCGGTCAGCTCGGCGTCCAGGGTGTCGTCACGGGTGGGCAGACCCTGAACCCGTCGACGGCCGAACTGCTGGCCGCAGTCGAGGCCGTCAACGCGCGGCAGGTCATCGTGCTGCCGAACAACAAGAACATCATTCCGGTCGCCGAACAGCTCGACGCGCTCACGAAGAAGACCGTCATCGTGGTACCGACTCGCTCGATGCCCGAGGCCCTTGCCGCCCTTGTGCTGTACGACCCCGAGGCCGATGCGGACACGAACGGTGCCGAGATGACAGAGGCCGCCGAGAGCGTCGTGACGGGTGAGGTCACCCAGGCGGTGCGCGCCACCAACAGCGACGCCGGCCCCATCGACGAGGGCGACTGGATCGGCATCGTCCGTGGGGACGGCATCGTTGCGGTCAGCGGTTCGCTCGACGGCGCCACGGTCGCGTTGCTCGACCACCTCGTCGGTCCGCGCGCCGAGATCGTCACCGTCGTCGAGGGTGCCGACGCCACCGCAGGCCACACCGACGTCATTCACGCCTGGCTCGACGAAAATCGTCCCGGCGTGCAGGTGGAGGTGCACCGCGGCGCGCAGCCCCTGTACCCCTATCTCTTCGGCGTCGAGTGACCGACCAGCCGTCGCTCGCTCCGCTCACCCTGCGCGACCTGTCGGCCATCGGGGTCGAACGGCTGAAGGGGGTCGGTGAGAAGAAGCTCGCCTCGCTGCACGAGGTGGGCGTGTCCACCGTGCTCGACCTGCTCACCACGTACCCGCGTCGGTGGATCGACCGCACCAACGAGTGCCGTGTCAGCGACCTCGAGCCGGGCAAGGAGGCGCTCGTCCTGGTGACGGTGCGGTCCGTCTCCAAACGTCAGGCTCGTAACCGGCGCAGCATCGTCGAGGCCGTCGTCGGCGATGGCAGCGGTCGCTTTCACGTCGTGTTCTTCAATCAGCCATGGCGCGAGAAGCAGTTCCGCGAGGGCCTGCAGATCGCACTGTTCGGTCGCTCCGACGTGTACCGCGGCAGCCTGCAGATGACGAACCCGATCGTCGATCTCATCGGCGACCGCACGGGCAAGATCGTGCCCATCTACCCGCAGAGCGAGAAGGCCGCGCTGAACACGTGGGAGATCGCCGGTTGGGTGGAGGACGCGCTGAAGAAGTGCGAGCTGCGCACCATCGCCGACCCGCTCGGCGGCGACGTCATCCGGCGGCTCGGCATGATCGGTCGACACGAGGCGCTGAAGAAGATCCATCTCCCCGAGACGTATGCCGACAAGGAGATCGCCCGCCGCCGTCTCGCGTTCGACGAGCTGCTGCGGGTGCAGACCGTGCTGGTCATGCGCAAGCGCGCGCTCGAACGGGCTTCGAAGGGTATTCGGCACAAGGTGGACGGCGAGCTGGTGGGCCGCCTGCGTGAGGCGCTGCCGTACCAACTGACCGACGCTCAGCAGCGAGCGATCGCCGAGATCGAACGCGACCTGGCCGGGCCACACCCCATGCACCGCCTGCTGCAGGGTGACGTGGGCGCGGGCAAGACGCTCGTCGCGGTCAGCGCCATGCTCACCGCAGTGCAGGGTGGTCACCAGGGTGCGCTGATGGCGCCCACCGAGGTGCTGGCCGAGCAGCACGCTGCGGGTGTCCGCCGGCTGCTCGACGGTGTCACCGTGCCCGACCCCGGCAACCTGTTCGGCGACCGGCCGCTGCGTGTCGAGCTGCTCACCAACCGGGTCAGCGGTGCGGAGCGGCGCGAGGTGATGGCCGGTCTTGCCGACGGCACGGTCGACATCGCCATCGGTACACATGCGCTCATCCAGGAGGGGGTGCAGTTCCACAGCCTGGGCGTGGTCGTGATCGACGAGCAGCACCGCTTCGGTGTCGAGCAACGGGCTGCGCTGCGAGACAAGGGCGATTGCGACCTGGTGCCCGATGTGCTGGTGATGACGGCCACACCAATTCCGCGCACTGCGGCGATGACCGTCTACGGCGACCTCGACGTGAGTGTGCTCGACGAGCTCCCGCCCGGGCGGACGCCCATCGGCACCAAATGGGCCAACGGCCCGCTCATGCAGGAGGGCGCGTGGGCGACGGTGCGCGAGCAGGTGGCCGAAGGGCGCCAGGCGTACGTGGTGTGCCCGCTCATCGAGGAGAGCGAGAAGCTCGAGGTCGCCAGTGCGCAGGAGACGTTCGAGCGGCTCACGCATGTCGATCTGAAGGGTCTGCGATTGGCGCTGTTGCACGGCCGAATGCCGTCGGCCGAGAAGGAGGCCGTGATGGACTCGTTCCGTCGCGGCGACGTCGACGTGCTCGTCGCCACCACGGTCATCGAGGTGGGGGTCGACGTCCCCAACGCGACGGTGATGGTCATCCTCGACGCCGATCGGTTCGGCATCGCCCAGCTGCATCAGCTGCGCGGTCGCGTCGGTCGTGGGGCGCACGAGTCGACGTGCTGGCTGGTCACCCAGGAGGTCGAGGACGAGAACGCTCGGGTACAGGCCCTCGTCGACAGCACCGACGGGTTCGCGCTCGCCGAGGTCGACCTGGACCTGCGCGGCGAGGGCACACTCATGAACACCGCGCAGAAGGGTCGCAGCGACTTGAAGCTGGCGTCGTTGCGCCGCGACCGTGAGTTGGTCGAACTGGCCAGGGGAGTGGCGTTCGAGCTGGTCGACGCCGACCCGCTGCTGGAGGACCACCCCCTCCTGCTCGACGAGCTACGCGTCCTGTTCAGCGACGAGGACGAGGCCTTCCTGTTCAAGAGTTAGATCTGGTCAGATCTGACCAGATCGGATACCATCGCTGCATGAGCGTCGTCAGCATCTACGAGGCCAAGTCGCATCTCTCCCGACTCATCGCCCAGGTCGAGCAGACCGGCGAGGAGATCGTCATCCGTCGTCACAACGTGCCCGTGGCGAAGCTGGTGCCGTTCCGGCCGGTGCTCGAGCCGCGTCGGCTCGGCGGCTGGGAAGGCCAGGTCGAGATCGGTACCGACTTCGACGACCTTCCGGCCGAGGTCGCCGCGGCGTTCGCCGGCCTGCTGCCGTGACGGCACTATTGCTCGACACCCACGTGGTCCTGTGGGCCTTCGCCGACCCGGGCCGGCTGCGTCCCGAGGTGCGCGAACTCATCACCGATCCGCGCCACACGGTGTTCGTCTCGGCGGTCTCGATCTGGGAGGTCGAGATCAAGCGGGCACTCGGCAAGCTCCGCGCTCCGGGCGGGCTCGGCGCTCGATGCGTCGATGGTGGCTTCGATCCGCTGGACATCACGTTCGAGCACGCCGCGGTCGCCGGACAACTGCCGATGCACCACGCCGACCCGTTCGACCGCATGTTGGTCGCGCAGGCCGTCGTCGAGCAGGCGACGATCGTCACGGCCGACGCTGCGTTCGGTCGCTACGACGTTGCCGTGCTCGAGGCGACCTGACGCACGCGGTAGCGTCGCCGGGCGAGCGGGTGACGACGACCGCGCCATGTCGAGTGCGCTCGCAATGCACGATCAGACGCTTCGCACCGCCATCGAAGCGCGCGGCGGTGTGGTCTTCAAGCACACGGGCGACGGCGTGGTTGCAGTCTTCTCATCCGCATCACACGCGGTGGAGGCGGCGATCGAGGCGCAGGCCGGTCTCGAGCTCGCCGTGCGAATGGGCCTGCACACAGGTGAGGCCCAGTCGCGTGACGGCGACTACTTCGGCCCCACTCTGAACCGGGCAGCCCGGGTGATGGACGCCGGCAGCGGCGGGCAGATCCTGATGTCGACGGCAACGACCTCTAACCTCTTGCCATGCGCCGCCCTGCTGCCCTGCTCCACCTCGCTCTGGCCGTCGGCTTGGTCACGTTGTCCGCGTGCTCGTCCGATTCCTCGGGGGGTGCCGGCACGACGCCGCCCGGCGGGTCCACGCTGCCGCCCGCCACCGGCGAGCCGGAGGGTACGCAGACCTTCGCCGACCTCGAGCAGACCCACGTCGACACGCCGGTGAACTACCCGCAGACCCCGCCCGTCGGCGGACCGCACAACCAGGTGTGGCAGACCTGTGCGTTCTACGACACCGCCATCCCCAGCGAACGCGGCGTGCACTCCTTGGAGCACGGCGCAGTGTGGATCACCTACTCGCCCGACCTCGACGCGGCGCAGGTCGACGAGTTGAAGGCGCTGCAGTCGGCCGGTAAGGAGGTGCTCGTCAGCCAGTTCGACGGCCTTCCCACTCCGGTGGTCGCCTCGGCCTGGGGCAAGCAGCTCCAGCTCGAGTCGGCCGACGACCCGCGGCTCGCGCAGTTCGTCGCGTACTTCGACGACGGCCCGCAGACCCCCGAGGTCGGCACCCCCTGCGCAGGCGGCACCACCGAGACCGGCTGAGGTCTCAGTACGACTGGTCGCCGGCGCCGGCGCCTTCGTCCTCGTCGGGCAACACCAGGTCCCAGCGGTCGCGACAGTCCTCGCAGCGGTAGGCGACGATGTCGCCCGGCAGCCACAGGCCGTCCTCGGGCGGGTGCGTCAACAGGTGGCAACGACCGCCGCAGTCGACGCACTCGATGAGGGGTTCCGGAGTCAGCACGCCCGTAGTCTGGCCGCCATGCGTGTGATTTCGGGCGAGTTCGGTGGGCGCAGGCTCGTGGCGCCAGCAGGCACGACGACGCGCCCCACCACCGACAAGGTGCGCCAGGCGGTGTTCAACTCGCTGGGCAGTATGGGTGTCATCGACGGCGCGGTGGTCGCCGACCTCTACGCCGGTTCGGGAGCCCTGGGCATCGAGGCGTTGTCCCGTGGGGCCGAGCGATGTGTCTTCGTCGAGCGCGACCGCTCAGCGCTGCACGCGCTTCGCGAGAACATCGCCGCATTCGACCTCGCCGACCGCGCCTCCGTGCACGCGACCGATGTCATGGCGTGGGTGCCGGCCATGCGCGGTGTCGACATCGCGTTCATCGATCCGCCCTACGCGTTCGACGGCTGGGCGCAGCTGCTGCCACTGATCGACGTCGGCATGGTGGTGGCCGAGGCCGACGACCCCGTCGAAGCGCCCGCAGGCTGGGACGCAACGCGAGCGAAGCGGTACGGGCGCACCTGGGTGACGATCCTCGAACGGCTAGCGTGAGGCCCCCATGGCGACAGTCCTGTACCCCGGCAGCTTCGATCCGCTGCACCTCGGTCACATCGATGTCATCGAGCAATCGGTGGCGCTGTTCGGCAAGGTCATCGTCGGGGTCATGCACAATCCCACCAAACCGAGTGGCATGTTCACGCTCGAGCAGCGCGTGCAGATGATCAAGGACAGCATCTCGTACATGCCGTCGGTGAAGGTCGTCGCGTTCGAAGGGCTCGCCGTCGACGCGGTCAAGCACGTCAAAGCAGCGTTCATCGTCAAGGGTCTGCGCACTGGCGGCGACTTCGAGGTCGAGCAGCAGATGGCCCACACCAACCACGCGGTCAGTGGTGTCCGTACCGTGTACCTGCCGTGCAAGCCGGCGCTGGTCTCGATCAGTAGCCGGTTCATCCGTGAGATCGCGCAGTACGGTGGTGACGTCACGTCGTTGGTGCCCGCTCCGGTCGCCAACGAACTCGCCTCTCTCTTTCCTCGCAAGGGTGCCTGAACACGCCGATGAGCTACGACGACCAGTACGACGAGGACCTCGATCCGGAGTTCGACGACTCCGACGCGTTCGTCCGCACCACAAACGGCTACGTCGGCGACGCCGAGGCGTTGCTGCAGCGCGCCATCGACATCATCGCCAATGCGCCGAAGATGCCTCTCTCGTCGTCGCCGCGTATCGACGGTGACGAGATCATCGAGCTGCTCGACGAGGCCATGCGCCGCATGCCTGAAGAGATGCGTCATGCGCGCTGGATGATCAAGGAACGCCAGGACTTCGTTGCCAAGACGCGGCGCGAGGCCGACGAGTTGCTCGAGGCCGCTCGCGTGCAGGCCGAACGCATGGTGCAGCGCACCGAGGTCGTCCGAGCTGCCGAAGCACGCGCCCGCCAGATCAGCGAGGCCGCCGACGCCGACGCCCGCCGTCTGCGGCACGAGACCGAAGACTTCCTCGACCAGCGTCTGGCCAGTTTCGAGATCCTTCTCGACAAGTTGAACAAGACGGTCCACGCCGGCCGCAGCCGCCTGAACATCGGTGGCCACCGCGAGGTGGCCGAGATGGATGAGGAAGACCCCACGAAGGGCTTCTTCGACCAGGACCGCTGAGGCGCGTCGTGGCCAACCCGCTGCGCGTGAACGCCTTCGATCTGCTCCGCCGACCCGGCACGCAGAAGGACTACCAGCTGCACCTGCCGCTCCTCGATCTCGACGTGCAGGGCGACGATCGCTTCGACGACGAAGCCGTGGTCGACGTCGAGCTGCACCTCGAGAGCCTCAACGACAGCATCGTCGTCGACGGTCGGGTCAGCGTCCCGTGGCACGGCACGTGCCGCCGCTGCCTCGAACCCACCCAGGGCGTTTCGGTCAGCGAGGTCCACGAGCTGTATCAGCGCACGATCACAGACCCCGACGCGTTCGAGATCGTCGGCGATCAACTCGATCTGCGCCCCATTGTTCGTGAGCTGGTGCTCCTCGACGCCCCTGCCACGCCGCTGTGTCGTCCCGACTGCGCGGGTCTGTGCCCCACGTGCGGCACGAACCTCAACGAATCGACCTGCGCGTGCGGCCCCGTTCCGGCCGACCCCCGCTGGGCGGCGCTCGACCTGTTCACGGTCGACGAATCCCCGGAATCCGGCGCCGACGACAGGTAGCAACCGGGAGGGCTGCGCCGCTAACCTCCAATGGTCGTTTGACGAGGGGATCCGCCCTCGCCTGTTGTCGGGAGTCATCATGGCTGTTCCCAAGAAGAAGAAGTCGAAGTCGAAGACGCGCAGCCGTCGCGCCGGCAACTGGAAGCTCGCCGCCCCCTCGCGCAGCATCTGCCCGCGTTGCGCCGCCGCAAAGCTCCCGCACACCGTGTGCCCGAGCTGCGGCTGGTACAAGGACCGCGTCGCCGTCGAAGTCGGCTGAGCCGGTCTTCACGCATGCTGCCGATCGCCCTCGACGCGATGGGCGGCGACAAGGCGCCGAGCGACATCCTCGCCGGGGCGCATGCCGCCGCAGCACTGGGTATCCCGGTCGTTCTCGTCGGCCCTGAAGGGCTCGACGGTATCGGCGACCTGCCGCTCATCCCTGCCTCCGAAGTCATCGCCATGGATGACGACGCTGCGGCCGGGGTGCGGCGCAAGAAGGACTCCACGCTCGTGCGCGCCGCGGAAGCGGTGCGCGACGGCAAGGCCAGCGCCATGGTCTCGGCCGGCAACACCGGTGCCACGATGGCGTCGGCGCTGCTGCGCATGGGCCGTGTCCGGGGCGTGAACCGCCCGGCCATCGCCACGCCCATCCCGGTTCCCGGTCACCTGCCCAACATCCTGCTCGACGCCGGAGCGAACGCCGAGGTCCAGGCCGAGTGGCTGGTCCAGTTCGGCCAGATGGGTTCCATCTACGCCCGCAAGCGGTTCGGTATCGAGTCTCCCACGGTCGGTCTCCTGTCCATCGGCGAGGAGCCGGGCAAGGGCGACTCGCTGCGCAAGGAGGCCTACGAACTGCTCGCTGCGGCGCCGGGCATCCGGTTCGTCGGCAACGTCGAAGGCCGCGACCTGATGAAGAAGACGGCCGACGTCATCGTCACTGATGGCTTCACCGGCAACGTCGCGCTGAAGGCGCTCGAGGGCGGCATGAAGACGCTGTTCGCCGCGTTGCTCGAGGTGTTCGCCAGCGAACCGCACTACAAGGAGCACGCCGATGCGTTGCTCCCCGCCATCCTGCCGCTGTATGCGCAGATGACGCCCGACACGTATGGCGGCGCCGTGCTGTTGGGCGTCGACGGCATCTGCATCATCAGTCACGGCTCGTCGGGCGAGACGGCGATCGTCAATGCCATCAAGCTCGGTCAGGAACTGGCCGAGAGCGGCATGGTGGCCGAGATCGCGGCCGCCTTCGCCACACCCACCCCCACCCCCTGACCCAGTTCGCGCGAACTTCAGTTCCTGGTGAACGCGCCGAGACCGTCCGTGGTCCTGGACCTTCAGGAGCGGAGGAGATCCTTGGCGATGTGGGTGATCTGGATCTAGTCGGTGCCGGCGTAGATCTGCAGGACCTTGGCGTCGCGGGCGAGTTGCTCGACGCGGAACTCGCTCATGTAGCCGTTGCCGCCGAACAACTGCACCGCCTCGAGCGCCACCTCGGTGGCGGCTCGTGCTGAGTACAGCTTCATCGCCGACGCCTCGGCGAGGCTCATCGAGTGCCCGGCGGCGCTCATCTCGATGGTGCGGAACACGAGGTTCTGCACGTTCATGCGGGCCACCTCCATGCGGGCCAGCTTGTCCTGGATGAGCTGGAACTCGCCGATGGGCTTGCCGAACTGGACGCGGTCCTTGGCGTACTGCACGCTCAGCTGCAGGCACTCCTCGATGATGCCGAGGGCCATCGCGGCGACGCCCGACCGTTCCTGCTGGAACGTCGCCTTGGCCCCGTCGCGTCCGCCTGCGGGCAGATCCTCGGTCTCGCCGATCAGTCGGTCGCGGCCGACTCGCACGTCGTCGAGGAACAACTCGCCGGTGGGGGAGGAGTGCATCCCCATCTTGCGCAGCGGCTTCGACTGCACGAAGCCGGGGATGCCCCGATCGAGGACGAACGACAGTACCTTGCGCTGGTCGGACGGGTTTCCCTCGTCGAGTTTGCAGATGAACACCGTCGTGTCGGCGTATGGGCCGTTGGTGATGAACGTCTTCGAGCCGTTGAGGATGTAGTCGTCGCCGTCGCGGCGGGCGGTGCTCTTCATCGAGCCGAACGCATCGCTGCCCGAACCGGGCTCGGTGATGGCCCACGCGCCGACCTTGTCCATCGTCAGCAGGTCGAGCGCCCAGCGCTCCTTCTGCGCGACGGTGCCCTTCGACATGATCGCTGCCGAGGTGAGACCCATGCTCACGCCCATCGCAGTGACCATGCCCGGGCACACCCGGCACAGCTCGATGATGGGGATCAGTGACATGGCGCTGTCACCGTGTTGTTTCCCGCCCGCCGTCACGTGCTCAGCCGTACCGGCCGCGACGGCCTTCTCGCGTGAGATCTGCTTCTGGAAGCGATCGCGGGCCATGGCGTCCATGCCGAACGTGGCGAACAGCTTGCGCAGGATGTCGTACGGCGGCATGTCGCCGTGCTCCAACTCCTCGACGTGCGGCCGGATCTCGTCGTCGACGAAGCGCTTCACGGCCTCGCGGATCATCTGGTGCTCTTCGCTCCACTGGAACATGAGGCGATGGTACGTGAACCGCCCCCACAGGCCCAATGCGGCGTCGCTCATGGTGTGGCACCGACCGGCGAGGCCAGCGGGTCCGATGACGGCTAACCTTCCGTCCCGCCCGTCACTACCTTCCAGGAGAACTCCGGTGCCTGCAGAAACCCATGTCGAACAAGGTCCGCTCGACCGCAACGGCGTGTTCGAGATCGTGCGCGCCAACCTGGCCGACATTCTGGAGATCGATCCCTCCACCATCAGTGAGGGCCAGTCGTTCGTCGACGACCTCGACGCAGACTCGCTCGCGCTCATCGAACTCGTCGAGGCGCTCGAGGAGGACCTCGGCGAGCGCTCGGTCGGCTTCCGCATCGAGGACGAGGACCTCGTCGACCTGAAGACCGTGCGCGACGCGGTCGACTACGTGTTCGCCAAAGTCCAGGAAGCCTGACATCTCCGTTCTGCCCGAGCCCGACCTCTCCGAGCTGCCTCGGCGTCTCGGTCACGAGTTCTCCGACCCCGCGTTGCTCGAGCGCGCGATGTCGCACCGCAGTTGGTGTGCCGAGGTCGTCGGGCAACCACCGAGCAATGAACGTCTCGAGTTCCTCGGCGACGCGGTCCTTGGTTGGGTGATTGCCGACCTCGCGTTTCGCAATCACGGCGAGCTGGCCGAGGGCAAGCTCACCGACCTGCGCAAGAGTGTCGTCAACGCGTCGGCCCTCGCGGAGGTGGCGATCGAGGTGGGGCTCGGTTCGTACCTGCGCCTCGGCAAGGGCGAAGACGCCGCCGGGGGCCGCACCAAGCCGTCCATCCTCAGCGATGCATTCGAGGCCGTGCTCGGCGCGGTGTACCTCGATGGCGGGTCCGAGTCCGCATTCCGCTTCATCGAACGCCTCTTCGCCGACCGCATGGCATCGGCTGCGCTGCGCCTCGACCGGCTGGACTACAAGACCGTTCTCCAGGAACTGACCGCGCGATTGCACGACAGCGCGCCGGTCTACCTGCTCAGCGACACCGGGCCCGATCACGACAAGCGGTTCTTCGCCACGGTCATCGTGAAGGGCGTCGCCGTCGGCCAGGGCGAGGGGCGGTCGAAGAAGACCGCCGAACAGAGTGCGGCCGAGCAGGCCTGGTCGGCGCTCACGAATCACGCGGTGGGCCAGGAAGTCGGTTAGCCGGTGCCCGAGCTTCCCGAAGTGGAAACGGTGCGCAGAGGAATTGCGGCCCAGGTGGTGGGCCGCCGCATCACCGCGGTCGAGGTCGGTCGCGAGCGCACGGTGCGACGTACCTCGCGTCAGGCCCTCGTCGACGGTCTCACCGGCACGACGATCACGGCGGCGAATCGGCGCGGCAAGTACCTGTTGCTCCCGCTCGACAGTGGTGACGAGTTGATGGTGCATCTACGCATGAGCGGTCGCCTGCTCGTCGCCGACAGGGGTGCGACGCGTCCGCCGCACACCCACGTGGTGCTGCACCTCGACGGCGAGCCCGCGCAGGAACTGTGGTTCATCGACCCGCGCACGTTCGGCGAGATGGTCGTGTTCGACCCCGCCAACGTCGCGGTCGAGCTGCCCGAGTTGGGCAAGATGGGCATCGACCCCATCACCGACGGGCTCAGCCGAGCGCAACTCGCCGCCGTCGTGCGCAGCCGTCGACGGCAGTTGAAGGCGCTCCTGCTGGACCAGCACGTGCTGGCAGGAGTCGGCAACATCTACTGCGACGAGAGCCTTCACCTCGCCAAGCTGCGGCCCGACCGCATCAGCGACACCCTCACCACCGGCGAGATCGGTCGGCTGCACCGGGCACTGCTCGACGTGCTCGGTGCGGCCATCGAGGCCGGTGGCAGCACGCTGGCCGACACCCAGTACGTGGACATCGAAGGCCAGGGGGGCTGGTTCCAGGTGCATCACCGGGTCTACGACCGGGCCGGCCAACGCTGCCTGACGTGCGGGAAGGCCGAGATCGTGCGCACCGTCTCTGCCGGCCGAAGCACCTGTTTCTGTCCCCGCTGCCAGCGTTGAGTAGGGTCCCCCACGCCGTGTTCCTGAAATCCCTCACCCTCAAAGGCTTCAAGTCGTTCGCCGACGCCACCACCCTCCAGCTCGAGCCGGGGGTCACCGTGGTGGTCGGCCCCAATGGCTCCGGCAAGTCGAACGTCGTCGACGCCATCGCCTGGGTGCTCGGCGCGCAGGCCCCCAGTGCCGTGCGCAGTCAGAAGATGGACGACGTCATCTTCGCCGGCACTGCGCGACGTCCGGCACTCGGCCGTGCGGAGGTGGGCCTCACGATCGACAACTCGGGGGGTCTGCTACCCATCGAGTTCACCGAGGTGACCGTCACGAGAACGCTGTTCCGCACTGGCGAGAGCGAGTACGCGATCAATGGTGTGGGATGCCGTCTGCTCGACGTGCAGGAACTGCTCAGCGACGCCGGTGTGGGCCGCCAGCAGCACGTCATCGTCAGCCAGGGCCAGATCGACGCGGTGCTCAACGCCCGCCCGGAGGATCGCCGCAGCATCGTCGAGGAAGCGGCCGGCGTCCTGAAGTACCGCAAGCGCAAGGAGAAGGCCGAACGCCGCCTCGACGCGACCGAGGCCAGTCTGCTGCGCGTGCAAGACCTGCTGCGAGAGGTGCGGCGTCAGCTGCGTCCGCTCGAGCGACAGGCCGATGCGGCCCGCCGACACGGCGACCTCGTCGCGGAACTGTCGGCGCTGCAGATCTTCGTGGCCGGGCGCGAGATCGCATCGCAGCGAGCTCGACTCACCACGCTCGCCGGCGAGAAGCTCACACTCGGCCAGGGAGAGCAGACACTGCGCACCGAACTCGCCCAGCTCGACACCGACGTCATGGCCGCCGAGGCCGAGCTCACCGCTCGGGGCGACACGGACCTCGGCGACGAGATGGTGCGTGTCGAGCAGCTCCGTGAGCGTGCTCGGGGTGTCGCCGCCGTACTCGTCGAGCGGCGTCGGTCCATGGAGCGCGACCGCGGTCAGCTCATGGACAGCGGTGTCGTGGCCAACCTCGAAGCCGACGCGCAGCGCCTGCGCGACGAGCTGGAATCGGTCGTCGCCGAGTTGGGGCAGCTCGGCCCCGACGCCGAGGTGCTCGCCGCCGAGGAGGTCGAGTTCGCCGACCAGCGTCGCGAGACGATGCAGGCCATCGACCACCTGGGCACCGCCGCTTCGGCTGCGAGCGCCGCTGCCGAGGTTCGTGGCGAGTTGCGTTCCATGCGCAGCGGCGTCGAGCGCGCGGACGCCGAGCTACGCCGACAGCACCAGCGCGTCGATCAGCTGCGCCAGCGCGCCGAACGACTCGACGCAGAGTGCGAGCGACTGAAGACCGAGTGCGAGAACGCACAGACGCTCGAGGCCGAACTGGTCACTGGCGTCGAGGCCGCCGAGGCTCGCCGCATCGCCGCCGAGGCCGCGCACGACTCGCTGCTCGCCAGCCGGCAGGAGGCCGCCGAGGAAGCCAGCCGTTGGCGGGCGCGCGCCGAGGCGTTGCACCTCGCGCTCGAGAGTGCCCGTGCCAAGGCCGGTGCCGAGCATCTTGCCGGCGTCGAGGGTGTGCTCGGCACCTTGCTCGATCTCATCGAGATCGACGACGGTTGGGAAGCCTCGGTCGAGGCTGCGCTCGGCGAGGCCCTGCAGGCCGTCGTCGTCGCGTCACCGCAGACCGGTCGCGCCGCGCTGCAGTCCCTGCAGGCCAACAACGTGCACGGCGCCGTGCTGGCGCTCGGCGCCCGATCGGGTGGTGCGGTCCTCACGGTCACCGGTGGCGGCGCGGTCCGCCCGCACGTGCGCAGCCGACACGACGGCGTGCCAGCGCTGCTCGACGCCGTCCTCGCTGGGGCCGTGCGTGCCGACAGCTGGAACGACGCGGTCGACCTCGCGATCGCCAACCCGGCTGCCGTCGTCGTCACCGCCGACGGCGACCGCTTCGGCCCCACTGGTTGGCGCATCGGTGCCGCCGGGGGCGGCGCCACTGCGGCCGCCCTCGAAGAGGCGCATGAGCGTTCCGGTGTGGCGCAGTCCGAGCTCTCGCGTCTCGACACGGCACTCGCCGGGGCCAAGGCCGAGCTGCAGGCTGCCCGCCAACAGGAGAACGAGCTCACCCGCAAGCTCGATGCGCACGACGCCGGTTTCTCGGCGAACAGCGAAGCCCTGGCACGCAGCCAGGGCGAGCGTCGTGAAGCGCAGACCGAGATCGAAGGCCTCGAGCACACGCTGGCCGACGCCGACGAACGCACGGAGCGCGAACGAGTGCGGATCACCGAGCTCGAGACGTTGGTGCCGGCACTCGAGGCCGACGAGGCCGCCGAAGCCGAAGCCGCCAAGGCTCGAGGTGAGGCGCGGGCTCGTCTCGAGGCGCAGGCCGCCCGGCTGAACGGTCGACGCCAGGAACTCGAGGTCCGCAACGCAGGGCTGCACGAGCGTCAGGCGTTCCTCGAGCGGCGCCTGCATGAAACCGAGCGCCGTCTCGAAGCCGACGCCGTCGCTCGTGCCGAGGCCTCACACCGTCGCGAAGCCGTCGAGCGCAGCCTCGCTGCGGTGGAACGCCTCGGTGAACTGGTCGAAGCCCATCGTCACGTCATCGAAGTGCGCCATCAGGAGCTGCTCGAGATCCGGCGTCGGCAGAGCGACGAGGTGCGCGGCATCGCGTCCCGACTCGATGCGCTGCGCCGCCGCCGTGCTGCCGCCGAGAAGGAGCTCGAAGAGGCCCGCGAGCGCATGCGTCGAGTCGAGATCGACGAGGCCGAGGTGCGCATGCGCCTCGAGGGTGCCGTCGAGGCGCTCCGTCGCGACCACGACATGGAACCCGCCGTGGCCGAAGCCACCGAGCTGCCGCAGCTGCCCGACGGTGCACCCGAAGTTCTTCGACTCGGTTTTCGCGGGACGTTGCAGAGTTCAACCACTCTCACCAACTGGACTGATGTTGCGACGAACG
>JANOET010000252.1:0-5196 GCA_031413415.1 Acidimicrobiaceae bacterium
GCGCCCGGTGACACCTCGACCGCCCCGCCGCGCATCGGGCTGGGCGAGGTGCTGGTGCAGTGGGGACGCATCGGATGCCTCGGGTTCGGGGGACCGCCGACGCACATCGCCATGTTCCGAGACCTCTGCGTGACGCGCCGCAAGTGGATCGCCGAAGCCGAGTTCGAGGACTCCATCGCCGTGTGCAATCTGCTGCCGGGCCCGTCGTCCACCCAGCTCGCCATCCTGTGCGCCTGGAACGTCGCCGGTCGCCTTGGCGCCATCGTCGGTGGGGCGGCGTTCATCATCCCGGGGCTGGTGCTCATCCTCAGCCTCGCCGCCGTGTTCCTGGCCGCCTCTCCCCCGCTGTGGGTGCTGGGCGCCGGAGCCGGCGCTGGTTCGGTCGTCGCCGCCGTCGCTGTGCACGCCGGTGTCGGCCTCATCCCGGCAAGTTGGCGACGAGCACCGGTGCAGGCCCGATGGGTCGGCTACGCCGTTGCCGGTGGTGTGGCGGCCGCCACGGTCGGTCCGCTACTGGTCGTGGTGCTGCTGGCGTGCGGGTTCCTCGAGATGGGGCTGCGACGGCCCCGGTCGGCGGCCACCCTGGGACTCAACCCCGCGCCCGCACTTCTCGCCACCGCCGCCGCGTCCACCGGCGGACTGTTCGCCCTCGCGTGGGTGGCGCTGAAGGTGGGCGCGTTCGCCTACGGCGGCGGGTTCGTCATCATCCCGCTCATGCAGCACGACGCCGTGCACCGCTACCACTGGATGACCGACAGCCAGTTCCTCGACGCCGTCGCATTGGGCCAGATCACTCCCGGCCCGGTGGTCCAGACCGTCGCCGTCGTCGGCTACAGCGCCGCTGGTGCGGTCGCCCTGTTCGTGCTGAAGCGGAGCGTGCTGGTGACGCTGCTCGGCGCTGCGGCCATCGGCGTGTTCGTCGTGCAACTCGGCGCGCCACTGCCCTGAGCCGGCGTGCTTCACCTTCGGTCCGTGTCGCCGCCTGGTTCGGGGTCGATGTGAAGCGCTTCCCGAACCAGCGACCGAAGCGCGACGGCGCACGGCGCCGGACCGCCCGACACCGGTAGACCACGCACCGCATCGGTCGGATGTCACGCGAGCGACTGCTTGCAAAAGTTAGCGCCCCAGCGCACGATGGAGGGAGAAGTCGGTTGCCCGTAGGAGGCACTCATGGACACCATGACCACCATCAAGAAGTGGGAAGACGAGTACTTCACCCTCGCCAAGAAGGTGGAAGAACCGGTCGTCCGCTACACCGGCCGCATGGCCGAGACCGCCGCCCAGTACGTTCCCGAGCGCCCTGGCTTCATGGCCGAGATGCCCACCATGCACCAGCTGGTCGACAACAG
The DNA here is from genome assembly GCA_031413415.1 of Acidimicrobiaceae bacterium. Lineage (GTDB taxonomy): Bacteria > Actinomycetota > Acidimicrobiia > Acidimicrobiales > Ilumatobacteraceae > UBA668. The sequence goes on from JANOET010000252.1 coordinate 1,350, forward strand.
CTTGAAGTTCCGCGGGCGGATGGTCGACGAGCAGGCCACGTTCGTCCGTCGCGTGCTGCACGCGATGCGCCCGATGACCACCAAGTTCGAGGCCACCAAGCCCGCCCCCAAGCCCGTCTCGAAGCTCGCCACGAAGCCCGCGCCGAAGGTTGCGTCGAAGGCCAGGCGCGCCGCATAGGTCGAGCGGCCGTGACAGTTGGTTCCCGTCTGCCCCAGCGCACCATGCCGGTTCGCCATCAGACGGGGGTCGGCTCCATCTTCGACGACATCGTCGGCGGCATCGGCTCGGTCCGCAACACGCGCACCTGTTCATCGGTACCCACACCGAGCCCGTCGCCGGTGGTTGTGTGCTCGTGGACGACCCGCCCCTGGAGTGATCCCATCGCCCCACCAATAACCCTGTGAGACCCCTTTGATTCACTGACGGCATGGAGTTGCACGTGCCGTCCGTCGAAGAGTTGGTGCTCATGTCACCAGCCGACGTCGAACGTCACGCGCATGTACTCGAGGTGGTGCGTCGCCAGGTCGAGGCCGCGTCGGCCCTCATGGTCCAGCGGGTCGACGACACACTCGGCTACCTCGCCGACGGTCACAAGAACGTGGCCGCCTGGGGCCGGGCCACGAACAACTGGTCGCCCTCCGAAACGGCTCGGTTCACGAAGCTGGCCAGAGTGTTCAAGCGGCTCCCACAGTTCGCCGAGACGGCGCTGTCGGGTGCCATCAGCGTCGACGCCATGCACGCCGTCGCCAAGGTCGGATCGAACCCGCGGGTCCGCGATCATCTGGCCGAGGCCGACGAACTGTTCACCAACGGCGCCACCGAACTGACCTTCGAAGAGCTCTCGGTCCTCCTGCGCCACTGGGAAGAGCTCGCCGACACCGACGGCGCCCGCCAACGCCACGATCGGGCTGTGCTCGACCGGCGCGCCAACGTGGGCTTCGTCGCCGAACGTGCCTATCTCGACGCCGCCGGCCCGTCGTACGACGGGGTCATCTTCGACGGGGTGCTCGCCCACTACGCCAACATCGAGTGGCAGACCGAGTGGGACATCCTGTCCGCCATCCACGGCGCCGACATGCACGCCGGCCTCATGGAACGCACCGCAGGCCAACGGCGATTCGACGCCCTCCAGCGCATCTTCCACATCGCCGCCGGCGGCCCCGACGGCACCGGCCCGGCGGTCACCGTCGACATCACCATCGACCAAGCCACGTTCGAACACCAACTCGAACGGATGCTCGGCGGCAACCCCGACCCCATCCCGCCGTCACACGCGCCCAACCGCCGATGCCACGACCGCCAAGGCCGCGTCATCGACCCCCGGGCAGCGGTCGCCGCGTCACTGGTCGGACAGGTGCGCCGCAAGGTGCTCGCCGCCGACGGCGTCGTGCTCGACATGGGCCGCCGCCAACGCCTCTTCACCGGCCCCCAGCGCGAAGCCGTGCTCGCAGCCGCCATGTTCTGCACCTACATCGGGTGCCGAATACCCGGCCACCACTGCGAAGCCGACCACCTCATACCCTTCGCCCGCGGCGGGCTCACCAATGTCCGCAACGGAGGACCCGGTTGCGGCCACCACAACCCGCTGAAGAACAACGGCACCATCACGCTGCGCGACGCCAAGGGTCGCTGGCACACCTACCGACCCGACGGCACCGAGATCGGATGGCCCACCTTCCGCGGCCACCTCGACCACATCAACTCGATGATCTACGCCCTCGAACTCGCCCTCGGCCCCTGACCAGGCCCGACACCGTCAGGCTGTGGTGTGGCGATGCTTGGCGGCAAATGCCAACGCAGCAGCGCCGAGCACCGCAGCGAGTGCACCCAAGCGCACCAGCGGGCTGCTGTCGCCACCCGAGGCCGGCAAGCCACCGGAGGCTGCAACGACGACTTGGAATGTCGACCGGACGAACGTCGACCCAACCGTCGTCACGACTGCGCCCGAGTAGGTCCCGGGTGCCGTGCCCGTGGGTACGGCGAAGGATGCGACGAAGGTACCGTCGCTCAGAACGGTGCTACCACCGACCTGGCGCTCGCCATCGGGCAGGGTGAGATAGACATCGACCGCCGCGCCCGGATCAGCACCCTCGCCGCGGAGCGTCACCGATCCACCGCCGGCCCCGACCTGTGTCGTCGACTGCGTGAGATTCAGATCGGCGACGGGGTATCCACCGCTCCCTGCCGCATCGACCAGCGAAGGGGCCGCGAGGACGACGAGCAGTCCCGCGATGAGCGCTGTGATCTGTCGCACCCGCTTACCCTAAGCGTGGATGAGAGCGACGTCCATCGTTCTGTGGCGACCAGCGCGCGCTGTGTTGTGGGGATGTGTCCTCTGCGGCGCGCTGGTGGGGCTGCTCGGGGGTCAACGACCGACGGGCCTGGTGGGAGTGGACCTCATCCTCGTCAGTGCATTTGGTGCTGTGCTCGTCGCCGCCGCGTCACGCGCCCACCGCTGGGCGACGCTGCTCGCGGCCGCACCCACAACACTGCTCATCGATGCGCCCGCAGGTTGGGCAGGTCTCGGCGTGACCGTCGCCGTCTCGGTGGCTGTCGGCTTCGCGCCGCCCGCGTTCCGGCACTCGCGCTGGCGGCACGCTGCTGGCGGTCTGGCCGGGCTCGGACTGGTGGTCGCCTATGGCAACCTCAGCGACGGCGCATTCGCCCACTCATCCGCGCTGGTCGCCGGGTGCGGTGCCGCGCTCGTGATGTGGTCGGGATGGACCTGCGCCCCACGTTCCCTCCGGCACCGGTGGCGTCGGGTCGCGCTCGGCGCCGTGAGCGTCGTCGCGGTGTTCGGCGCCCTCGCGGCGTTCGGCGCTGCGCAGTCTCGATCGCACGCCCGAGCAGCCGAGCGGCATCTCTCCGACGCGGTCGAACACGCACGTGCCGGCGACCGAGACCAGTTGGAGACCGCACTCGGCCAGGCACACGACGAACTGTCCCGTGCTCGAAACTGGATCGATGCCCCCTGGCAGTTGCCCGCACGGCTCATTCCCATCGCCAGCCAGAACCTTCGCGCCACGAGCGACACATTGGAACTCGTGGACGAAGTGGTCCGCACACTCGAGCCGGCCGCACGACTCGCCGAACTCGACGGTCTTCGGTTCGCCGACGGACGCGTCGACCTCGACGCCGTCGCCACGCTCGCCGACCAGCTGCGCCCATCCGCCACCGCCGTCACGCGGACCATCACCTTCGCCTCCGCAGACCAGTCGGCATGGCTTGCCTCGCCCGTGACCGACGGTCTCGCCCGACTCACTGCCTCGCTCGACCGGTTCGGCGGCGACCTGGTGAAGGCGAGCCACGCGCTCGATGCACTCCCCGACATGTTGGGGGCGAACGGGCCGCGACGGTACCTGGTGCTGTTCGTGACCCCCAGCGAGTCGCGCGGCGGTGGTGGCTTCCCCGGACAGACCGCCGAGCTCACGTTCGACCAGGGCGCCTTCACCCTCGGCGCCCAGTACCGCTCTCCCGACATCACCGCGCCGGAAGGCACGTCGTGGAGCATCGAAGGTGCGGACGAGTACCTGCAGCGGTACGGAACCTTCCGCGTCGCCAGCGCGTGGCAGAACATCACGATGTCCCCCGACTTCCCGACAGCGGCGGCGGTGGCACGGCAGGCCTACCAGCAGTTCGCGAGCACCCAGATCGACGGCGTCGTCCGAGTTGGTCCGCGGGCATTCGCAGGGCTGTTGGCGATCACAGGCCCAGTGACGGTCCCCGGTCTCGATGAACCGCTCGACGCACAGAACGCCTTCAGGTTCTTCACCCGCGACCAGTACGACGATGCGTTCCTCTCCAATGACAACCGCATCGCGTTCCTCGAGCGTTTCGTCGAGCAGG
>JANOET010000253.1:0-4900 GCA_031413415.1 Acidimicrobiaceae bacterium
ATCGCGAACAGCAACGACGTCATCACCGGCGTCACGAAGACGTTTTCCGGGCTCTCCGGCCTGGTGTTCATGCTGCTGATCATCAGTCAGTTCATCGCCCTGTTCAACTGGACGAACATGCCTCGGGTGGCGGCCGTCGAGATGGCCCACCTGCTCGAGCGTTCCGGCTTCGGGGCGCTGCCGCTGCTGATCGGTTTCATCCTGGTCATCCTGCTGCTCGACATCATCATCCCTGGTGTCGTGCCGAAGTGGGCCATCTTCGCCCCCGTGTTCGTGCCCATCTTCACCCGTCTCGGCGTCGCGCCGCAGACCGTGTTGGCGGCCTATCGAGTCGGTGACTCGCCGATGAACGTCGTCACGCCACTGATGGTGTATCTGCCCTTCATCACGGTGGTCGCCCAGCGATACGACAAGAAGGCGGGCATCGGCACGGTCGTGGCGTTGATGATTCCGTACGTCATCGCCATCTCGATCGCGTGGGTCCTGCTGTTCACGGCGTGGTGGGTGTTCGGCTTCGACCTCGGCCCGGGTTCACCCATCAGCCTCTGAGTTGGGCGCGATTCGACCCGGTATCGGGACGTTTCGAACCCGCGGGCGCGGAGTGACCCAGATTTGGGACGTTTCGCGCCCAGCGGCTCCGAGGGGTCAGGTGAACCGAACGCCTTGGCGGTCGAGTTCCTTCTGCACGGCCACGATGTCGACCTCGTCGACCTCGCAACCGTCGTGCAACGATCGTGCCGCGGCGACACCGGCACCCTGGCCGAGCACGGCGCACGCGGCCATGTTGCGAGTGGCCGCATGTGCGACCCGGTCGCCGCCGGTGGAGCGTCCTGCCACGAGCAGGTTCCGCACCCGGCGGGGGAGCAGGTTCCGGTAGGGGAGCTGCAGGTAACGACCGGTGGTGGGCAGCACGAGGATGCCGTACCCGTCGATGAACTCGGGGTAGATGCCGATGGAGTCGTCGAAGCGTCCCTGCTCGCGCACGTCGTGCTCGGTGAGGTCGTAGACGGCGTCGATCTTGCGGGTGTCGCGCACGCCGAGGGTCATGCCGAAGTTGCGGAGCCGAGCGTCTTCACATCCGGGCGTGAACGCCTTCAGTGCCGTCAGCGCGTGCATCGCCTGGCGCCGCCCCTCGATCTCGCCGATCGTCAGGTCGTCGGGGTCGGTGCCGTCGATGCCGGCCAGGTGGACGAGGTTCATGTACGTGAGCTCGCCCGAGTCGTGCACGGCACCCCACGTCCCGGCGATGGTGGTGAGATCGGCGGGGATGAGCCCGGCGTCGAGCGCCGCCTTGAACGGCTTGTGCAGGAACGGGGAGAACAGGTCGTCCTCCTTGCCGGTGGTCTCGATGCTCCACTCGCCGTTGCCGGCCCAGTCCTTGTAGGTCTGTGGATCGGCGGCCACGGCCTCGACGAAGCGCCGTTTGTCGACGCCCGCGATGTGGAACATGACCGACGCGGCCATGAGTTGCTCGCGAGGCGCCAGATGCGTGGGTGCGCCTGCACGATGGGCGATGTCGGCGTCGCCGGTGGCGTCGATGACCCGTCGGCCGAGGATGGCCTCACGCCCGGCCTTCGACTCGGTGATGACGCCGAGCACCCGATCGCCGTCCATCACCGGTGCGACGAACGTGCGGTGCAGCATCGGGTGGATGCCTGCCTCCTGCACCATCGTGTCGGCGACCACCTTGAAGCCCTCGGCATCGATCTCGTAGGACAGCGACTGGCTCTCGGGGACTGCGGCACCCATTGTGTAGGCGCGTTCCTCGAACTCACGGCCCAGACCGTTGGCCTCGACCGTCGCCTCGTGGCGGTACCAGGCCATGCCTTCGACGCCGACCGTGGTGATGTTGCCGCCGAAGCAGCCGAAGCGTTCCACGAGCGTCACCTCGACACCGGTGCGAGCAGCTGCGATCGCCGCGGCGAGACCAGCGGGCCCGGAGCCGATGACCAACACGTCGGTCTCGTGGATGACGTCGATCTGCCGTGCCGGCTCGACGATGGTGCCGAGCCGCTGGCCGGTGGTACGGCGGAGTTCCATCGCGTCAGCGGCGCGGGTCGACCAGCACGCGGCCGCGCATGCCGCCGGCCAGGATCCGGTCGAGTTGGGGTGTCAGATCGTCCAGCCCGACGGACTCGGTGTCGAGGGTGTCGAGCCAGGTCGGCTTCAGGTCGGAACCGATGCGATCCCACATGCGGCGCCGCGGCTCGATGGCCGTCTGGACGCTGTCGATGCCGAGCAGCGAGACGCCGCGAAGGATGAACGGCAGCACCGTCGCCGGCAATGACGTGCCGCCGGTGAGGCCGCTGGCGGCCACGGCACTGCCGTAGCGCAGCGTGCGCAGGATGTGGGCCAGGGTGTTGCCACCCACGCAGTCGACGGCACCGGCCCAGCGCTCCTTCTCGAGCGGTCGGCCCGACTCGGGCGCCATCTCCGCCCGGTCGATGACCTCGGTCGCGCCGAGCAAGCGCAACCAGTCGGCGTCACCGAGCTTGCCGGTGCTGGCGACCACCTCGTGGCCACGGGCGGCGAGCATGCCGATGGCCATGGAACCCACACCGCCCGAGGCACCGGTGACCAGCACCGGGCCCGCACCGGGGCGCAGGCCGTGGTCTTCCAGCGCCGCCACCGACATCGCGGCGGTGTAGCCCGCGGTGCCGACGAGCATCGCGGTGCGCGCGTCGAGTCCGGCGGGCATTGGCACCACCCATCCGGCGGGCACGCGGGCCAGTTCGGCGTAGCCGCCGTGGTGGGCGACACCGATGTCGTAGCCGTGTGCGATCACCGTCGAGCCCACCGCGATGGACGGGTCGCCCGACGCTTCCACCACGCCGGCCAGGTCGATGCCGGGGATGATGGGGTCGATGCGAGCGACCTTGCCCTGTTCGCTGCTGGCCAGGCCGTCCTTGTAGTTGATGCCCGAGTACTGGACTCGGATGACCACGTCGCCGTCGCCGAGCGACTCGGCGTCGACGGTGGTGACCTGGCGCAGCCAGGCTCCATCCGAGTGACCTGCGGTGAAGGCGCGGATTGCGGTCATGGGTGTGCTCCTGGTCTGGTGAACGGGATCGTGGTGGTGATGGTGGTGTGGTCAGGCTGCCAGGTCGAGGCCGGCGACGAGTGCATCGACCTCCTGGCTCCAGTCGGCGCGCCCGACATGGTGCGGTCGCATGTGCTGCAGTGCTCGGCGTGCGGCATCGCCGCCCGACAGCACGGTGTCGCGTCGTCCCAGCCACATCGCGTCGTGGCTGCGGATGAGATCGAGGGTGGCGTCGACCGGGTTGCCGAGGCCGAGGAGCGCCTCGAGCTCGTACACGCAGACGTTCCAGACGGTGTGGGCGCCGACGCCATCGGTGGCCGAGGTGACCACGTCGTGCCAGGCGTGCTCGAACCGGATGATGACGCCAGGGTCGTCGAGCCCGGCCATCACGGCCGAGGTCTCGGCGAACACCAGGCCCAGCTGTTCACCCTGGAGGGCGTCGCCGAGCTCGGCCAGCTCGTGCTCGAGCGAGCGGGCGATGGCGTGGGGGTCGTATGCGCGGGCACGGCTCCGGCGCAGGTCGATGTGGTGCGCGGCGGCCCGCGGTCGCGGCTCGCCGGGCGACGACGCGGCCCAGATCCAGCGGAGGTGATCGTGGCCGCAGGCCCGGTTGACCTGGGTGAGCGGCGAGCGGGTGTCGTCCTCGAGCACGAGGAGCACGTGGCGGCCCTTTCGGCGAACCGCGAGGTCGAGCAGCGAGCGGGGAGTGTGTCCGAGCGCGTCGGCGAGTCGAGCCATCACGTCGACCGTCGGCGTGGGGGTCGCAGCCGCCGGATCCGTGGCGGCGCGTTCGAGGGCGACCACATAGGGCTGCGAGATTCCGGCCCGGCGCGACAGCTCGCGGGTGGAGAAGCCGTGCCGCTGGCGCCCGGCCACCAGGGCGCGGGCGAACGCGACAGCGTCGAATTCCCAGGGGTTCGTCTGGCTCGGAACACTTGCTCTCATCTCGCCGATCACTATAGTGATCATTCATGCAGGACACTCGGACCGTGCCCACATCGGCCGTCTCCTCCACCATCTCGTGGATCGCCTTCGCCGTGCTCATCGCCGGAAGCTGGGCCGTCCTGCTCGGCGTGCACGGCGGCGACGGGCATCTGGCACTCCACGGCGCCGGCGCGTCGTTCACTGCAGTCCTGGCCGCGTGGTTGCTGATGGCGGTGGCCATGATGGCCCCCACTGCGGTACCGGTGCTCGCCACGTTGCGCGACATTCTTCACGCGGGTCAGCAGCGACGGTGGTGGTGGTTCCTCGGTGGATACGTGGCCGTGTGGTGGGTGTTCGCGCTCGGGTCCGCGGGATTGCAGTGGTGGCTCACCGGTCTCGGGCTGGTCGACGAGCGCGGCCGCATGGTGCGCCTGCTCGGCGGCGTCACCCTGCTGCTCGCAGGGCTGTACCAGTTCTCGTCGCTGAAGGAGGCCTGCCTGTCGGCCTGCACCTCGCCGATGCAGTGGTTCCTCCGTCACTGGCGCGATGGCGACGCCGGCGCCGCGCGCATGGGGGCCCATCACGGGCTCACCTGTGTGGGCTGCTGCTGGGCGCTGATGCTGCTCGCCTTCGTGGGCGGGGTGTCGTCGCTGTGGATCATGGCCGCCACGGCGCTGGTGATGGCCGTCGAGAAGGTGCCCGCCTGGGGCCCCCGAATCACCGTGCCGCTCGGAGTGGCGCTGGTGGTGGCCGGGGTCCTCGTGCTGCTCGGTCCCGCCCGCAGCACCGAGTCGCACCGCCACACCACATCACCGGCCACGCGGCCGAGTGCTTCGTTCGTCACATCGTTCGTCACGTCAGGAAAGGACGTCTCATGAGCAACTGGTCGATGGAAGGGGAGTTGATCCTCAACTGCAACTGCACGGTGTTCTGCCC
>JANOET010000254.1:0-1790 GCA_031413415.1 Acidimicrobiaceae bacterium
GTCGAGGATGGTCGCCGGCAGCGGGCCAGGCGGGCCGCTACCTGTACCGCACGCACGAGGTGCGGGGTGATACGAATGCGTCGAACGGCGCCGTCAGCGTGGTGGACCTGGAGACCGGCGAGTCGAAGGTGCTCGTGCAGCGGATCGACTGGGACGCCCTGGACGGCATCCGTTGGACACCGTGGGGCACGATCCTGTTCGCCGAAGAGACCACTGGCGGTCACGTCTACGAGATCACGCTCGACAAGGAGGACCCGATGGTCGCCACGACGGTGACCGAGGTGACGGCGCTCGGCGCGATGGCCCACGAGGGCATCGAAATCGACTCGAAGGGCAACGTCTACGTCATCGACGAGTTCCGTGGCGGCGCGATCTACAAGTTCGTGCCGGACCGTCGTGGCGATCTGTCGAGCGGCACGATGTACGCCCTGAGCGTCGCCGACGGCGGCAGCGGCCTCGACGTGGGCCAGGGCTCGTGGGTGCTGCTCGACCAGGCGGCCGTGGAGAGCGACGCTCGCGCAGCGGTCATCACGGCGAATGCGGCCGGCGCCGCGATCTCGACGCTCCAGCGCCCCGAGGACGTCGAGGCCATCGGCTCGATTCTCTACATCGCGGTCACCGAGTCCGAGCCGCAGGAGCAGGCGGCCGGCGCCCTGAGCGGTGACGGCCGGGTCGTCGCCATCGACCTGCGCACCACGAAGGTCACCAACTTCGTCAAGGGCGGCGTGAACGTCGACCGCGAGCGCACCAACGTCACCCCGAAGGTGACCGGGCTGCGGGCTCCCGACAACCTGGCCGAAGGTCCGGACGGCCGCCTGTGGGTGGTCGAGGACAACGCCAACTCCGACATCTGGGTGGCCGACAAGGACCTCGACCGTGACGGCGTGGCCGATGACGTGAAGCTGTTCGCCTCGCTGACCGACACCGCCGCCGAAGGCACGGGCATCTACTTCGGCAAGGACCCGCACACGCTGTTCGTGAACATCCAGCACTCGGCGGACATCAACGACCGGACGGTGGCGATCACCAACCGGGAGATCGAGGTCGAGGACTGATCGCTCTCCCCTGAGTCAGTCCGACGATCCGACGCCGCGAGCCCGCCCCACCCCCCAGGGCGGGCTCGTGCGCGTCGTGGCTTCAATCAGTTCGCGGTGTTCGCCCGGCGCAGGCGCGCCGCCATCATCTCCATGACGAGCAGTGCAAACGTGGGGTGCTCCTGCACGAGGTACACGAAACGCTTGCGGTCGACGGGAGCGACCGTGCTGTCCACGGCCGCAGTGGCCGTCGCACTGCGCGGCGACTGGTCGATGATGGCCATCTCGCCCACGATCTGACCCGGTCCGACCTCGTCGACCACCCGGCCGTTGACGCTGAGATGCAGCGCGCCATCTACGACCGCGAACATCAAGTCGCCGGTCTCGCCTTCGGTGAACAGCACCTCGCCCGCAGCCACGGTGCGGAGGTCGGGAGAGTTGCGGAAGATGTTGATCTCGGCCATGTCGAAAGTATCGGCCTGACGCCGGCGAGCGGACGGCAGCGACGCCGAATGTTCGCCCGTCGTCCACCGAACGTTCACCGATCGGGCGAGTCGACCGGCCAGGTGTGGATCGTGGTGTAGCGAGCTCCGTCCGAGTCGAGGCGGCTCTGCACCAGGGCCACCTCGCGCACCGGGAACCCGGCCGACGCGTACGCCCCCATCGCCCGGGGTAGCTCGGCGTGAGGCTTCAGCCTGGCGAGCGTGAGATGCCCCCGGAAGCGGCGACGGGCCTTCTGTCCGAGCTGCGCCGTGC
>JANOET010000255.1:0-13364 GCA_031413415.1 Acidimicrobiaceae bacterium
CGGCATCGTGCGCGGCTTCGTCTACAACATCTCGTGGGCGTCGGCCATCGCCCTCGCGCTGGTTCCTGCCACAGCATGGGTGCTGTGGCGCACACGTTTCGGCCTGCGGGTCCGGTCGTCGGGCGAGGCGCCCGCAGCCGCCGAGAGCCTCGGCGTGAACGTCACGCCGTTGCGCTACTACGCGATGCTCATCAGCGGTGGCTTCGCCGGCTTCGGTGGCGCATTCCTGTCCATCGTGTCGTCCAGCGCGTATCGCCAGGGCCAGACAGCGAGCCGTGGCTTCATCGGCATCGCCACCACCATCTTCGGCAACTGGCGCCCAACCGGCGTGTTGGGTGGCGCGGCGCTGTTCGGCTTCGCCGAGGCGTTGCAGTTGGTCGGGCCGAGCAGCCTGCCGAAGTTCTTCCTGTTCCTGGCGATGGTCTGTGCGCTGCTCTTCTGCTACTCGTTGGTGCAGAAGAAGCTGGTGCCCGCGGCCAACGGCCTCATCGCCGGGTTCCTGTTCTTCGTGGTCTACCTGCAGGTCAACAAGGTGCCCGAGCCGCTCACCAAAGCAGCGCCGTACGTCCTCACCCTCATCGTGCTCGCCACCGCAAGCCAGCGGCTGCGTCCGCCGGCCCACGCCGGTGCGCCGTATCGCAGCGGCGAAGACCACTGACCTCGACCCCTTCATGATCGAGCGTTCCTGGCATGGCTGAACGCTCCGGTCCCCTGGCCGACGTGCGCGTCCTCGACCTCACGTCGGTGGTGATGGGTCCGATGGCCACGCAGATCCTCGGTGACCTGGGGGCCGACGTCGTCACGGTGGAGGAAATCGGCGGCGACACCAACCGCTTCATGGGCCGCGGCCCGCACCCGCAGCTGTCGGGCATCGCGCTGAACCTGATGCGCAACAAGCGCAACATCAGCCTCGACCTGAAACACCCCGACGGCCGCGAGGCGTGTCTGCGTCTGGCCGAGCGCAGCGACATTCTGGTCACCAACCTGCGGCCGGGGCCGCTCTCGCGGTTACGCCTCGCGTACGACGACGTGCGCGCCCGCAAGCCCGACATCGTCTACTGCCAGGCGCAGGGCTGGCCCACCGACTCGCCCGATGCCGATCGGCCCGCGTACGACGACGTCGTCCAGACCGCCTCGGGCGTGGCCGACGTGTACGCACGCCAGACCGGTGAGCCGCGCATCGTGCCCTCGATCATCGCCGACAAGGTGAGCGGGCTGACCATCGTCTACACGGTGCTGGCGGCGCTGCATCACCGCGATCGCACCGGCGAGGGGCAACGCGTCGAGGTGCCCATGGTCGACGCGATGCGGGCGTTCATGCTGGTCGAGCACGGCGCCGACGCCATCCCCGAACCGCCGCTCGGCAACACGGGCTACCGCCGCGCGCTCAGCATCGACCGCCGTCCGCAGGCCACGGCCGACGGTTGGATCCACGTGCTGCCGTACAGCTCGCAGAACTACCTCGACCTGTTCCGCGCCGGAGGACGACAGGATCTGGTCGACGACCCGCGCCTCGCCAGCCGGGCGTCACGCAACGCGCACGTCGAGGACCTGTACAGCGTGGTCGTCGACGTGATGCGCTCCAGGACCACCGACGAGTGGGTCGCGTTCTGCGACGAGCACGACATCCCGTGCAGCCGCATCATCGACCTCGACGACGTCGTCGCCGCGTTTCCGTTGGGCGAGCACCCATTGGCCGGCCCGTATCACGTCATCCCGTCGGGCAGCCGGTTCGACGCCACCCCGATCTCGGTGCACCGTGAGGCCTCGACCATCGGCCAGGACGGCGACGAGGTGCTGGCCGAAGTCGGCTACACCGCCGACGAACTCGCGGCGCTCCGCGAGTCGGGCGCGCTGCGCAGCCGCTGACGACGGCCGGTCAGGCGCTGAGTTCGGCGACGGCCTGCACTTCGATTCCGCCACGCGGGCGCTGCGTGAGGGTGACCTTCACGTGCTTCGGCTTGGCGCTGAACATCACTTCGCCGGCGATCTCGGCGGCGAGGGCCTCGGCGAACACGGCACGGTCGCGGAAACTCCACAGGTAGAGCTTCAAGCTCTTGCTCTCGATGCACGACCGGTCGGGTACGTACTGGATGACGACGTGCGACAGGTCGGGCTGCTGGGTGACCGGGCACATCGAGTTCAGCTCGTCGTTGGTGAACGTGACGAGCGTGACGTTGGCCGGGGCGGGGAACACCTCGACGTGCTCGATGGCGTGCCGCACGGTGTTGCCCAGGACGGTCAGTTCGGGGTGTTCCATGGCACGTCAGGGTACGGGCCGTCGGGACGACCGCCTACGCTGTCGGGCATCTCATGAACATCGTCACGCTTCCCAAAGTCCTCCTCCACGACCACCTCGATGGTGGCCTGCGCCCCCAGACAGTGGTCGAACTCGCCCGCGAGTACGGCTACACCAGCCTGCCCACCTACGACGTCGCCGAGCTGGCGTCATGGTTCAACCGCGGCGCCAAGCGCAACGACCTGGTGCTCTACCTCGAGACGTTCGCCCACACGGTGGGCGTCATGCAGCATCGCGATGCCATCGAACGCGTGTCGTTCGAGTGCGCACAGGACCTCGCCGCCGATGGCGTCGTCTACGCCGAGGTGCGCATGGCGCCCGAGCTGAGCACCGAGCAGGGGCTCACCCTCGATGAAGTGGTCGAAGCCATCCTCGACGGCTTCCGCCGTGGCAGCGACGGCACGAACCTCACCATCTACCTCATCTGCTCGGCCATGCGCACTGCGGCACGCAGCCTCGAGATCGCCGAGCTCGCCGTGCGTTGGCGCGACGCCGGCTGCGTGGGGTTCGACATCGCCGGCGCCGAGGCCGGTTACCCGCCCACCCGCCACCTCGACGCATTCCAGTACGTGCAGCGCGAGAACTTCCACACCACCATTCACGCCGGTGAGGCGTTCGGCCTGCCGAGCATCTGGGAGGCCGTGCAGTTCTGCGGCGCCGAGCGTCTGGGCCACGGGGTGCGCATCGTCGACGACATCACCGGCGAGGAGGGCAACGAGCAGCTGGGGCGGCTGGCGTCGTACGTGCGCGACCGGCGCATCCCACTCGAGTTGTGCCCCACCAGCAACGTCGGTACCGGCGTGTGCGCCACCATCGCCGATCACCCCATCGGCATGCTCCGCCGTCTGCGGTTCCGCGTCACGCTGAACACCGACAACCGGTTGATGAGCGCCACGTCGATGAGTTTCGAGATGGAGCAACTGCGCGATGCGTTCGGCTGGGGCATCGACGACTTCGAGTGGCTCACCATCAACGCGATGAAGAGCGCCTTCGCCCCGTTCCCCGAGCGGCTGAAGATCATCAACGGCATCATCAAGCCCCAGTACGCCGCCGCCAAGGCCGGCGCCCTCTAGGGCGCGCCCGCCGAACTCAAGTTCCTGGTGACGGCCTTTCCGGGGCGGGTCGCCGGTCTGGCACACTCGTGGGCATGCCCGTCGCAGTTCACGTCGTCGACCACCCGCTCATCGCCGATTCACTCACCCGTGTACGCGATGTCGCCACGCCGAACGCGCTGTTCCGCCAGGAGCTCGAGCGCATCGGCAATCTGCTCATCGCCGAGGCCACCAAGGGCCTGGCGACGCACGCAGTGAAGGTGCAGACGCCGTTGGTCGAGACGCTCGGCCGCCAGCTCACCACCCAGCCGGTGGTGGTGCCCGTGCTGCGCGCCGGCCTGGGCTTTCTGCACGCCGCGCAGGAGTTGCTGCCCAACGCCGATGTCGGTTTCATCGGCGTGGCCCGCGACGAGAACACGCACATGCCCAAGCCGTACGTGAACAAGCTGCCCGAGAACATGGCCGGACGACAGGTGATCGTGCTCGACCCGATGCTCGCCACTGGCGGCTCGCTGGCCCACACGTGCGACCTGCTCATCGAACGCGGCGTCACCGGCACCATCATCGTCGTCTGTGTGCTGGCCGCGCCCGAGGGCATCGAGCTGCTCCGCGGCCACGGTCTGGACCTTGCGGTGTACACCGCAGCCCTCGACGAGCGCCTCAACGACAGCGCGTTCATCGTCCCCGGCCTCGGCGACGCCGGCGACCGCCAGTTCGGCTCCCCCGCCTGACCCAACCATCGACGGGTCGTGGCCTCGGGGGTAGCGTGCACGCATGACGACGCTCGTGCTCACGGTGCTCGGAGACGATCGGCCCGGCCTGGTCGACACGCTGTCCGGTCTCATCTCCGACCACGGCGGCAGCTGGGAGCGCAGCCAGATGGCTCGACTCGGCGGCAAGTTCGCCGGCATCGTCCAGATCGTCGTGCCCGACACGCAGGTCGACGAACTGCAGGACGCCCTCAGCGCACTCGAGGTCGACGGCCTGCTGCATGTCACGGTCACCGGAGGCGGGTCCGAGCCCGCCGAGTCCGGGCGCCGCTTCGCCGTGTCGATGGTCGGCACCGACCAGCCAGGCCTCGTGCACGCCATCTCGTCGGCCCTCGCGTCGGTGGGAGCGAGCATCGAGGATCTCGACACCGAGATCAGCGAGGCGCCCATGTCGGGTGGCCCGTTGTTCGAAGCGTTCGCCTCGTTCACGTTGCCCGACTCGGTGGACATCGAGGTGCTCCGCACGCGCCTGGAAGACCTCGCCGGTCACCTGATGGTGGACATCGAGCTCGACGACTGAGTGGGTGCCGCCGAACTCGAGTTCGGCGTCACTGCGTCTCAGGCCAAGTTGGTTTCGGCAGCAAAGGGAGATGACTGGTAGGAAACTCCGTCACACCGCTACACGACGAGCGCGGCGAGCGCGTCGAGCAGCGGCGCGGGGTCCATGCCGATGCCTTCGCCGTAGAGCTTCACCTTCGGCTCGGTGCCGCTGGGGCGCACCTGCACGCGGATCTGATCACCCAACTGCAGTCGCAGCAGACTGGCCTCGTCGAACCATGCTGTCGATGTCACGGCATGGCCACCGACTTCGGTGGGCGGGTTCGCCCGCATCGCGGCCACCGCGGCCGCACCGTCGGCCGGCGGCATACGCAACGACTTCTCGGCCATCACGTGACGGCCGTAGGTGGCGACGATCGCGTCGAGGCGATCCTGCAACGTGACGCCCTCAGCCACGGCGACCGCAGCGATCTCGGCCATCATCACGGCAGCGGTGATGCCGTCCTTGTCGAGCGGCTGTGTGGTGACCAGGTAACCGAGCGCCTGCTCGTACCCGAAGACGAACCGCTTGGCCGGATTCTGCAGCACCGTATGGCCGATCCACTTGAATCCGGTGAACGTCTCGAGGCACTCGACACCGTTCGCCGCGGCCATGCGTCCGAGCAACGACGACGACACCAACGTGGTGACGACCAGACGGCCGTCGCCCGACGTGTGGCGCAGGATGTGGTCGGCGAACAACCAGCCGATCTCGTCGCCACCGAGGCGACGCCAGCCACCCTCGGGCGTGGGGATGGCCGCACCGAGGCGGTCGGCGTCGGGGTCGTTGGCGATGGCCACGACCGCGTTCACGTCGGCCGCCTTCGCCATGAGCAGGTCCATCGCACCCGGCTCCTCCGGGTTCGGGAACGACACCGTGGGGAACCGGCCGTCGGGTTCCTGCTGCTCGCCCACCGTCGCCGGCGCGGGCAGACCGGCCCGATCGAACGCCTCGACCAGGGTGGCGCCGCCGACCCCGTGCATCGCCGTGTACGCGACCGGGACACCGGGGATGGACGGGCACAACCGCACCGTGGGCACGAACTGCAGGTACGCCTCGATCTCGTCGCGGCCCAGGACGTGGATGAGCGGATGGTCCTCGGGGGCGAGCTCGACCGCACACGAGTCGACCAGGTCGATGCGCGCCGCGATGTCGGTGTCGGCGGGCGGCACGATCTGCGAGCCGGTGCCGAGGTACACCTTGTACCCGTTGTCGGCCGGCGGGTTGTGCGAGGCGGTGACCATCACGCCTGCGGCGGCACCGGTCGCGGTGATGTTCCAGGCCAGCACCGGCGTGGGCACGACATGAGGGAAGAGCATCGCCTTCACGCCCTTGGCCGCGCAGACCCGAGCCGTGTCGAGCGCGAACACGTCGCTCTTACGACGGGCGTCGTAGCCGATGATGACCCCCGCCTCGGCAGCGCCGGGCACGTCGGCCAGCAGGTGGTCGACCAGGCCTGCCGCGGCCTGCTGCACGACCAGTCGATTCATTCGTTGCGGTCCGGCCCCGACAGCGGCGCGCAGGCCCGCCGTGCCGAACTGCAGACGACCGGTGAACCGTTCGACGAGCACGTCGTCGGGACCGGCCAGCAACTCGGCCAGTTCGGCCCGCATGTCGTCGTCGGGTTCGGCCTGCAGCCAGCGCTGTGCCGTGCTGCGGAGGTCGGCGATGTCGGTCATGGCGAGCCTCTCAGGAAAGGAGCGTCTTCAGCTCGACGAGCGGACGGGGGCCGACGTGGGAGATCACCTCGGCAGCGGCGATGGCGCCCAGCTTCGCGCACTCGTCCAGGCTGCGATCGCGGGTGTAGCCGAACAGAAAGCCAGCGGCGAAAAGGTCGCCGGCGCCCGTGGTGTCGAGCACCTGTGCGACCGGTTCGGCCGGCGCCCGCACGGTCTCGTCCTTCGACACGATGACGCAACCCTCCTTGCCAATCGTGATGACGGCGAGGTGGCAGTCGCGCCGCACCGCGGCCACCGCATCGTCGAACGACTCGACCTGGTAGAGCGACAGCAGTTCATCCTCGTTGCCGAACAAGATGTCGACCTCGTCGGACACGAGCGCGCTGAAATCGTCGCGGTGACGGTCGACGCAGAACGCGTCGCTCAGCGTCAACGACACCTGACGACCGTTGGCGTGGGCGACGGCGGCGGCGGCGCGGAACGCCTCCTTGGCGGCGGGCCGGTCGTACAGGTAACCCTCCATGTACAGCACCTTGCCCAACGCGACGGTGGCCTCGTGGATGTCGCTCGGCTGCAGCAGGCTGGACACACCGAGGTACGTGTTCATCGTGCGCTGCGCATCGGGGGTGACCACGATGATGCAGCGACCGGTGGGCGTGTCGGCCTCGGGTGCACCGGGACGGAACTGCACTCCCACGGCGCGGAGGTCGTGACCGAACACGTTGCCCAGGTCGTCGTCGCTGACCTTGCCGAGGTACGCGGCCTTGCCTCCGAGCGACGCCACACCCGTCATGGTGTTGGCCGCCGAGCCGCCGCTCATCTCGACCGCGGACCCGAGCGCCCGATACAGATAGAGCGCCCGGTCGGTGTCGATGAGCGTCATCGAGCCCTTCACCAGGTCGTGCTCATCGATGAAGCCGTCGTCGGCATGGGCGATCACGTCGACGAGTGCGTTGCCCACCCCCACCACGTCGAATTCCAGGGCCGTTGACACGTCGGGAGAGGCTATCGGTTACGAACCGGCGGGACCCCTCTTCCGGGCCAGGGGTAGCCTGCCTGTGTGACTTCCGACCCCTTCGGCAACCCGTACCGACTACCGCGCGCGGTCATCCCGCACCGCTACACCCTCACCATCGAGCCCGACCTGGGCGAGGCCTCGTTCACCGGGCACGTCATCATCGACGCCAGCGTGAACGCTCCCGTGGCGCAGGTGCTGCTCAACGCAGTCGAGATCGACATCCAGAACGTGAAGGTCGATGGCGTCGACGTGTCGTTCACGCTCGACCCCACCACCGAGCGTCTGGTCATCGATCAGGCCGTCGAGGTCGGCACCGTGGCAATCGAGATCACCTTCACCGGGGTGCTCAACGATCGCTTGCGCGGCTTCTATCGCAGCACCTATCACGACGCCGACGGCATCGAGCAGGTCATCGCCGCCTCGCAGATGCAGGCCACCGACTGCCGCCGGGCGTTCCCATGCTTCGACGAGCCCGACTTCAAGGCGGTCTTCGACGTCACCCTCATCGTCGAGCCGCATCTGCTGGCCATCGGCAACGGACCCGAGATCGACCGCGCCGAGCAGCCCAACGGCAAGGTCGCCGTGCGGTTCGCCGAGACCATGCCGATGAGCACCTATCTCGTCGCGTTCGTGGTCGGCCCGCTCGAGGCCACCGAGCCGGTGCTGGTCCCCCGCCCCGATGGCGGCGTCATTCCGTTGCGGGTCATTCACGTTCCGGGGAAGGGCCACCTCACCGCGTTCGGACTCGACATCGGCGCGTTCGCGCTGCGCTGGTACCAGGACTACTACGACATCGCGTACCCCACGCAGAAGTGCGACATGATCGCCCTGCCCGACTTCGCCGCAGGGGCGATGGAGAACCTGGGCTGCATCACCTATCGCGAAAACCTGCTGCTCGCCGACACGTCCACCGCGACACAGGTCGAACTGCAGACGCTCGCCGACGTCGTCGCCCACGAGATCGCACACATGTGGTTCGGCGATCTGGTGACGATGAAGTGGTGGAACGGCATCTGGTTGAACGAGGCCTTCGCCACGTTCATGGAGATCGCCTGCATGGCGGCCTACCGGCCCGACTGGTTGCGGTGGACCACGTTCAGCCTCGAGCGCAGCATGGCCTTCGAGGTCGATTCGCTGGCCAACACCCGCAGCGTCGAATTCCCGGTCGAGGCACCCGCCGACTGCGACGGAATGTTCGACGTGCTCACCTATCAGAAGGGCGGCTCGCTGCTGCGCATGCTCGAGATGTACCTCGGCGAGGAGGAGTTCCGGCGAGGTGTCAGCCACTACCTGTCGGCGCACGAGTACGGCAACACCGAGACGAGCGACCTGTGGGACGCCATCGAAGAGGTCAACCCGAGTGCTCCCGTCCGCAAGCTGATGGACAGCTGGATCTGGCAACCGGGTTACCCGCTGCTGTCGGCCCGCATCGACGACACCACGCTCGTGCTGTCGCAGCAGCGCTTCTCGTACGCCGACACCGAGGATCCCACGGTGTTCGTCGTACCCGTCCACCTGCGCATCGACGGCAGCGAGACCAAGCTGCTGCTCGACAGCTTCGAGACGCGGGTCGCCCTGCCCTCGGCCGCCTCAGTGGTGGTCGTCAACTCGGGCGGCCACGGCTTCATGCGGGTCGCCTACGACGCCACACTGCGCAGCCGCCTCGTCGGCGACGAGCTCGACTCGCTCACCATCATCGACCGCTACAACTTGGTCGACGACGCATGGAACGAGGTGATCGCCGGCCGTCTCGCCGCGGCCGACTTCCTCAGCTTCGTCGAGGGCTTTGCCGCCGAACGCGACCTCGCGGTGTGGCAGGCCATCGGTATCGGGCTGCGTGGCATCGGACGCCTCGTCGACGGCGACGCGTACGTGGCGTTCCGTGCGCGGGTGGCAACGCTGGTGCGCCCCGTCCTCGACGACGTGCAGTGGTCTCCGGTCGAGGGCGAAGGAGGCCTGCGCGCCAAGCTGCGCGGTCTGCTGCTGGGCATGCTGGCCGTGCTCGGCGACGACCCTGCGGCGCAGAAACGTTGCCGCGCGCTGCTCGACGAACAGGGTGCCGACCCCGAGCTGGTCGCCGCGGCGACCAGTGCCGTTGCGGCCACCTGCACCGATACCGACTACGAACGCTTCCTGGCCGCGTTCCACTCGGCCACCACGCCGCAGGAGCAACTGCGCTTCCTCTACGCACTGGCCGAATTCCCCGAGGCCGCGCAGGTCGAGCGCACCGTCGAGTTCGCGTTCAGCGGCGAGGTGAAGAGCCAGAACGCGCCGTTCCTCGTGCACCGCGCCATCGCCAACCGCTGGCATGGCGAACTGGCCTGGTCGATGCTGCGCCAGCGCTGGGCCGAGGCCAACGAGAAGTTCCCGTCGAACACCATCGTGCGGATGATCGACCCGGTGAAGCTGCTCACCCGCCCCGAGGTCGCGGCCGATGTGCAGAGCTTCTTCGCCGAGCACCCCATTCCACAGGGCGCGAAGACACTCGACCAGATCCTGGAACGTCAGCGTGTCAACACCGCGATGCACGCTCGCGAGCACGAGCGGTTCGCCGGAGCGCTGCGGTCGTGAGCGGCCTGCGCGTCGAGCGTGTGGCCGGGGCGCTGGGCGCCGAGCTGAGCGGCATCGACCTCACCCGCCCCCTCGCCGACGCCGAGGTGGCCGCGCTGCGCGAGGCGGCGGTCGAGCACAAGGTCGTGTTCCTGCGTGCCCAGCCCTACGCGATCGAGCATCTCGAACGACTCACGGTCGAGATGGGCGGGCACGGCCACACACCGTTCCTCCAGTCCATCGAGGGCCATCCTGGCGTCGTGAAGGTCGTGAAGGAGGCCGACGAGGGCGGCTTCAACTTCGGCGGCGCGTGGCACAGCGACTGGAGCTTCCAACCCATTCCGCCGGCGTTCACATTGCTGTGGTCGGTCGACGTCCCGCCCGTCGGCGGCGACACCATGTGGAGCAACCAGGAACTTGCGTTCGCCACGCTCAGCACCGGGCTGCAGGACATGCTGCGCGCCGCGAGCGTCGTCCATTCCGCCGGGCGGGCGTACTCGGCCGACGGCGTGCTGGCCCGCACCGCCCAGGGCCGCAGCATGCGCATCGACACCTCCGACGAGGCCCTCGCCGAGCACGTGCACCCGGCGGTCACCGTGCATCCCGACACCGGGCGTGAGGCGCTGTTCGTGAACCCCACCTACTCGGTGCGATTCGAGGGCTGGTCGGCCTCCGACAGCGCCCCACTGCTGCAGCACCTGTACCAGCACAGCACCCACGACGCGTTCACGGTTCGCTTCCGCTGGTCGGCCGACACCCTGGCCATCTGGGACAACCGCACCACACAGCACAACGCGCTGAACGACTACCGCGGCCACCGCCGCGAACTGCACCGCACCACCGTCGCCGGCACCGCCCCGTCCCGCCGACCCTGAGTTGGCGCCGCGTTCACCAGGAACTCAAGTTCGCGCGGGTTGTCCGGGTCAGGCGAGGTTCTGGACCTCGAGGTCGCCCTTTTCGTTGGCGGCGCGGAGGACCTTCTTGTCGAACTTGCCGACGCTGGTCTTGGGGACCTCGCTGATGAACGCCCACCGCTCGGGCAGCCAGAACTTTGCGGTGCGCTCGCTGAGCCACTGGCGCAGTTCGTCGGCGGTGAGCGACTCGCCGGCCTTGAGTACCACGCACGCCAGTGGACGTTCGTCCCAGCGATCGTCGGGCACACCGATGACGGCGGCCTCGAGCACGGCCGGATGACCCATGATCGTGTTCTCGAGGTCGACAGAGCTGACCCATTCGCCGCCGCTCTTGATCACGTCCTTGGCGCGGTCGCTGATCATCACGTAGCCGTTCGGCATCACGCTGGCGACGTCGCCCGTGCGCAGCCACCCATCGTGGAACTTCTCGGGATCGTCGACGTTGTAGTACGAGGCGGTGATCCACGAACCGCGGACCTCGATCTCGCCGAGCGCCTCGCCGTCCCACGGCTGGGGCTCACCTGTGTCGTCGGTGATGCGCAGCTCGACACCCGGAATGATGCGGCCGGTCTTGACGCGCCAATCGGTCTCGCTGAGATCGCCCATGTCCTTCGGC
Source organism: Acidimicrobiaceae bacterium (assembly GCA_031413415.1). Classification (GTDB taxonomy): domain Bacteria; phylum Actinomycetota; class Acidimicrobiia; order Acidimicrobiales; family Ilumatobacteraceae; genus UBA668. The sequence continues at coordinate 11,437 of JANOET010000255.1, forward strand.
GGGTGGCCGATGGCGCACACCGGGCTGGTCTCGGTCATGCCCCAGCCCTGCACGACGGGCAGACCGAAGGTGTCGCGGAAGCCGTCGATGAGGCCGCGGGGCACGGCCGAACCACCACACATGACCAGACGCAGGCTGCTCAGGTCGGCGTTCGGCGCGTTGTGCAGCAGATCGTTCAGCACGGTGGGCACGGCGCCCGTGAGCGTGGGCTTGGTGTCGTCGATGATGCGCGTGAGCGGCGCCGCCTGCAGGAACTGCTGCGGGAAGACCAGGTCGGCGCCGACCATCCATGCCGCGTATGGGGTGCCCCACGCGTTGGCGTGGAACATGGGGACGATGACCAGCATGCGGTCGTGCTCGGACAATGCGATGTTCGCGGTGGACGTGACCATCAGCGAGTGCATGTACGTGCTGCGGTGGCTGTACATCACACCCTTGGGGTTGCCCGTGGTGCCGCTCGTGTAGCACATGGCCATGCCGGTGTTCTCGGCGACGTCGGGGTACTGGAACCCAGGCTGTTCGGCGGCGAGGAGTTCGTCGTAGTCGAGCCGGCCCTCGCCCAGACCAGCGGTGTCGCCGGCGCCCTTGACGATGATGTGCTCGACGGTCGTGAGCTCGTGCCGGACCCGTGCAAGCAGCGGCGCGATCGACGCGTCGACGATGATGACCTTGTCCTCGGCGTGGTTGATGACGTACGCCAGCTGCTCGGGGAAGAGGCGGATGTTCAGGGTGTGCAGCACCGCGCCCATCACCGGAATCGCCAGATAGGCCTCCATGTGGGTCTGGTTGTTCCACAGGAAGGTGCCGACGCGATCGCCCTGCTGCACGCCCAGCTTGGTGAGTGCCGCGGCCAACTGGTCGGCACGATCGGCGACCTCGGCGAACGTCGCCTCGGTGTACCCCCCACCTTCCTCGGCTCCGGTGTACGTGATGATCTTCTTGTTCGCGTGCACCTGACGCCCGAACTCGAAGATCGGCTTCAGCGTGAGCTGATAGTCGTCCATCATCGTGCTGATCGGCATGGAAAGCGTCCCCTTCTTCGCGCCCCCGGCGGCGTTCGGACAGAATAGGACACCGTGAACACCGAGCCCTCCCCCCAGCAGACGCCCTCTCCCCGGCAAACAGTCGTGACCCTCGACCTCGAGGGGGTGCTCGTGCCCGAGATCTGGATCGCCGTCGCGGAACGCACCGGCCTCGACGAACTGCGACGCACCACCCGCGACGAACCGAACTACGACACGTTGATGAGGTATCGGCTGGACATCCTCGAGCGCGAGGGGTTGACGATGAGCCTCATCAGCGACGTCATCGCCGGCCTCGAGCCGATGCCCGGAGCGAAGGACTTCCTCGATGCGCTGCGCGCCCGCACCCAGGTGATCATCCTCAGCGACACGTTCGAACAGTTCGGTGCGCCACTCATGCGCCACCTGGGCATGCCCACCATCCTCTGTCACCAGCTGATCGTGCGCGACGACCGCATCGTCGACTACGCCCTGCGCATGCAGGACCAGAAGCGCCACGCGGTCGACGCGTTGCGCGGCCTGAACTACCGCGTCGTCGCGGCCGGCGACTCGTACAACGACGCGGCGATGCTCGGCGCCGCCGACGCCGGCTTCTGGTTCCACGCTCCCGACGGCATCGCCGCCGAGTTCCCGCAGTTCCCGACGAACCACACCTACGACGAGTTGTTCGCGTCCATCACCTCGGCGCTGTGAGCACACACGACGCCCTGCGACACCTCGTCGGCAAATGAACACCTTGTTCCGGTTATGGATACATTCCATGAGAATAACACAATCTACTATTCAACATCACATGTAAATGGTGATGATCTGGTTTCTTTCACCCTGAATGACAAAAACAAGAAGCCTCTGATGGGCAAAGATGGCCGACCCGATCAGCAGCGTTTGTTCGATAGCGTGTCGCCG
>JANOET010000256.1:0-5206 GCA_031413415.1 Acidimicrobiaceae bacterium
GGCATGGAGAACCACACCACACCTGCACTACCGTCCCCCACGGGGGCCTCCTTGGACTTGGACCGTTAGACAGTCACAAGTTCACCGAGGCCCCCACCCCACATCGCGGATGGTCAGCACCCCGGCCGATCGCGTAGAGCCTCTTAAGTTCCTGGTGAACGCGGCGCGACGGGTTGTGGCCGGTCGGCAACGCTGGAGGGGTATGGGACCGACGTGGGACGTGCGCACCGAGCAGGGCTTCTTGGCCTGCTACCGCGCCACCTTGGACGACGTCTATCGCTACGCGGCGATGCTGTGCGGCACCGATCGGTCTGCGGCTGAGGATCTGGTCCACGACGTCTACCTGGGCGCGCTGGCGGCGGCGAAGCGTGGCGCCGTGTCGGACGTGTCGGTCGGGTACCTCACCACGGCGGCACGGCACCGGTTCATCGACCGGGTGCGCACGGCACAGCGTGAGGAGCAGCGCCTTCGGCTGGTGACGTCGACACCCGAGGGCGACGAGGTGGCCGCAGTGCCGGCACGGCTGGCCGACCTGCCCGAGCGTGAGCGGACGATGCTCGTGCTGCGCTACGTGGACGACATGACGGTGGCCCAGGCCGCCGACGAGATGGGCATCAGCACACACGCCGCCGAGTCGTTGGCGGCGCGGGCGCTGAGGCGATTGCGACGTCAGGAGGCACGAGATGCCTGAGCAGTGGATCGACGACGTGGTGGGCGACGAGACCCGGCCCCGGCCCGGTTTCGAGGACCAGCTGGCCGGCGAATTGCGCCGTGAATGGCGCGGCGGTCGGAACTCGTGGCGTGTCGCGGCTTGGGGTGTCGCCGCCGCAGCGATCGTGGTCGGAGCGGTCGTCGTACTGTCTCGTGACGACGACGACGGCTCGGTCGTCCCCGCCGACACCACCGTTCCCGCCACGGTCGACTCGTCAGCGCCCTCGTCGTCAGCGCCCGACACGACGCCGCCGACCTCCACCACGAGCGCGCCGACGACGACGGTCGACCCGTCGATCTCGATCGGTGTCACTCTGTATCTGACGGCGCTGGCCGAGGGCGACTACGACACTGCGGCAGGCCTGCTGAACGAGGGCGGCCTGGAGCTCGAGGCTCGTGCCGACCTCCGTCCGCTGTTCCGGCCGGAGTTCGGTCTGGTGCCAGGGAGGACCAACCGAGCCGCTGTGGCTGCGGCGCTGGAGAAGTGGTGCGCTCGTGCCCTGTGCGTGCAGCCCACCGAGATCAGTGACCTGCCCGACGGCCGATGGACGAAGGCCGTGTTCCCGGCGGGCCTCGACGGCAGCACCGTGTCGCTGTTCACTGACTACGTGTACGAGGGCCAGACGGGGGTCACCGGTCTGCCGCTCCAGTTGCCACCGTACGCAGACCGAGCCGATTACACGTACGACTCGATCGACTGCCCGGTCGACCAGGTCAGCAGGGTGGACTGGGCCGACGTGGACGGCGACGGCTGGGTGGAGCAGCTGGTGTCGCAGATGATTGCCGACTCGCCCGACGAGAGCGGCATCGCCACGTATCGGATCACCGTATGCGGCACCAGCACGCAGGTGGTGCCGCTCGAGCTCATCGGCGACAGTCTGGTCGTCTTCCCGGTGAACCCGACCGACACCGGCGGCGACACGCTGCTGATCGGCTTCGCCGAGGGCTACCCGAACGGCACCATCTACACCGCTGACGGCGCCCGACTGGCCGAGATCCCCGGCACCTCGTGGGGCTTCGGCCCGCCGGTCACCGGTTTCGAGCAGCGCAGCGTCGGGTGCGCCGACCTCCGCGGCGACGGCACCATCGAGCTGGTGAACTACACCTTCACCGTCGCTGACGGGCGGCTCCGCTACACCGCGGCCCCGGCGATCGGCGACGGAGCGAGCACGTCTGGCGACCTCGACGAGACCTCGCGGGACGCCGGCGACATCCGCGTCGGTCTGTGCAACGGCCTCCCCGTCATGCTCGGCTGACCGACTGGGCGCGGAATGTCCCAGATCCGGGAGAACTTCCGCCCGTGGGCGCGGAGTGACCCGGATTCGGGAGGTTTCGCGCCCAACGGCAGGCGCGGTCAGCGGGGGAGGGTGTCGGTCCAGGTGCGGTGGGCGAAGGGAACGCCGTTCAGGGTGGCGGTCAACTCGACCGTCACGTGGAACGATTCGGCATCGCTGTGCATCCGCAGCGCTGCCTCGACGAAGCATGTGCCCTCGGGGAACTGCATCGTGTAGTGGCTGCTGCCCTTGACCCAGGCCTTCGACAGGTCGACCGTGCTGATGCCGACGTGCCCCTCGTAGTGGTCCGTGACGACCGTGCCGTGCGTGCCCTCGTACGTCTCGCCGTAGAGGGTGTGGGCGCGGGTCTCGCGGGCGAGCACGTCGTGCTCGTAGCGCCACTCGATGCCCTCGTGGCTGACGGAGTCCTTGCCCGGCACCGGCACCAGGTCGTCGGTGAGCGCGGGCAGCGAGACGGCGGCGGGCAGCGTCAATCGCACCGAATCGCGGCGCACGGAAAGTGTGAACGGCTGCGCGGGCGGCCAGCAGTTCGGCCAGTCGGTGCCGGCGATGGCCAGGCGCAAGGTGTGACCCGGCACGAGCGTCCACGTGGTGGCCTCGAACTCGAGCCGCGCGTCGATCCATTCACCAGGTACAACCCGGCATGGCGCCGCCCCGACCGTGCCCCACGGGTCGCTCGGCCACACACCCCGATGGGCGAGGTCCATGAAGCCGCGGGTGATGAGCACGCTCGTGCCGTCGGGGGCGACGTCGCACAGCTTCACCGACAGGTGGCCGACCGAAGCCGAGGACCGCACCTGCAGCCGCACCTCGCCGTTGCCCAGGATCATGCACGGGTCCGTCACCGGGAAGTCGTGGACGATGCTCATCGCGTTGTCGTGGCGCTGGTCGAGCGATTGTCCCCACGGCAGCCCGCCTGCGCACGAGTTCCACGCGGCGATGCCGACGTCGCCGCGCACCGGCAGCACGTCGACCGCGTCGTCGACGCCGACGAACAGCAACTCCTCCACGGCGGGTGGTGGCCACTCGTCGGCCTGCACCCACTTGCCATTCATCTGCAACAGATCGGGCTCGGGTGCCGACGGCTCGCGGACGAAGACGTGCGCGAGGTGTGCATGGGTCGGCTCGCCGCCGCGCAGGTGCTGGTCGAAGAAGCGCATGATCTCCAGGTCGTCGTCGACGTTCGGTCCGGGCAACGCGGTGGCCGGCGCCTTGTGCACCCATGGGCCGGCCAGCAGGCGCGTACCGGGGACGTGCTGCAACGTTCGGAATGTGTTGTTGCGGTAGCCGTCGGCCCAACCGGCGATGAGGAAGACCGGGCAGGTGAGCCGGTCGTAACCGGCACCGTCGGGTCCGGTGCGCACCGAGCCGCGCCGCCACGTCGCGTCGGGCAGCGGGTGGCGCAGCCACTCGAGCAGCCACGGCTCGTTCTCGTCGATGCGTCGTCGCCACTCGTCGACCCAGCCGATGTCGCTGTTCGGGTCCCACACCGCCGGCGTGGGAGGCAGCGCGTTCATCGCCACCATGTACAGCGGGTAGTCGATCAAGTCCAGCGCCCGCAGCGTGCCGCCCATGTAGTGCACGTCGTCGGTGTAGCGGTCGTCGGTGGCGTACATCGCGCACACCGCGGCGAGGGCCGGCAGATCGGGTTCCATCGCCATGTGCAGCGAGTTGAAACCGCTGTAACTGGTGCCGAGCATGCCCACCTTGCCGTTGCTCCAAGGCTGGGCGGCGACCCACTCGATGACGTCGCGCAGGTCGCTGCGCTCGATGTCGGGATACTCGTCGCCCAGCACGCCCGCCGAGTTGCCGGTGCCGCGCAGGTCCATGCGCACCACGGCGAAGTCGCCCTCGGCGGCGAAGCGGAGATACCCGTCGGCGTACGACGAAGTGATGTCGTTCATGCGGTAGGGCAGTGCTTCGAGCAGCGTGGCGAACGGCCCGTCACCTTCGGGTCGATACAGCGTGATGGCGAGGCGGGTACCGTCAGCCGCCGGAAGGAAGAGCAGCTGCTCGGAAACCTGCATGACCGTTCAGAGTAGTCGTGGTTCCGACTAGCGTCGTCGAGATGGCGGACGTTGCGGTTGTCGGACTGGGTGGGCTCGGGTCTGCGGCGGCCTACTGGCTCGCCCGTCGTGGTGTGAGCGTGGTCGGCTTCGAGCAGTTCGAGCTCGGCCACGTGCGCGGCGCGACTCACGACCATTCGCGCATCATCCGTCGCAGCTATCACACGCCCGAGTACGTGCGGCTGACGTCGCAGGCATACGACACGTGGCGAGCGGTCGAGGCCGACAGCGGCGAGCAGATCATCACCACCACCGGCGGCATCGACCTGTTCCCGCCCGGCGCACGCATCGACCACACCAACTACGTGGACAGCCTGACGGCCGAGGGTGTGCCGTTCGAGTGGATCGATGGCAGCGAAGTACGCAAGCGCTGGCCGGCCTTCGCCGACGGCACGCTGGTGACCGACGACGTGATGGCCATCTTCTCGGCCGAGACCGGAATCGTCCCCGCCGATGCGGGCACCGCGACGATGCAGCGATTGGCCGTTGCCCACGGCGCCGAACTGCGCGACAACACGCCGGTGCGCGAAATCCGTCCGGTGGGCGGCGAGGTCGACATCGTCACCGACGACGGGGTCACCCGTGTCGGTCATGTCGTCGTCGCCGCCGATGCCTGGACGAACACGTTGCTCCGTCAGCTCGGCCACGACATCCCCATGGTCGTCACCCGCGAGCAGCTGAGCTACTTCCCGCACGCCGACCTCGACCGGTTCGCCGTCGGCAGGTTCCCGGTGTGGATCTGGATGGACGATCCGTGCTTCTACGGTTTCCCCCTCTACGGCGACCTGAGCGGGGTGAAGGGTGCCGAGGACTGTGGGGGCCCCGAGGTGGACCCCGACACGCGCACGTTCGACCTCGACGTGCCGATGGAACACAAGCTGGCCACGTTCATGGAGCAGTTGGTCGGCCCCGGCTTCGGTACTCCTCGCTCGGCGAGCTGCCTGTACACGTTGACGAGCGACCGCGACTTCCTGCTCGACCGGTTGCCCGACACGCCGCAGATCTCGGTGGCGCTGGGCGCCGCGCACGGGTTCAAGTTCGCCGCCTGGTTCGGAAGCGCGTTGGCCGGCCTGGCGTGCGGCGAGGACGCCCCGCCCGAGTTGGCTCCGTTCGCGTTCGAGCGGCCGGGCCTGC
>JANOET010000257.1:0-2113 GCA_031413415.1 Acidimicrobiaceae bacterium
GCCGTCGGCCTTGACGGTCTCGGACTGGCTGATCGCGCCTTCGTGGTGGGCAATCATCATCTCGAGCCACATCTGATCGAAGTCGGCGCCGGTCATGGCTCCCATTTCGTCCATCTGCTCGGGAGTCATCATGCCGTCCATCGACGACATGTCGTGTCCGTCGGAGGTGTCCATCACGATGGGCTGTCCCGCAGCGGTGAGCCAGCCGGTCATCAACTCGACCTCGGGGTCCTGCGCACCCTTGATCCGGGTGGCGAGGTCGGTCACCTCTGCGCTGGCGCCGACCGCTGGGTCGAGGGCGATCTCGGCCATCTCGATCGCTTGCTCGTGGTGGGCGATCATCCCTTGGGCGAACTCGACGTCGGCAGTGTTCAGCGCGACGGTCGCGCCGGAACCGCCGGGGGGTGCGGTGACTGCGGCCGAGGTGTCGGCGGTGTCGGTCATCGACGAGTGGTCCGAGCCGCAGGCGGCGAGCGTTGCGGTGAGCACGAGTGCAATGGCGGGTACGGCGATGCGGCGGTTCATCGGGGGAGCCTTTCGGGGGTGATTACTACAGCGTGTAGTATAAGCGCGGTGCTGTGATTTGTCCTCGCGGCCTGGCGCGCCGTGCTGGAGACGGCCGTGCTGGAGACGGCCGTGCTGGAGGATGGCGGCGACACGACCATCGCGGCGGTGATCGCCACGATCACGAGCCCGATCGCGAACTCGGCGATGACGGCCCGACGCAGGGCAGAGAGGTGGACGCCCACCCGCCCCGGGTCGTCGAGGCGGCGGTCGACCCGTCGGCGGTTGACGTTGGCGAGGCCGAGCATCACGCCGAGCACCACGATCTTCGCCGCAAGATAGCGGCCGTGGTCGGCGGCGAACAGGTCCATCGGGCTGCCGACCAGCCGAAGACTTTGGACGAGACCGGTGACCACGAGCACGGCGACGCTGATCGCGGCCACCCGCGAGAAACGCCGCACGGCAGGCACGAGTACGTCGGGCGGCGTCGTGGGGATGACGATCCAGCCGACGATGGCGAGCCCGGCGATCCACGCGGCTGCGGCGGTGTGGTGGGCGACGTCGGTGGCCACGCCGACCACGGGCCAGCGCATCGAGCCCGAGTGGCCGGCGAACGCCCATGTGGCGAGCAGGCCGAGCCCGAGCAGCGCGACGGCGGTCCAATGGATGTCGCGATGCACGATGTCGGCACGAAACAGCACCAGCCACATCGCCACTGCCAGCGCGATGCGAATGGCCAGTGCCATGCCGGCGTCGGTGGTCGTGGCGGAGTCGATGGACCCGAACGACGCCCAGGTGGCCTTGCCGCTGACGTCGGATGCGATCACGAGCAACTGCACGAAGGCGAGCGCGGCCGTGGCGAAGAGCGAGCGGCTGAGGAGGCGGCGCAACCGTTCGTCGGTGCCGGCGCCGGGCCAGACGTACGCGGCGGTGAGCAGGATCCCGACGATCGCCATGATCGCCAGGTACGAGGTATAGCGCAGCGTCCACCGCACGAATGACGGCGTCGACGAAGAGCCGTCGCCATCGTCGACCGCCGACCCGACGCCGGTCGCAGGTGTCGTCGCTGGTGTCGTCGCGGGTGTCGTCGGCGCTGCCTCGGCCGGGTTCGAGGTTGGCACCGCAGCAGTGATCGTGAAGTCGACGCGACCGGTGATGGTGTGTCCGTCGGGGCCGACGAGGCGCCATCGCACCGACACAGGTCCGGATTGCAGCAACGGGAGCGGGGTGACGACCTCGTTGTCACCGGAAGCACCGTGCACCGACCCGCCGACCTCGCTGCGCGAGCCGGTGGCATCGATGAGGGTGACGGTCATCGTCTCGAGCGGAACGGCCTTGTCGAACACCCATGTGACCTGCGACGGTGCCAGGGCCAGCGCTGCACCATCGGCCGGGTCGCTCGACACCAGCGTGTTGTGAGCCGATGCAGTGCCCGCCGGAAACCCGACCAGGCCGGCGATCGCCGCGCACAGGGCGACGATGAGCATGGTGAGGCGGCGGGTGATGGTGCGGGGCATGGGCTGTCAAGTTCGGCAGCGCCCCGACGGCAGAGCAACTACACGATGTAGGAGTATATTCGAGGGGGTTCGATTCCAAGCGGCAGGCCGTG
>JANOET010000258.1:0-8660 GCA_031413415.1 Acidimicrobiaceae bacterium
TTCACCGGCTTCGTGGCGGCCTCGACCTTGTCGACCACGTCTTGCCAGGGCTGCAGGTCGATGGGCGCTTCGAGTCGCAGCACGTTGCACACGACCGTGTCGAGGCCTTCATCGTGCAGGATGAGTGGCAGTTCGTAGATGTTGCGGGCGTCGGCAGCGTTGACCACTGCATCCTCGTCGACATTGCACAGATTGCTGATCTTGCGCTTGAGGTTGTCGCTGAGCGGGGCCTCGCTACGGCAGACGATGATGTCGGGCTGGATACCGCGACTGCGCAACTCGGTGACCGAGTGCTGCGTCGGCTTGGTCTTCTGCTCACCGGACGGGCCGATGAACGGCACGAGAGTGACGTGGATGTAGCAGATGTTGTCGCGGCCCACGTCGCTGCGCATCTGGCGCAGCGCTTCGAGGAACGGCAGAATCTCGATGTCGCCGACGGTGCCACCCACCTCGGTGATCACCACGTCGACATCGTCGGTGGAGACGCGTGCAATGCGTCGCTTGATCTCGTCGGTGATGTGCGGGATCACCTGCACGGTCTTGTCCAGGTAGTCGCCACGGCGCTCGGCGGCGAGCACGGCCTGATAGATGCTGCCCGTGGTCGCATTCGAGTTGCGGGTCAGCGGCTCGTCGATGAAGCGCTCGTAGTGGCCAAGGTCGAGGTCGGTTTCACCACCGTCGTCGGTGACGAACACCTCGCCGTGTTCGAACGGGTTCATCGTGCCGGGGTCGACGTTGATGTACGGGTCGAGCTTCTGCATCGTCACCTTCAGGCCACGCAGTTTCAGCAGCCGCCCGAGCGACGACGCCGTCAAACCCTTGCCGAGGGAGCTGGCAACGCCTCCTGTCACGAAAATGTGCTTCGGCATCGCTCTCGACCTCCGTCTCAGGTGAACTGACAACGGGAGGGCAGCATACCGCGTGCAATGCCGCTCGCGCGGATGCTCAGCAGTCTCCGTTGCGATCGACCACCGCACGGAACGACAGCCGAGCCGACACGAGCACCGCGCCAGCACTCTTTGCGCGCACCACCGTCCATCCGCCATCTCCCTCGGCGACGCACGCATCACCGCTGACCACCTGCAACCACGGCGAGAAGCGGACGCGCACGAGCAAGGTGCCCGGAGTGCCGGCCGACAACGAGAAGTCGTCGATTCCGATGGCCGTCATCTCACCATCGCCCACCACCAACTCCGGGGTCGGCTCCACCGCGAAGAGCCGCCACACGGGATCCTCGTGCACGAGGCGGAGATACTCAGGGGGGTTCTCGAGCAAGGCACGTTCGAGCTCTCCGCCCTCGTCCAATTCGGTGTCGGCGATCGCCACCATGCCCACGCCGTTCTCGTCGAGCCAGTCGAGATAGTCCTGCGGATCCAGGGTCGCTCCGTCCGAGTCGTCGAAGAACAGCGCATTCACGTCGCGGTCGATCTGTCGGTGCCACCCTCGAGCAATGGGCACCTCGAGTGCCACGATGTCGGCCTCCATGTGCGTCTTGACCGGCACGACCTCGACGCGAATCGGCCCGTCGAGCGCTCGAATCTCGTCGAGCAGCGGTTCGTAGAACGCGGCATCTGTCTGCGCGAGATCGCCACGGAACATCAACGACACCGGTGCCCACTGCAGGACGATCAGCGGGACCACGAGCGCGCCGATCAGTTCGGCACGGAACCGCGCCACCATCACCAGCATCACCGGGGCTCCCAGCGCCGCCAGGCGCGCAGCGTTCCCCCCGATCGGCGTCTGCGGCAGCGCCGACACCAGGCAGAATCCGGTGTAGCCGAGACACATCCAGCGGACGAACACGTACCGCCTGCCGACCCAGGCCACTCCCCCGGTCACCAGCAGCACGTTCACCAACCCGCCGAACGGGAACGGGAACGTTCCGCCCTCGGGGAACAGCACCGCGATGGCCAGCACCGGCGTCATCGAGCCCACCACGAGGGCCACTCCTTGTCGGCGATCGAGGGCACGCGAGCACCACACCGCACACCCGATGACCGCGACGAAGACGCCGGCGACCGGGCTCGCTGCGGCTGTGAGCGCTGCGAGAACGACGGTCCACCAGGCCGGACGGGTGACGGCGGCGAGGAGCGCCGTCACGCCGATCGCCAGCCCGAGCAGGAACGCAAGGCGCCCGCCGAACAGCGACACCAGCGCACCCATCGCGAACAGCGCTGCCGCCCATTCGGGTCGCTGCAGACCCGACGTCCGCAACGCGAGGCGGTGGATGAGCAGCGAACCCGCCCATGCGGCACCCATGACGCCCACCACACCCAGCATCCGGACGCCGATCACGCTGCCCAAGAGCGGCGAGAACAGGGAGTACGACGGCGTGTGGTGCCCCGAGAACCACTGATTGTTCCAGATCGCGAAAGGTGCGCGACGAAACAGTTCGATGCGGAACTCCTGCACCGCGAAGTCGTTGCTCGGCGGCCTCCAGAGCAGGTAGACGACCGATCCGATGGCCGCCAACAGCATCGCCGGGGCGTGGGGACGGCGGCTCGAGGACCACGAAAACGAGTTCATACGCACGCCGCGGACGGCTCGGTGGAATGTAGCAGGCTAGTTTTGAGCATGTGACGGCGACTTCGGACGTGCAGAGCCCCGCCGCGGAGGTGACCGAGGTGGTCATCCGTCCGCCGCGGTACGGATGGCTCCGTGAGACCGCGATCATCGTGGGCTTCTACTACGTGTACCAGACCATCCGCAGCCTGGCCGATCACGGCGGCGTCACGAACCGCGCGTACGGCAACGCGCGACGGCTCGTCGGTTGGGAGCAGGATCTCCTGATCTTCCACGAGCAGGCCATTCAGCAGGCGTTCCTCGGTGCCCACTGGTTCATCAAGGCGATGAACATCTACTACGGCACGTTGCACTTCATCATCACGGTGGGTCTGCTCGTCTGGATGTACCGCAAGCGTCACCACGCCTATCGCCACATGCGCAACCTGCTCGGCCTGACCACCGCGTTGGCGCTCATCGGCTACTGGGCGTTCCCGCTCGCCCCACCGCGGCTGTACAAGTGCAACGACAACATCCCGGTGCCGGGTCCCGACGGGTACGCCATCGGAAAGTGTTTCGTGGACACGTTGAACAAGTTCGGCGGCCTGTGGAGCTACCACTCGCCGGTCGCCAGAGCGGTCGCCAACCAGTACGCCGCGATGCCCAGCCTGCATTTCGCCTGGGCAGTGTGGTGCGCCATCATCATGTACCGCTACGCCCGCACCCGCACCGTTCGCGTGCTCGGGATCCTGTACCCGTTCGTCACGCTGTTCGCCATCGTCGTCACGGGCAATCACTACTTCCTCGACGCGTTGGGTGGAGCCATCGTCATCGGACTCGCCGCGTGGCTGCTCGGCATCCTCGAGCGTCGCCGATCACAGCGCCTCGCGCAGGCGACGGCCGAGCAGCTCGCTGCGGCGGGCTGACGCCATCACCACGGCGAACACCACCACGCCGGCCGCCCCGGCCAGCAGCAGTGCTTCGACCGACTCGCGCCGCGACGAGCCGAAGCGAGAGGTGATCCACAACATCACCGCCAGGCTGGATACGCCAGCCACCAACGATTCCGAGAACAGGCGCAGGATCGAGCGCGACGTCATTGCTGCGGTACGGCCGATCACCCTGGCCGTCAACAGGACAGCAGCCACGGTCTGCGCCGCCCCGTATCCACTCGCCAGCGCGGCAGCACGATCCGAAGGCGAGGCCACGGCCGATGCAATCGACATCCACGCCACGCCGACGACCGCGGCGCCGATCATCCGCAGTGCAGCGGGCCGAACGTCACCGATCGCGAACAGGACACGCATCATGACGAAACTGATGCCGTAGCCCAGCAGCCCAGGGCCGAACACCGCGAGCGTATGGGCGATCGGGGCGATGCCCTGGCTGGCCGTCTGCCCGAACGCGGCGGCCCGAGCCAAAGGCCACGCCAGCGCGACCATCCCGACGCCACCCAGCGTCAGCAGCGGCACCATCAGCCGCATCGCCGAGGTGATCGCGGTGCGCACCGTGCCCAGGTCGTCGACCTGCCAACGGTCCGCGACCCGCGGTGCCAGCGTGGTGGCGATCGGCACCGCCACGAGGGCGTGTGGCAACACGAAGAACGCAAACGCGTAGACGAAGACCGCCACGCCGCCGGGGGCGCCGTTTCCCAGGGCGAGTGCAGCCACAGTGGGTACGAGCGTGCCGACGATGGACAGCGTGGCCCAACCGAACGACGATCGCATCGAACGCACTGCCGGGTGGTCGGGGCGCCACTTCGGCCACCACGCGACCCCATCGCGTCGCAGCACGATGGCGGGGGTCAGCGCGTACGCCAGGACGCCGAGGGTTGTTCCACCGGCCAGGATCGCGAACTGTCCACGGGTGAGATCGAGATCGGCCACCTCACCGTGGCGAGCGGCACGGAACCAGAGGCACGCCGCGATCACGATGACGTTGTTCACGGCCGGAGCAAGTGCCGCAGCAACGAATCGACCTCGGGCGTTCAGCGCCGCGCTCGTGACCGAGGCCAGGCCATAGAAGATCAGTTGCGGAACGAACGCGATCACCATCGGCACCATCAGGTCCAACTTCTCCGCTGATCCCGCCGCGCTCGGGTCCGCCGCCACCATCACTCGCGTCAGCAGCGGCGAGACGGCCATGCCCAGCAGCGCGATCGACGCCAGGACCGCCAGGGTGACGCCATTCGTGGCCTGCACCGCATCGCCCAGCGCTGGCCGACCCCCGCCGCGTCTGGCGTGGACGAAGCTGGGCAACAGCACTGCCTGCAACACCCCTGCCGCAGCCAACTCGAACAGGAGGTTCGGCAGGAGGTTCGCGGTCTGGTACACGTCGCCCAGCAGGCCGCTGCCGAGCACCGCAGCGGTTGCCAACACCCGACCGAAGCCCGACACCCGAGACACCAGAGTGCACAGGGTGACGACCGCTGTGTCCCTGCGCAGCCCGGAACTCATTCCCCAGTCGAGTTCCGCGTCGGTCACGAGTCCGTTCGCTTCCCTCGTTCACCGAGCAACTCGGCAGCGTGCCGCCGAGCGGCAGCGGCCGCGGCATCGCCCGACAGCATGCGCGCCACCTCGCGGACCCGATCGTCGCCACCGACGGAGGTGGCCGTCGCGATCGTCACGGCCCCCGAGGGTGCGTCGATGACCTGTTTGCGGACCACGACGTGAGTGTCGGCGAGGGCCGCGACCTGGGCGAGGTGGGTGACGACGAGTACCTGGTGGCGGTCGCCCAGCGCAGCAAGGCTCCTGCCGACCGCGACCGCTGCCGCGCCACCGATGCCTGCGTCGACCTCGTCGAAGACGAGGGTGTCGGGCGCTTCCGTGAGGACGAGTCGCAGCGCGAGCATCGCTCTGGCCAATTCGCCGCCGCTGGCGACCCGGGCGAGCGGCAGCAACGGTGCGCCCGGGTTCGCCGCGATGAGGAAGCCAACGTCGTCGCCGGGGTCGGTGTCACCGACCGTCACGGCCACCTCGACGTGGGGCATGGCCAACTCCCGCAGGTGGTGCTGCACTGCGACGGCCAGTGCGTCAGCGCCAGACCGGCGCACGCCTGCGACGACGGCTGCCGCCGCGCGTTCGAGCGTCTCGGCGTCCAGCCGCTCGGCCTCGAGCAGCGTGACGCGATGCTCGTATCCCTCGAGTTCGGCGAGCCGCTCCTCGACCTCCTCGTGGAAGGCGATCACCTCGGCCAGCGTGTCACCGTACTTACGACGCAGATCGCGCAGCAACTGCATGCGTTCGCGAACGGCCGCGAGCCGCTCGGGGTCCTCGTCGATTCGTTCGGCCAAGTCGCGTAGTTCGGCGGCCACGTCTCCCGCCTCGGCGAGCAGCGAACGCAGCCGCACCTCGACGTCCTGGAAGGGTGCCTGACCAGCAATGCTGCGCAATGCGAGGCCGAGGGCATCGCCGGCCCCGCCGTCGTCCGCGAGCGCCGCAACCGCCGATTCGGCGAGGCCGCGGTACTCGACAGCACCCGCGAGTACGTCGTGCTCGGCCTCGAGTGCCGTGTCTTCGTCGGGCCCTGCGATCGCGGCAACACGCAGTTCCGAGCTCTGGTATCGGAGCAGATCGACTTCGCGAGCGCGCGAGCGTGTGTCGCCACCCAAGGCAGCGAGCGAGGCGTCGATCTCGGTGAGCCGGGCTCGCGCCGACCGGAGCGGTGCGAGGTCGGTGCCGCACCAACGGTCGAGCGCCTCGCGCTGTTCGGCGGACGCGAGCAGGCTCTGGTGCGCGTGCTGGCCGTGCAGGTCCACCGTGCGCTGCCCGAGGTCAGCAAGGTTGCTCACGGTCGCCAAGCGACCGTTCACGTAGGCCCGTGAGCGCCCATCGGCCGGGATGACCCGAGCCACCACGTACTCGTCGTCGCCGACGACGAAGCGGCCCTCGACCCGGGCTTCCGTCGCGCCGGGTCGCACGACCGCGACGTCGGCGCGACCGCCGACCAGCAGGCTGATCGCCTCGACCAGCATCGTCTTGCCGGCGCCGGTCTCTCCGGTGAGCACGGTGAGTCCCGCTCCGAGCACCAGATCGAGCCGTTCGATGACACCGAGCGACTCGATGTGCAATTCGTGCAGCATCTATCGGTCCGTCAATCCGAACTTGGCTTTCAGGATCTGATGGAAGCGACGCTCACCGAATCGGACGAACCGGGCCACGTGCGCCGACGGCACCACCGTCACGCGGTCACCTTCGGCCAGCGACGTCACCGGCTGTCCGTCGACCGAGAGCGTCACGGCACGATGGCCCATGACCTCCACCTCGACGTCTTCGGAGGGGTCGAGCACGAGCGTGCGGTCGAAGAGCATGTGCGGCGACACCGGTGTCAACAGCACCGCCCGGGTACGTGGCGACACGACCGGCCCGCGTGCGGACATGGAGTACGCCGTCGACCCGGTGGGCGTCGCCAGGATCAGTCCGTCGGCCGCATAGGACGTGAACGGAGCACCGTCGATACTGACCTGCAGCCGAATCGTGTGTCCGCTCTCCTGCTTCTCGACGACGCCCTCGTTCAACGCCGTCCAGGTCTGTACCGGGCGACCATCGCGAACGAGGGTGAGGTCGATCATCATTCGCTCGTCGAGCGACCAGTTTCCATCCTCGGGCCCAGCGAGGAATCGTTCGAGCGAGGGCGCCAGGGCGGGCGGCTCGACCTCGGTGAGGTAACCGAGGAGGCCGACGTTGACGCCGATCACCGGAACGGGTGCGCCGCGCAACAGGTGGATGGTCCGCAGCATCGTCCCGTCGCCGCCCAGGCACACCGCCAGATCGGCTGCGGCGGGGTCGACGTCGGCGCCGTACTCGCCCATACCCACTGCCGCTGCGTCCGCTGGCGTCATCCAGACGTGATGACCGTGCGACCGCAGCCATTCCCCGGCTGTTCTCGCCAGCGACACGGCCTCGAGTCGTTCGTGGTGGGCGACGAGCAGTACGCCGATCCGGTCATGGGTCACGCGGGGAATCCTGGCCGCTCAGTGGTGGCATGCACAAGGAATTCGCGATTCCCGTCCCCTCCGGTGATCGGTGAATCGATCCACCCGATCACGAGGCAGCGGCGTTCCTCGAGCGCGGCGTGCACTTCGGCCTTCACCCGCTCGTGAATCGCAGGGTCGGTGATGACACCGTGACCCTTGGCGACTTCCACTCGTCCAGCTTCGAACTGCGGCTTGACGAGCAATACAAGGTGACCGCCGGGTTCACACACGCCGATGAGCGCTGGCAGCACCCGGATGATCGAGATGAACGACAGGTCGGCCACCACGATGTGCGCGGGTCCGCCGGTCGTCTCGGTGGTCGCGTCGCGCACGTGGAAGCGTTCGATGACCGTGACACGCTCGTCGCCACGCACCTTCGGATGGAGTTGACCGTGGCCGACGTCGAGTGCCACGACGTGCGCGGCACCGCGCTGCAACAGGCAGTCGGTGAAGCCCCCGGTGCTGGCGCCGGCGTCGAGGACGCGCCGCCCGGCGACGTCGACCTGGAACTCGTCGAGCGCGGCATCGAGTTTGTCGCCGCCGCGGCTGACGAACCGGGGGCCGTCCCCTGCGAGCAAGATCGCATCGCCGGGATGTACCTGGCGCGACGACTTGTCGGCCACCGAACCGTTCACGGTGACCCTGAGCGCCTCGATCGCCCGCGCCGCTTCTGCCCGCGTCTCGACCAACTGGCGTCGGACGAGTTCGGCATCGAGACGCTGGCGTCTCGCCATGTTCAGGCCTTCTTGGCCGGAGCCTTCTTGGCGGGAGCCTTCTTGGCGGGAGCCTTCTTGGCGGGAGCCTTCTTGGCGGGAGCCTTCTTGGCGGGAGCCTTCTTGGCGGGAGCCTTCTTGGCCGGAGCCTTCTTCGCGGGAGCCTTCTTCGCCGGAGCCGTCGCTGCGCTCGTGGTGACAGCGTCCTTCCCGGCGACGCCCAACTTCTTGGCGATCTCCTCGAGACGCGACTCGATCTCGTCGAGGCGACCGGCGAACCGTCCGAGTTGCTTGCTCAGCTCGCTCTGGAACGACGCCAACGCGGTGCCACCTGCTTCGCGGCCTCGGCTGACGAGCTCCTCGACCAGATGCTCGCTGTCCTTGCGGCGGGCCTCGCCGCTCTTGACGACTTCCTTGACGATGCGCTCGGCTTGTTCCTGCGACATCTCGGTGAACTGCATCCCGGCATC
>JANOET010000259.1:0-2694 GCA_031413415.1 Acidimicrobiaceae bacterium
GACGACATCCAGTTCATGGAAGGCAAGGAAGGGCTCCAGGAGGAGTTCTTCCATACGTTCAACTCGTTGCACGGCGCCAACAAGCAGATCGTCATCTCCAGCGACCGCATGCCCGACGCAATCCCCACGCTGGAGGAACGCCTCCGTGGCCGTTTCAAGTGGGGCCTGATCACCGACATCCAGCCGCCCGACCTCGAAACGCGACTCGCCATCCTGCGCAACAAGGCCGAGCGCGACCACAGTCCGGTGCCGGCCGAGACGCTCGAGTTCATCGCCTCGCGCATCACCACCAACATTCGTGAACTCGAGGGTGCCCTCATCCGGGTCACCGCGTACGCCAGCCTGAACAACGTGCCCATCAGCACCCACATGGCAGAGCAACTGCTGGGCGACCTGCTCTCCGACGTCTACGTCAAGCCACGCACCGACGAGGAGATGTTGAGCGAGATCGCCGTCATCCTCGGCTTCAGTGTCGACGCCCTGCGCGGCAAGAGCCGCCAACGACCGCTCGTCACGGCGCGCCAGATGGCGATGTACGTGTTCCGTGAGCTCACCGACCTGTCGTACCCGGCGATCGCTCGTCTGTTCGGTGGACGCGACCACACCACCGTCATCCACGCCGTCGACAAGATCCAGCGCCTGATGAAGGAACGCAAGCAGATCTACGACCAGGTGACCGACCTCGTCCAGCGGTTGAAGACGGCATGAGCACCGCGCTGTATCACGGATCCACCCGCATGGAATTGACGATGCCCGCGCGACGCATGTGGACGACCCGTCGTTCGCGGGGGACAACGTGCTCTCTGTCCACCGAACTACACGCGCGTCGTTTTTCACCTGTGGACGCGTGGGGAAACGCCTGTGCACGCGTTTGTGCCGCCTACGCTGGGCGAACATCGGGTTGTGCACAATCCACAGCCCTTATTACCTCTATTACCGATCTACAGACACCCTGTCGAGAAAGGGACCGCTGTGAAGTTCCGTTGTGAGCGCGAAGCACTGGCCGAAGCACTGACCACTGCCGGGCGTGCCGCCACCGGCCGTTCCGGTGCGCTTCCCGTGCTGTCCGGCCTGCGTCTCGAGTTGTCCGGTGACCGTCTGTCGGTCACCGGCACCGACCTGGACCTGACCATCCAACTCACCATCGATGTCGGGGGTGAGCGAGACGGTGGGGTGGTCGTCAACGCCAAGCTCGTGGCCGACATCGTGCGGTCACTGGGTTCGGGCAAGGTCGAGGTGTCCGCAGATGGCGACGATGTCAGCATCAGCAACGGCCGTTCGCAGTTCAGCGTGCGTCCGCTCAGCTTCGACGACTACCCGAAGTTGGCGTCGCCCACCACGTCGTCGGTCACCTTGCCGGCCAGTGAGTTCGGCGACGCGCTTCGTCAGGTCACTCGCGCCGCCAGCAACGACGAGGCCCGTCAGATCCTCACCGGTGTGCTGCTCGCCGCCGAGGGCGACGGTCTGCGCATGGTCGCCACCGACTCGTATCGACTCGCCGTTCGCGACCTCGTCGGCCAGCAGGTGCTCGCCGCGGACCAGAAGGTCATCGTGCCCGGTCGTGCGCTCACCGAGCTGCAGCGCCTGGTGGGAAGCGGGAGCGAAGTCGTGATGCGGCTCGGCGAACGTGACGCCACGTTCGAAGTCGGCACCACACGGCTCACGACGCGGCTCATCGAAGGCGACTTCCCGAACTACCGCCAACTCATCCCGGCCAGCCACCCGAACGCGCTCACGGTGGACCGCGAACTGCTGCTCGAGGCCATCCGCCGCGTCAAGATCCTGGCCCGCGACTCCACACCGGTTCGGTTGCAGATGTCGGCCGATCTGCTGCGTCTGCAGGCGATCACCCAGGACGTCGGCAACGCGACCGAAGAACTCGACGCCGAATACTCGGGTGCCGACCTCACCGTCGCGTTCAATCCCGACTACCTGATGGCCGGAGTCGAGGCCTGCATCGGCGAGAAGGTCACTCTCAGCACGGTCGACGCGCTGAAGCCGGCCGTCGTGCGCGGCACGGGTGTCGAGGACTACCTGTACCTGCTCATGCCGGTTCGGGTGCCGTAGGGCCGGTCGTGGCCCACCCCGTTGGGCTGCGCGGATGATCGTCAGTCGGCTCGAACTCGTCGACTTTCGCAACTACCGCGAGGCCTCGTTCGACTTCCATCCGGGCATCACCGCGGTCGTCGGCCTCAACGGCCAGGGAAAGACGAACCTGGCCGAATCGATGGCCTACCTCGCGTCGCTCGACAGCTTCCGCGGCGCACCGACCGAGGCCCTCATTCGCGTGGGCGCCGACACGGCGGTCGTGCGTGCGACTGTGCTGCATCCGGACGGTCGCGAGGTGCTGGTCGAACTCGAGCTCAGCCGCCAGGGCCGGAACCGAGTGCAGGTGAACAAGCAGCGCCTGCACCGAACCCGCGACCTGCTCGGGGTGATGCGGGTGACGGTGTTCTCGCCAGACGACCTGTTCCTGGTGAAGGGCGGACCGACCGAACGCCGCGGCTTCCTCGACGACACGCTGGTCGCCCTGGCACTGAAGTACGACTCGATGCGGCTGGAACTGGACCGCATCGTCAAGCAGCGCAATGTGCTGCTCAAGCAGGTCGGCGGGAAGTTGAACGACGAGGCCGAGATCACGCTCGACGTGTGGGATCTGAAGTTGGCCGAGGTGGGTGACCAGTTCGGGCATGC
>JANOET010000260.1:0-6052 GCA_031413415.1 Acidimicrobiaceae bacterium
TTGCGCACTCAGCAGCGCACCACCACTGGCGCCATTCGAAAGAAGCGCGCCTCGGTCCCCGCAGAACACGCGACAATCTGAGCCAACGAGTGTGACGAATCAACCGAAGACGATTCGTCACCAATCAACCGAAGTACTTCATGGGCTCCAGGTGATGCCATGGGACCGCAACGCGATCCGCAACGAACTCCGAGCCCAAGTTCCGGCTGTCCGCACACTCACTTTGGATGGCGGAACCGTCGGCTGGCTCGTTGCAGCGTGCCGCGTGGGTCGCGTCGCAGGCGTCGCAGCCGGGCAGAGGGACTGCTGAGGGATTTGAGCTGCGCCCGGTGCTGCTCGTCGATCTCGGAATTCACCTCGCGGCCGTACACGTCGTCGAACGACGGTCGACCCGTCTTCTTCGCCACAGGTGGCTCGCGACGCACCTTCTGCAACACAGCGACGCTGTCGTAGATGTGGATGGCATCGAGCGTACGAGTCCAGTCGTTGACCTGGAACTCGGCGTCGCGCGAGTGGAACGCGTGCATGTCGTCCATGCGTTCGTGGAGCCACGCCATGAACGTGTGCGGCTGCCCACGTCCCGCGCCGTACGCGGACCAGTAGTTCGAGTGGAGGTCCTCGACGATGTACACACCGCCGTCGGCCAGATGGGGCCACAGATGCGTGATGCTCGCGATCTGATGCTCGGGGAGGTGGCTCCCGTCGTCGAGCACGATGTCGAAGGTCGGGTGTCGAGCGGTGAGCGTCGCGAGGAACACCGGATCGGATTGATCGCCAACGAGCACCTCGATGCCGGTCGTTGCGAGCTCGGCCACGCGAGGTTCGATGTCGATCCCGACGATGGTCGACCGCCGTCCGAGGTGATGACGCCACATCTCGAGCGACCCACCGTGCGACACGCCGATCTCGAGCATCGTGACCGCTCGGCCGCGAAATGGACGAAGGAACTGCTCGTAGATCGGGAAGTAGTGCAACCACTTGTGCATCAGCCGCCCGTCGTTGTGGTCGAAGTGCCAGCGAAGGCCTCGGGTCGGTCGGCGGATCTGCATCGGCGAATCCTAGATGCGCGTCGTCGGGCCGAGGCGACGTGTGCGATGCCGGTCGAACGCCGAGAACACCACCGGGGCACTGCGGCTTCCCGAGCGCTCGGGCAGGGACCTCTGGCCCTGCCGAAGGTGCCGTTCGGCCCGAACCGGACCCCTGAGGCGAAGGGCTACCGTCGCGAGCACACACATGAGTGCAGGGGGTATCCCGGTGACGAGCTTTCCGACCGAGCGGATCCACAACGTGGTCCTGGTGGGCCACGCGGGCGTCGGCAAGACCACGCTGGCAGAGGCGCTGCTGGCCCGTGCCGGTGCCATCCCCAAGGCTGGCAAGGTCGACGACGGAACGAGCGTGCTCGACTACGAGCCCGAGGCGCAGAAGGCGCGCATCTCGATGTCGCTCGCGGTCGCTCCGTTCGAATGGACGGCCACCAATGGCAACACCTACAAGGTCAACCTGCTCGACACCCCCGGCAGCATCGACTTCGCCGGTGAGGTCGATGCGGCGATGTCCATCGCCGATCTCGCCGTGTTCGTGGTCAGCGCGGTCGAGGGCATCGAGCCGCAGACCGAGCTGCTGTGGCGACGCGCTGCGGCCATGCAGCTGCCCCGCATGGTCTTCGTCAGCAAGGAGGACAAGGACCGCGCCGACTTCCATTCGGTGCTCGAGCAGTTGAAGGTCGCATTCGGCAACGGCATCGCCGCCCTGGAACTGCCGTTGGGCGAAGCAGGTTCGCTGCACGGCGTGGTCGACGTGCTGTCGGAGGAGGCACTGGGGTACGACGCGAGCGGTGGCCATCACATCGAAGCCCTACCGGCCGACGTCGCCGACGAGGAGCACTCGCTGCACGACGCGCTCGTCGAGGAGATCGTGTCGGGCGACGACGAGCAGCTCGAGCGCTATCTCTCGGGCGACACCCCCAGTGTGGCCGAACTCGAACGCACGCTGGCCCGCGAAGTGCTCGACTGCGTCGAGTTCCCCGTCCTGCTCGGCTCCGCCGCCACCGGCATCGGCATCGACCGGCTCGCCGATCTGCTCTGCGAGCTGAGCCCGACCGCCGCCGACCGCACCGCATCCGTCATCGCCGGAGGGACCACCGTCGAGGTGGCGGCCGATCCCAAGGGCCAGCCGTTGCTGCGGGTGTTCAAGACCATCGCCGATCCCTACATCGGCCAGCTCTCGGTGTTCAAGGTCCTGTCGGGCACCATCAAGGCCGACGACAAGTTGGTCAACAGCACCACGGGCGCCGAGGAGCGGCTGCACGGTTTGTTCGTGCTGCGCGGCAAGGAGCAGACACCGACGAGCGAGGTGGTCGCCGGCGACATCGCTGCGGTGGCCAAGCTCACCAACACCCACACCGGCGACACGCTGGCGGCCAAGGGCTCGCCCGTGAAGGTCGTCGGTGTGCCGCGTCGTGCGCCGCAGTACGGCGTCGCGATCCTTCCCCGCACCCAGGCCGACGACGACAAGCTGGGCAATGCGCTGGCCCGCATGCAGGCCGAGGACCCCTCGCTGTACGTCGACCGGGTCGAAGAGACCCGGCAGACCGTGCTACGCGGACTGGGCGACACCCACATCCAGGTCACGATCGACCGCATCGCTCGCAAGTTCGGGGTGAACGTCGACGTCACCCCGCTGCGCGTCGCGTACCGCGAGACGGTCGCCGGCGCCGCCCAGGCAGTCGGCAAGCTGAAGAAGCAGAGCGGTGGCCACGGACAGTTCGCGGTCGTCGACCTGCGCGTCAGCCCCATGCCTCGCGGCGAGGGCTTCGTGTTCAAGGACGTCACCGTCGGCGGCTCGATCCCCCGCAACTACATCCCTGCGGTCCAGACCGGCATCGAGGAGACCATGGCCCGAGGTGGCGTGCACGGCTTCCCGGTCGTCGACGTCGCGGTCGAGTGCTACGACGGCAAGTACCACTCGGTCGACTCCAGCGAGATGGCGTTCAAGACGGCTGCCTCGACCGGCTTCAAGGAGGCCATGGAGTCCGCCGGGGTGGTGGTGCTCGAGCCCGTGTCGCTGCTCACCGTCACCGTGCCCTCGACGTACCAGGGCGACGTGATGAGCGACGTCAACTCACGTCGCGGTCGTGTGCAGGGAAGTTCGACCAACGAGCACGGCGAGCAGGTCATCGAGGCGCTGATTCCTGCGGCCGAGATCACCCGCTACGCGATCGACCTCCGGTCGATGACCGGTGGTCGAGGTCAGTTCGACGCCCAGCACCATCACTACGACGTGCTGCCGCCACACCTGGTCGACAAGGCCCGCGAGACGTTGCCGAAGCAACACTGACGGCGGCTCCCGCCCGCCACTCAGGTGGGCGTCTGCAGCACGAGCGGCGGGAGGAACTCCTCGAGCCGTTCCCAGAGGACGTCGTCGCTCTTGGCGAGCAGGTGGCCGTCGCCCGGCAGGCGCACCAGCTCGCCGTGACCGGCGATCATCTGCACCGTCTCGCTGGCCTGAATCGGCAGGATCTCGTCGCGCTCACCGTGGAACAACAGCAACGGCGTTCCCTGCAGGCCGCCTGCCAGTTCGCACCCCGCCGACTGGGTGGCGAACGTGACGACACCGGCGACCATCTCGTGCAGGCCGACGCCGACACCGACGGCGACCGCGCCACCGAAGCTGTGGCCCATGAGCACCACCTGATCGGCCATTGCGCCACCGATGGCGAGCTGCACCGCAGCAGCCAGGTCGACACGACACAGGTCGAGGTCGTTCGGCTTGCGATAGCTGACACGCAGGACGGGTACGCCACGCGCTGCCCACTCGATGCCGAGCCGGTGATACAGCGCCTCACCGGGGCCGAGCACTCCACCCATCGCACCGCCGCACAACACCAACGCCCCGGGCTGCTTCGCTGCACCCTCGGGCGGCTCGTGCCACAGCAACGTCAGCAGGCCGCGCATCGTGTACATCTCGATGTGGCGCAGCGTGGGCGTGAGCATGACGTCGCTGGAGGCCATCACCTGCAGTGCGTCGAGCGGGGTGGTGGGCGCGGTACCTGCGGTACCGAGTGCGTCGTCCATCGTGGCTACCCTAACGCCACCCATGACCGACCTTCCGACCGACGACGCCCGCGCCCGCGAGCTGTACGACCTCGCCGTCCGAATCGGCCTGGCGTGGCGCGAGATGCGTCGCGGTGCGTCGTCGGCGGGGTTGCGCGACTGGTTGTACGGCACGGGCGACGACGGAATCGAGCAAGGCCAGATGGACTCGCTCGACCAGCTGGCGTCGCGTCCATCGTGGCGGATGAGCGATCTCGCCGAGGCCTTGCGAGTGGATCCGTCGTCGGCCACACGCGCCATCCAGCGGCTGGAAAAGGCCGGGCTCGCGGAACGACGGCCGAGCACCGAGGACGGTCGGGTCGTCGAGGTGGCCATCACCGAAGAGGGACAGCGGCGCCACCTCGTCGTCGCCGAGCGGAGATCCGAGATGATGACGTTCATCCTCGGCCAGTACCGCACCCGCGAACTGCCGGTCGTTGCCGACGTGCTCGAGCGGTTCGTGTCGGCCATCGACGACTTCGTCGTCAGCCGCAACTCGGCCGACACCACCGACGCCCCCGACCCCGCCCCCTGACCGGTCTGTGTCACGCATTCCTGTCATGCCCTGACCGGGGAATCGCCGGTCGAGCGATGACAGGAACGAGCTTTGCCGAAACGATCCAGTCGCCGTGCCCAGTATCGGCGTGGACTATGAACAGGACCTGATCCGGGCTGCCGGTCGTCATCATGCGCTGCTCACCACGGCGATGGTTCATGAACTCGGCGTGTCCGATGCACGCTGGGACCGCCTACGACACAATGAGGTGTGGATCGAGGTCGTCCCGGGAGTGTGGCGGCACTCGGCGCATGCGCCGACGTGGGAACTCGAAGTGCGAGCGGGCGCGCTCTGGCTCGGGAAGGACGCCGGCCTCCATGCGGCAGCAGCCCTTCGCTGGCTCGGCGTCGAGGGGTGTGGGGAGGCGACGGTGGCCTTCCTCGTGCCCCGCGCGCGACGCCACGTCCCACCGTGGATGGACATCCACACGACCACGCGGTGGTCCCGTGGCGACTTCGTCCGCAAGGAGGGTGTCCTCTGCTCGACCGCGACGCGAGCAATCGTCGACCTCGCTGCCACCGCTCGACCGAGGACTCTCGAGTCGGTGATCGACAGCGCAATCCGGCTGCGATTGACGTCGGTGCCGACCATCACGGTGCGCATCGACGAACTGGGTGGATCGGGGAGATCCGGCACGCGACTCCTGCGAGCACTGCTCCTCGACTCCGGCGGCGAATCGGTGCTCGAGCGGGCGTTCCTGAAGATCATCCGGGAGCACGGCCTCCCCCGACCTGTCTCGCAGGTCGCGTACCGGACGAACACCGATCTCGCCATCCGGGTCGACTTCGAGTACATCGGCTCCAACATGGTGGTCGAGGTCTCGGGCAAGCGGGGTCACACGAGCGACAGCGATCGGCGCCATGACGCGCGGCGTCGCAACGAACTCCAGCGCATGGGCAAGAGGGTCATCGAGTTCACGACTGCGGACGTGCTCGAGGACCCCGCGTACGTCGTCGCCACCCTCCGTTCGCAGCTTCCTGTCATGCCGTGACCGAGCGATCGCCGGTCAGGGCATGACAGGAACGAGCGAGGCACGTCGAGGATTGGCGGTGACGGGCTACGGGTAGGGTGCCCGTGATGGCCGATCGAGCGCAGTTCACGCAGGACGCGATGCAGCACGCGCCGCAGTTGTACTCGGCCGCGATGCGGATGACGCGCAACCGGTCCGACGCGGAAGATCTGGTTCAGGAGACCTACCTGAGGGCCTACAAAGGCTTCCACAGTTACGAGGAGGGCACCAACCTTCGTGCCTGGCTGTTCCGCATCCTCACCAACACCTTCATCAACTCGTACCGGTCGAAGCAACGTCGGGTGCAGGAGCCGATCAAGTCGGGCAGTGCGGCCGCCGTCGCCCAACTCAAGCGACTGGGCCTGGAGGTCGTGCTCCTGACGGGTGACAATCGCC
>JANOET010000261.1:0-4136 GCA_031413415.1 Acidimicrobiaceae bacterium
GGCCGCTCCTACACCGCCACGGTGAAGCAGGGCGTGATGGACGCGGGCAACCCGCACCTGCGCGACCTGCACCCCCAGTGGCATCAGGGCATCTGCGCCGACGTCATCGCCACGCTCGAGGGCATCCCCCGCCTGGCCCTCGACGAGCTCGCGCTCGCGTCGCAGCAGCGCGCCGCCCGCGCCATCGCCGAAGGTCGCTTCGACCGCAGCCTCATCCCGGTCATCGCCGACGACGGCTCGGTCGTCCTCGACCGCGAGGAGTTCCCCCGTCCGCAGACCACGCTCGACAGCCTGCAGTCGCTGGCCCCGGCGTTCGAAGGCATGTACGCCTACCCGCTCACCGAAGAGGGCACGTCGTTCAAGTCGCTCGTGCAGCAGAAGTTCCCCGACCTCGAGGTCGTGCACGTCCATCACGCCGGCAACAGCTCGGGTGTCGTCGACGGTGCCGCAGCCGTGCTGTGGTCCAGCCCCGAGGCCGCCAAGGCCCGCGGTTGGAAGCCCCGCGCCCGCCTGGTGAGCATGTCGAACGTGGGCGACGACCCCACGCTCATGCTCAACGCGCCGGTGCCCGCCGCCCGCAAGGCGCTGGCCAAGGCCGGTCTCACGGTCGACGACATCGACATCTGGGAGATCAACGAAGCGTTCGCCGTCGTTGCCGAGAAGTTCATCCGCGATCTCGACCTCGACCGTTCGAAGGTGAACGTCAACGGCGGCGCGATGGCCCTCGGCCACCCGATCGGCGCGACAGGTGCGATGCTCATCGGCACCGCGCTCGACGAGCTCGAGCGAACGGGCGGCCGCTACGGCCTCGTCACCATGTGCGCCGCCGGCGGAATGGCCCCGGCGATCATCATCGAACGCCTCTGACCAACTCGCGCGAACTTGAGTTCCTGGTGAACGGCGCGAACTTGCGTTCGTGACGGTCAGTCGTCGACGAACAGGAGGGCGGGCATCTCCAACAGGGTCTTGATCCGCTGGATGAAGGTGGCCGCGTCCCAGCCGTCGACGATGCGATGATCGAAGCTCGACGACAGGTTCATCATCGAACGTGGTTCCCAGGTGTCGTCGCGCCACACGGGCCGAACTTCGATCTTGTTCACGCCGACGATGGCCACCTCGGGCTGATTGATGATCGGTGTCGTGACCAGCCCACCCAATGCGGCGAGCGACGTGATCGTGATCGTCGACCCCGTGAGTTCCTGCAGGGTCGCCCTGCCCTCGCGCGCCGCGGCGGACACGCGACCGAGCTCGGCCGCAATGTCCCACAGTCCGCGCGACTCGGCGTGGTGGACGACGGGCACCATCAGCCCGTCGTCGGTCTGCGTGGCGATGCCGACATGGACGGCGTCGAAGGTGGACAGCGTGCGGGTCGTGCCGTCGTAGTGCGAGTTCAACCGTGGTTGCTCGGCGACGGCGACGACGATGGCCCGCACCAGGAACGGCAGGATCGTCACACGCCCGCCGCTGTCGTGGCCGCGACGGTTCAGTTCGGCGCGCAGCACCTCGAGTTCGGTGACGTCGACCGCGTCGACGTAGGTGATGTGCGGGATTTGCGTCCACGACGACGTGAGCCGTTCAGCGATGCGTCGCCGGAGCCCGCGCACCTTCTCGACGTGCGGTTCGTCGGAGCGAGCGGCGGCGGCGCCAGCGGTTCCCGCAGGTCGGGCGATCCCGCCCGTCGGGTCGGCGATGAGCCGGTCGAGGTCGGCGTGCACGACCCTGCCCTCGGGCCCGGTGCCAGACACCGACGCCAAGTCGACACCCAACTCGAGTGCTCGGGCCCGCACCGCCGGCGCCGCGGTGGGCCGCTGGCCGGGCACGACCGCTTCCTGTCGCGGCTCGACCTCCACCGTTGGTGATGGAGCCGCGACACGTTCGCTGGCCGGCTCGCTGGCCGGCTCGCTGGGGGGTCCGGCGGCTGCGGCGGCGCCGGCCGGTTCGCCGCCGAGATCGACGGTGACGAACGCCGCGCCGACGGCCAGGGTGTCGCCCGGCTCGCCGTGCAGCGCGGTCACCACACCGGCGACGGGTGACGAGATCTCGACCGTGGCCTTGTCGGTCATCACCTCGGCCAGCACCGACTCGGCGGTGATCGTGTCGCCGACGGCGACGTGCCACGAGACCAGTTCGGCCTCGGCCACGCCCTCACCGACGTCGGGCAACTTCACGCCGAACTCGCTCACGACTCGAGCACCTGACGCATGGCCTTACCGACGCGATCCGGGCCGGGGAAGTACGACCACTCGTGCGCGTGCGGGTACGGCGTGTCGTAGCCGCACACCCTCGTGATCGGCGACTCGAGGTGATGGAAGCAGCGCTCCTGCACGATCGCGCTGAGTTCGGCGCCGAACCCGGACGTGAGCGTCGCCTCGTGCACGATGAGGCACCGTCCGGTCTTCACCACCGAGGCCACGATGGTGTCGACGTCGAGCGGTACGAGGGTGCGCAGGTCGATGATCTCGGCGTCGATGCCCTGCTCGTCGGCCGCCGCCTGGGCGACGTGCACGAGGGTGCCGTACGCGAGCACGGTGAGGTCGCTGCCCTCCCGGTGCACGCGGGCCGCGCCGAGTTCGATCGTGTAGTGCCCCTCGGGAACCTCACCGAGGGCGTGCTTCGACCACGGCACGATCGGCCGGTCGTGGTGACCGTCGAACGGCCCGTTGTACAGCCGCTTGGGTTCGAGGAAGATGACCGGGTCGTCGTCCTCGATGGCCGCGAGCAACAGACCCTTCGCGTCGTACGGGTTCGAGACGACGACGGTCTTCAACCCGGCGACGTGAGTGAACACCGCCTCGGGGCTCTGCGAGTGCGTCTGCCCGCCGTAGATGCCACCACCCGTCGGCATGCGCACCACGAGCGGGGCCGTGAAGTCGCCGGCCGAGCGGTGACGCAGCCGCGCCGCCTCGGACACGATCTGGTCGTAGGCGGGGTACACGTAGTCGGCGAACTGGATCTCGACACACGGCCGCAACCCGAAGGCGGCCATGCCGATGGCCACGCCGACGATGCCGGCCTCGCTGATGGGCGTGTCGAAGCAGCGGTGTGGGCCGAACCGCTGCTGCAGACCCTGCGTGCAACGGAACACGCCGCCGAAGTGACCGACGTCCTGGCCGAACACCACCACCCGGTCGTCTCGCTCCATCGCCACGACGTGCGCGTCGCGGATGGCTTCGATCATCGTCATCGACGGCATGTCACTGCCCCACCTGATCGCGTTGCTCGCGCAGATGTCGCGGCAACGTCGCGTACACGTCGTCGAACATCGTCGTCGGGTCGCCGATGTGGCCGCTCTTCATCGAGCCGTGCGAGTCGGCCTCGTCGAAGGTGTCGGCGACGAGGGTGTCGACCTCGGCCTGCAGCGCGGCCTGGCGATCGCCGTCCCACTCGCCGATGGTGACGAGATGACGGCACAGCCGTTCGACGGGGTCGCCCAACGGGAACGTCGCGACCTCGTCGACCGGTCGGTACACCGACGGATCGTCGGACGTCGAGTGCGCACCGACCCGCAGCGTGACCCACTCGATCATCGTCGGTCCCATGTTGCGCCGTGCCCGCTCGGCCGCCCACTGCGACACCGCGTACACGGCGAGGTAATCGTTGCCGTCCACCCGTAGCGCCGGGATGCTGAATCCGAAGCCGCGGTCGGCGAACGTGGCCGACGCGCCGCGGGCGAAGTCCTCGGGCGTCGAGATGGCCCAGTGGTTGTTGACGATGTTGAGGATGACCGGCGCCTGGTACGTGGACGCGAACACGAGCGCGGCATGGAAGTCGGATTCGGACGACGCGCCCTCACCGATCCAGGCCGACGCGATGGCGGTGCCGCCGCGCAGCGCCGACGCCATCGCCCAGCCGACCGCCTGCACGTACTGCGTGGCCAGGTTGCCCGAGATCGAGAAGAAGCCGTGCTCCTTCGACGAGTACATCACCGGCAGCTGACGACCCTTCAACGGGTCGAGCGCGTTCGAGAGCACCTGGTTCATCATCTCGGACATCGGATAGCCGGCCGCGATGAGCAGACCCTGTTGCCGGTAAGTGGGGAAGTTCATGTCGCCGGCCCGCAGCACCCGTTGATGCGCGCATGCGATGGCCTCCTCGCCGAGGGCCTGCATGTAGAACGAGATCTTGCCCTGGCGGTG
>JANOET010000262.1:0-2791 GCA_031413415.1 Acidimicrobiaceae bacterium
CCAGCACAACGCGATCACCGCCCGTGTCGAGGACCTGGTGAAGTGGGCGCGCAGCCGGAGCTCGTGGCCTGCCTCGTTCGGGCTCGCCTGCTGCGCCATCGAGATGATGGCCACCGGCGGTGCGCACTACGACATCAGCCGATTCGGGATGGAGGTCTTCCGTGCCTCGCCGCGTCAGGCCGACATCATGATCGTCGCCGGCCGGGTGAGTCAGAAGATGGCCCCGGTGCTGCGGCAGGTGTACGACCAGATGATGGAGCCCAAGTGGGTCATCAGCATGGGCGTCTGTGCCAGCAGCGGTGGCATGTTCAACAACTACGCCATCGTCCAGGGTGTCGACCAGGTCGTTCCCGTCGACGTCTACGCGCCGGGCTGTCCTCCCACCCCCGAGACACTCATCCACGCGATCGAGACGCTGCACCAACTGATCGAGGACGGGCAGATCATGCGACGCCGCCACGAGACCGGAGCCGGCGCCAACGTGCACGTCACCGAGATCGCACGCGGCGACATGCCGGTGCCCGTCATCCTGGGAACGCGGTGATCCATGAGCGACGCACCCACCACCGAGGAAGCACCCGCGCCCACTGAGATGTACGGCGTCCCGCTGACCGACCTGCGCGGCCAGCTGGTGTTGTACCCCGGTCGCGAGGGCTACGTCGCCCTGCTGCGCACGCTGCTCGACGAGACGTTCGTCATGTGCGCCGATCTCACCGCGGTCGACTACCTGTTGCACATGGACCGCGCGCTGCCCGCCGGCGTCGCGCCCGAGCGTTTCGAAGTCGTCGTCAACCTGCTGTCGCTCGAGCGCCGGCAGCGCATCCGCCTTCGCATCCAGGTGCCCGAGTCCGACCCGGTCGTCCCCAGTGCGTTCGACCTGTATCCGGGCGCCGAGGCCTTCGAGCGCGAGGTGTACGACATGTTCGGCATCTCGTTCAGCGACCACCCCGATCTCACCCGCATCCTCATGCCCGAGGACTGGGACGGCCATCCGCTGCGCAAGGACGACGACCCGGGCCGCATTCCGGTGCAGTTCAGCGCCGACTTCTCGAAGCGAGGCGACCGATGAGCATCGTCGATGTCATCCGTGACGGCAACGAACCGCAGCAGGGCCTGAAGCCGCGTAGCGAGATCACCGCCCGTGAATTGCTGCGCGAGGTGGGCGCCGTCCTGCGCATGAGCGAGGCCGAGGTCGCCAAGCTCGGCGACATCCCCGTCGATCCCTCCGAGGATCAGACGATGATCATCAACATGGGTCCGCAACACCCGAGCACGCACGGCGTGTTGCGCCTCATGCTCGAACTGCAGGGCGAGACGGTGCTGCGCTGCAAGCCGATCATCGGCTATCTGCACACGGGCATGGAGAAGACAGGTGAGCAGCTCACCTACATGCAGGGTGGCACCAACGTCACCCGCATGGACTATCTCAGCCCGCTGAACAACGAGCTCGTGTTCTCCATGGCGGTCGAGCAACTGCTCGGCATCGACGGCGACATCCCCGAGCGCGCCGTCTGGATGCGCATGTTGCTCAGCGAACTGAACCGGATGAGCAGCCACCTGTTGTTCCTCGCCACCAACGGTATGGACATCGGCGCGGTGGGCATGATGATCTACGGCTGGCGCGAGCGCGAACAGGTGTTGCGCTTCTTCCAGAAGGTCACCGGCCTGCGGATGAACCACAACTTCATCCGCCCCGGCGGTGTCGCCGCAGACCTGCCCGACGGCTGGCGTGACGACGTGCTGTTCCTGCTCGAGATGATCCCGCCGCGGCTCGAGGAGTACGACATCCTCATGACCGGCCAGCCCATCTGGCGCGGTCGCCTGCAGGGCGTCGGCATCATCACCGCCGACGAGGCCATGGCATTGGGCGCCACCGGCCCCATCCTGCGCAGCACCGGCGTGCCGTGGGACCTTCGCCGCGATCTGCCCTACCTGCACTACGACGAGATGGAGTTCGACGTCGTCGTCGGCAGCTACGGCGACGCCTTCGACCGCTATGCCATCCGACTCAACGAGATCCGCGAGAGCATCCGCATCGTCCACCAGATCCTCGATCGCATGCCTGCTGGCGACTACCGCATACAGAACAAGAAGGTCACACCGCCGCCGCGTGCGCGCATCGACGAGAGCATGGAAGCGCTCATCCACCACTTCAAGATCTTCACCGAAGGTTTCAAGGTGCCCGAGGGTGAGGTGTACGTGGGTATCGAGAGTCCTCGTGGCGAGGTGGGGTGCTACATCGTCAGCGACGGCTCGGCCACCCCCTATCGAATGCACGTGCGGGCACCCTCGTTCGTCAACATCCAGTGCCTGCCGCACATGATGCGCGGTGGACTGGTGGCCGACGCGGTTGCCGTCATCTCGTCGGTCGACCCGGTGCTCGGCGAAGTGGACCGGTGACCGTGAGCCGTCTCAGCGAAGCCAACACCATCCTGGCCAAGGAGATCATCGGGCGGTACCCGAAGGCCCGGTCGGCCACCATTCCGCTGTTGCACCTGTCGCAGCAGCAGAACGGGTACGTCACCGAGGACGCCATGGCGCACGTCGCCGAACTGGTCGGCGCCACGCCGGCCGAGGTCCTCGGCACCGCCACGTTCTACGAGATGTTCAAGTTCCAGCCGGTCGGCAAGTACCTGGTCAACATCTGCGGCACGATGAGCTGTCAGTTGCTCGGCGCCGACGAACTGATGCACCACGCCGAGCAACGTCTCGGGGTGAGGGCCGGGGGCACCACCCCCGATGGGCTGATCACGCTCGAACACGCCGAGTGCCAGGCCGCTTGCACCGAGGC
>JANOET010000263.1:0-3829 GCA_031413415.1 Acidimicrobiaceae bacterium
TGCAGCAAGTGGATCGGCCTCGCCGAAGGGACCGGCACTGTACGCGTCGATCGAGTCAGCACTGGCGAGCAGGTGCCGGGTGAGCGCAACGTTGCCGACCTCGGCAGAGGCAACGAGTTGGGAGCCGAGCTGGCGGAGCAGCTCGGGCAGCCGTTCGAGTTTCGTGTGGTACTCGACCCCGTGCTCGGCGGTGACCAGCGAGAACTGCCCGATGAACGTGAGCAGGGTCGCGTGCAGACCCATCGCCGGGTTCACCCATGTGTGCTCGACGCGCCAGTCGAGCAGGCGAGCCGCGGAACGTGCCGTGAACGCGACGGTTTCCAGCAGGATTCGATCGTCGGCTTCGGCCGAGGCAATCAGTTCCTCGGCCGCATCGGCGAACCCCTGCAACGTGTTCTGACGCGCGGTGACTGCGGCCGGCGCGAGATCCTCCCAGCGGTCGAGATTCGTGGTTTGCCCGCTTCGCAGCAGGCGTAGGGCCTCGGTGGATTGCCGGAAACCGAGGTAGTCGTCTGCGAGCGAACGGGGATCGGTCATCGAACGAATGTAGGCGGCCTCTGAACCCGAGCTGAACGCAATGAGCAGCAGGTGCGTCCGGCCGAGCGGACAGGACGAGCCAAGTAGGGTCGATCCATGCCCACCCTCGACGTCCTCGGCCACCCGACCTGGTACACGGTTCGAGGAACTGGTGACGAGACCGTGCTGTTGTTGCACGGCGGGCTCTCGAACAGCGATGCATTGCTCGACAGTGTCGGCGGACCGCTCGGCGAGCGCCGGCGAGTCGCGGCATTCGATCGCCGTGGGCATGGCAGGACTGCCGACACCCCGGAAGCGTTCCACTACGAGTCGATGGTCGACGAGACGATCGCGGTCATCGAACACATCGGTGGCCCGGTTCACATCGTCGCGCTGATGGCCGCGGCGTATGCCGAGCGCTCGCCAGACGGACCCGACCACTTCGCCGTTGTCGCAGCGAAGGGATTTCACCTGTTCGGCATCGAGCCAGAACTGACCGCCGACGATCTTGCGAAGGTGTCGGTCCCCGTGCTGGTCATGGCCGGTGACGACGATCTCGTCCCGCTGAGCCACACGGCTGCGTTCTTCGCCGGGTTGCCAGAGGCTCAGCTCGCGATCGTGCCTGGCGCCTCACACGCACTGCCGATGGAACACCCACATGAGGTCGTCGGTCTCATCGAGCGCTTTCTTGGATCCGACGTCCCGCCAGTGACGATGATGCCCAACGTGCGCGCCTGAGGTCGACCGCCACACGGAGCCGATGCGCGGTGTCGGTCAGTGTCGGTCGAATGCGAACAGCGACCAGGGTTCGGGGACTCCCCTCAGGATGTGTTCGCCTCGATCGACGAAGTGCGAATCGGAGCCGAGGAGCAGGTCGACGATCGTTCGGGACACGAGGACCTCGCCCGACGCTGCGGCTCCGGCGACTCGTGCGGCGATGTGGACCGTCATGCCTGCGATGTCGTCGCCGCGCAGTTCGCACTCGCCGGCGTGCACCCCAGCTCGCACCTCGATCTGCATCTCCGCAAGAGCGTCGACGATCGCGCGTGCGCACCGAACGGCAGCGCTCGGTGTGTCGAAGACCGCGACGAAGCCGTCGCCGGTGGTGTTCACCTCGCGCCCACCGAAGTGCTCGAGGTGGCTTCGCACCGTGCGATCGTGGGTATCAAGGATCGCACTCCACTTTCGGTTCCCCAAGGCGCTGAGCTGTTCCGTCGAGGACGCGATGTCGGTGAACACGACGGTGAGGAGCTGTCGTCGCGAAACGAGCGAGGCAGCGCTCCCTGTCAGGAATGATGCGACCTCGGAGAGGAGTTCGTCGTTGTCGTCGCCGAACAGCAGATGGCTCTTGCTGTGCGTCTCGAGGAGTTGCGCTCCGGGGATCGCCGACGCGAGGTACGACGCGAACGGCTGAGTGCCCGGGGTCGACACGACGAGCGTCGGCACAGACACCCTTCCGAGGAGGTCACGGACGTCGAGATCACGCCACATGCGGCGGTAGTGCTCCGCGGCCATACCGGGGGTCGCTGCTGCCCGAGTGAGGCGCGCCAGCGCGTCCAGTTGAATCGGGTCTCCGGCGAGTGACGGCCATTCGGCACCGATCGCATTCGTCCCCCACACCGTTCGGTAGAGCTCGACCAACTCGTTGATCGCCTCCTCGCTCCAGCCATCGGGGTAGTCCTGCGCCCAGGCGTACCTGGCGGCCGTGTTGGCCAACACGAGCGCCCGCACACGATCGGGGTGTTGGTCGACGAAGTTGACTGCAACGGGGCCCGCCTCGGCCTCCACGAACAATGCGGCCGACTCGGACTCGACGGCGTCGAGCACCGCCAACAGATCGGCCGTCCATTCGTCCACTGTCGGAGCCGCGCCTCGGTGCAGGCGCTCGGACGCACCCGTTCCGCGTCGGTCGAACAAGATCAATCGGCTGAACGACGCCAGCCGTCGATTGAACGCCGCTTCAGCCGCGACGTCCCATTGGAGATCCAGGTGACAGAACCCGTGGTGATACACCAGGTCGATCGGACCGTCCCCGAGCACCTGATACGCCAACTGCAAGTCGTCGACCTCGACGTAACGGGTCGTCGGAGTCGCCAGATTCACGGCGACATCATCGCACCCGGCGATGTCAGTCGTC
This sequence comes from Acidimicrobiaceae bacterium, assembly GCA_031413415.1. Classification (GTDB taxonomy): domain Bacteria; phylum Actinomycetota; class Acidimicrobiia; order Acidimicrobiales; family Ilumatobacteraceae; genus UBA668. The sequence goes on from JANOET010000263.1 coordinate 2,654, forward strand.
GAGGTCGAACGTGTGCGCCAACCCGGTGAGCATCCACGCCGAGTCGGCGGGCGGCTGCAGCGTCCAGGGGGCGCGGAAGCTGAGCATCTCCAACAGTTCGACGGGGTCGCCGCGCAGCACCATGCCCGCGGCCGGATCGCCGGTGTCCACGGTGTCCACGGTCTCCACGGCGGCACCGGCGCGGACGTACACGGCGTCACCGATGTCGATCACCGCCCGCACGTGGCCGGCGTCGATGGTGAACGATCCGTGCGCGGTGCCGCCGCGACAGATGCCGAAGGCGGGGGCGAGCGCGGCGACGTAGCGCAGGCTCGCGGCCACCTCGTCGTCCTCGACCGCAGGGGTGATGCCGAGCGGCAGCATGATGTCGCGCTCATGGATCCAGCTGTCCCACAGGGCGTGGTGCACGACGGCACTGATGCTGATGTGGCCCGGCGGTGCTTCGGCCAGCGCGGTCCAGTCGGCCTCGGTGAACGACCGCCACTGGGCCTCGAGCGCCGCAGTCGACGTGCGCATCTGGTCGACCAGTTCGTCGTTGCTCATCGGTGTGGCCGCGGCGACCATCCGCGGTGGCGAAGCGACCGGGTCGAACGTGGCGAGGAAGCGGGTCGGCGCACCCTTCAGGCCCTGTGCGGCCGAGAACTGCCAGAAGCCATGCACACCGTGCAGGTGCACGGCGACGTCGCGCGCCGACCAACCATCGCAGCGACTGGGGCGTTCCCACTGCCCAGGTGTCAGCGCAGCGAGGGTGTCGACCAGCCGTCGCTGCTGGCGGATGGCGGGCTCCGCGATCGCCCCGGGCGGCCCGTCGAGCGAGAGCACCGGTGGCGAGTCGTACTTCGGCGTGAGCTGCATGCCGTCACCCTATGGACGCGCCGACACCCGCGCCGAGGCGCGGGTTCCCAGGTGGGTTTGCATCACCGACTGACGAGGGTCGGCATGCTCGGCGCGTGGTGTCAGGCCGCCGCCTGTTCCGTTCGTCCGGGTGGGTGGTCCCCGAACAGGTCGCCCTGTTGTGGCTGTTCGCGCGAACTCAAGTTCCTGGTGATGGTGTTGGGCGGGCAGTCGATGATCGTGCCGTCGGCCAACTGGAGCTTCAGGTCGTGGGCGTTGCCGATGACCTTCACCCCGGGCCGGTGCTTCTCGTGGTGATGGTGGCTGCACCACATGACGAGT
>JANOET010000264.1:0-16883 GCA_031413415.1 Acidimicrobiaceae bacterium
TTGCGCACTCAGCAGCGCACCACCACTGGCGCCATTCGAAAGAAGCGCGCCTCGGTCCCCGCAGAACACGCGACAATCTGAGCCAACGAGTGTGACGAATCAACCGAAGACGATTCGTCACCAATCAACCGAAGTACTTCAGGGGCACCGGATCACCCAAGGTGACGATTGGCTTCAGGTAGACCGCCTCGTAGGTGCGCAGCTCGAAGCCGAGGCGGGTGTACACGTGGAACGCACCGCCCGGGTTGTTGGTGTCGACGCCGAGCACGGCCTCGGTCATCCCTCGCTCACGGAGCACGAGCAGGCTGCGCGCGAGCAGGGCGCTGGCGAGACCTCGGTTGCGCCAGTCGCGATGCGTGGAGATGTACTCGGTGTAACCGCGGAGGTAGCCACGCTCGGCGTTCTCCTCGGGGTTGATGAACGGCTTGACCTGCCCGACCACCTCGTCACCCGCCCAGGCCACCTGCCAGAGCGTGCGGTCCGTCAGCGGGTCCTCCATCATCAGTTCGATCTCCTCGGACGAGGCCTCGTGGAAGTCCCACTCGCCGCGGAACGCCTCATGGTGGACCTCGAGGATGTGGCGAACCTGATCGGCGGTCACCAGGCGGACCTCCACGCCGTCGGGCAGGGGCAGGTCGGGGACGTCGTCGAGGTGCGGGCGTTGCAGCGACGCACCCCACTCGGCGGCGACATAGCCGAGTTGCTCCAGCCACGCGGCCTCGCCAGTCGGCGGCAGACCCGGACCGGGATGGTGCGCGTAGGCGCGGTAGCGAGCCGGGCCGAACGCCGCGGCGCGATCGGTCATGTGCCGTTCGACGCCCAGCACGACGGCGGTGTACATCGCCTGGTCGAGGTGCTCGGGCCGGACTGGGACGAACACGACGCAGTCGCGTACACCGGACTCGAGGTCGTCGTGGGTGGCGCGCGTGTACCCGACCGGCTCACCCGCTGTCGTGCGGAACAGGGCGATGTCGCGGTCCGGATCGCAGTCGGTGAGGTGAGCGTAGGTCGAGCGCATCTGGTCGAGCGTCGGTCGCTCGTCGAGGCCGGAGCGCTCACGGTGTGCGATCAGCGACGCGAGCATCTCGGGCAGGTCGTCGGGCCCGGCGTATGGCTGGGCGACGTACCCGGCGGGGAGGTCGAAGCGCTCGGCGAGGTGCATGCACGAACCGTATGCCCGACGCGGGCTCGTGCGCAGCGGGTTTTCCGAGTCACGTTCAATCGGTGGCGTACAGGACCATCGCCTGACGGGTGTCGAGGTACTCCTCGAGCCGGGCGACGCGGCCGCCCTCCACCCAGAAGCGGATCATCGCCGGCATGTGCAGCGGGCCGCCCTTGGCCTGGCCGGTGAGCACGTGCTGCTGCACGAACCCGCCGGGAGCCGTGAAACGACGGATCTCGGTGTACTGCAGACCGCTGGCCCGGTGATGCAGATCGACAAGGGTGCGCAGGTTGTCATCGACGCTCTGGTCGACCTGGTCGAAGTTGTGCCAGATCTGCGCATCGGGTGCGTAGATGCTGCGCACCGCGTCGGCGTCGCCGGCCGCGATCGCCGCGACCAGGCGATCACCGATGCCGTGAATCTCGGCGTCGGACATCGTGTCGGTCAGTTCGGCCATGCGCGAACAGTACCGGGCCGCGGGTGGCACACTCACCGTGTGGGCCACGACCACTCGCACTCGCACGGCGCCACACGGGCCGGAGCACGCCAGGCCGGCCGACTGAAGACGGCATTCGCGTTGATACTCGCCTTCCTGGTCGTGCAGGTCGTGGTCGGCCTGGCGACGAACTCGCTGGCGCTCCTCAGCGACGCTGGCCACATGGCCACCGATGCACTCGGACTGGGCATGGCGCTGGCTGCGATCACGGCGGCGAACCGAACCGATCACCCCGACCACCGCACGTTCGGGCTGTACCGGCTCGAGATCTTGGCCGCACTCGCCAACGCCGTGCTGCTGTTCGCGGTCGCGGGCTACGTCCTCGTGGAGGCCGTGCTCCGTCTCACCGAATCCGACCTGGTCGAGGTCGCGTCGCTGCCGGTGTTCATCGTCGGCGTCGTCGGTCTGCTCGTCAACGTCGTCGCGTTCCTCATGTTGCGCGACGGCGCGGCCGAGAGCATGAACGTGCGCGGCGCCTACCTGGAGGTGATGAGCGACATGCTCGGCTCGGTGGGCGTCATCGTCGCCGCCGGAGTGATGTGGTTCACCGACTGGCACTGGGTGGACCCCGTGGTCGGCGCAGCCATCGGCCTGTTCATCCTGCCGCGGGCGTTCCGGCTGGGACGCGACGCGGTGCGGGTGCTGGTGCAGGCCGCGCCGCCCGAGCTCGACGTGCACGACATCGAGCACACGTTGATGTCCATCGACGGCGTCACCGGTGTGCACGACCTGCACGTCTGGACGTTGACCAGCGAGATGCACGTGTTGAGCGCACACGTCCAGGTCCGCGACGAGCGGCAGAACCGACGGGTGCTCACCCAGGCCCAGGCCGCGCTCACCGAACGATTCGGGCTGTCACACGCCACGCTGCAGGTCGAGTGCGGCGACGGCGACTGCAACGACGTCGACTGGTGACATCCGCAGCGCACACGTGCCGGGCACACCGCGGCGCACGCCACGACACGCTCAGCGCGGGTAGGTGACCAGTTCGCTGGCCTTCATGGCCGCCCACACCTCGTCGCCCTGACGGATGTTCATCGTCGCCAACGCCGCCGGCGTGATCTCGGCGACGATCGGCAGCGAACCCTCCAGCCGAACGCGCACGCGGTCGTGGTGGTGGTCGATGCCCGCCACCCTCGCCTGCCACACGTTGCGCTGGCTGCCCTCGGGATGCGTCCAATGCAGTGACACCGACTGCGGGCGCACGGCCAGGAAGGCCGGACCGTCGACGGGCTCGTCACCCACGACCACCGACCCGCCGGACTCGGTCTCGAAGACGCCACCGAGCACCACTCCCGACAGCAGGTTGATACCCACCAGATCCGCGACGTAACGCGACCGCGGGTGCGCGGCCACCTCGGCGAGCGTGCCGTCCTGCACGACCGCTCCGCCCTCGATGACCACGACCCGATCGGCCAAGGCGTACGCGTCGACGGGATCGTGGGTGACGAGCACCGTGCAGCCGCCGAATCCGTCGAGGTGGGCGCGCAGGTCGCGTCGCACGTCACCACGCGTCCCGGCATCGAGCGCGGCGAGTGGTTCGTCGAGCAACAGCAGCCGCGGACCGAACGCCAGCGCGCGGGCCAACGCGACGCGCTGCTGCTGGCCACCGGACAGCGACGTCGGCCGACGATTGGCGAACGACGCGAGTCCGACGCGGTGCAGCCACATGTCGGCGATCGTCCGTGCCGACGCTTTCGCCGTGCCGCGGGCGCGCAACCCGAACGCCACGTTCTCGCGCACGGACAGGTGCGGGAAGAGCAGGTAGTCCTGGAAGACGACGCCGATCGGGCGATCGGAGGCCTCCGTGAACTGTTCGGCCGCCGGGTCGTCGAGGATCATTCCGTCGAGGACGATCCGACCGGCGTCGACGGGCTGCAAGCCGGCAAGGGCGCGTAGCACCGTCGTCTTGCCGGCTCCGTTGGGGCCGAGCAGCGCGACCACCTCACCGGGTTCGACCACCAGTTCGACGGCGACCGAGAACTCGGCGTAGCGGACGCCGACGTCGGCGTGCAGGCCGGTCACTGCGGGTCTCCCATCCACCGTTCACGCAAGCCCGCGAGCACACCGAAGCTGACGACGATCATCACCAGGCTGAGCACCAGCGCTGCTTCCGGATCGGACTCGAGTGCGAGGTAGATGGCGAGCGGCATGGTCTGCGTGCGACCCGGCGAGTTACCGGCGAAGGTGATGGTCGCGCCGAACTCACCCAGGGCTCGCGCCCACGCCAGCACGGCACCGGCGACGAGCGCGGGTCGCACCGTGGGCAGCGTGACGCGCCGGAACACGTACCACCGCGAGCCGCCCAGCGTGCGGGCGGCGTCGTCGATGCGACCGTCGTGCTGGCGCAACGCGGCCTCGACCGTGAGCACCAGGAACGGCATGGCGACGAACGTCTGCGCCATCACCACGCCGGCGGTGCTGAACGGCAGGGTGATGCCGAACCAACTGTCGAGCCAGCGGCCGAACAGACCGCGCCGACCGAACGAGAAGAACAGCGCCACACCGCCGACCACTGGTGGCAGCACCATGCTGAGTGTGCACAGCGCGCGCACGAAGCGTCGACCGGGGAACCGCACCCGCGCCAGGACCCACGCGAGCGGTACGCCGAACAGCAACGACAACGTCGCGGCGATCAACGAGGTCACCAGCGACAGGCGCAACGCGGTGCGCACCTCGTCGTTGGACAGGACTTCCCACAGGCGACTCCACGGGACCCGCCACAGCAGACCGGCGAACGGAAGGGCGAAGAACGCGACGGCGACGACGGCCAGCGCGATCGCGACGGCAGGCGGTCGCTGGGCTCGGCTGCGTCGGGTCACGGTGTTCCGAAGCCGAACTGCTGGAGGATGCGCTGACCGGCAGCCGACACCACGTAGGCCAGGAAGGTCTCAGCCAGGTCGGCGTTGGCCGAGTCCTTCGTCACCGCGATCGGATAGGTCGCCTGCACGTTGACATCGGCGGGGATGTCGACCCCTTCGGCCGTGTCGGCGGCGGCGAGCACGTCGGTACGGTAGACGACGCCCGCATCGGCCTCCCCGAGCGAGACCTTGGTGACGATGCCCTTCACGTTCTCCTCGAACGAGACCGGCGCGACCGACACGCCTGCGGCATCGAACACCTGCTGGGTGTAGCCACCGATCGGCACGTCGGGCGAGCAGGCCACGACGAGCAGGTCGGGGTTGGCCAGGTCGGCGACGCCGGTGATGCCCTTCGGATTCCCCTTGGCGACGATGATCTGCAGTTCATTCGTGGCGAACGTGACCGGGTCGGTCGCGACACGGGCGCCGGCCACGAGCTTGTCCATGTTCTTCGTGTCGGCCGAAGCGAACACATCGGTGGGCGCACCTTCGTTGATGCGGTTGACGACGTCGCTGGACGAGCCGAAGTCGAAGGTGACGGTGGTGCCGGGGTTGGCGGCCATGAACGCGTCGCCGAGTTCGGTGAACGACGCGGTCAACGATGCGGCCGCACCCACCGTGATCGAACCTCCACCCGTGGGCGCGCCGTCCGAGTCACCACACGCCGCGAGCAACGGGAGTACAGCAGCGAGCGCGACGAGGTTGCGGCGTCGGAACGTCATGGCGCGTCACCATAGTCACGAGTTGACTATTTGACAATGCGGGCTCGGGCTCGGGCTCGGGCTCGGGCTCGGGCTCGGGCTCGGGCTCGGGCTCGGGCTCGGGCTCGGGCTCGAAGGAATTGTCGTCGCACGTGTTGACATTTTCATGTGATCGAACTAGTGTTCGTTTTGCCTTCCCCGGCGAATCACGTCCTCGGACGTCACCAACCGACCGCACCTACCCATCCGCTTCGGGTCAGCGTGCGCTGTGATTCGAAGGGAGGGCCCACGTGGCCGCAGACACCGCCACAGACACCGCCACAGACACCGCCACCGTCGACGAACCGCTCGCCCGCCGCGCTCTGCCGTACCTGTTGGTCGACGACGTCCTGTCCGGTCCGGTCGAGACGGCGTTCGGCTCGGTCGACCGGCTCATCGCCTGGGCCGAGTCGCAACGCCTGGCGCTCGTCGCCGCCCTGCGCGAGACCGGACGGTCACCACTCGAGCTGCTCGACCGCGACTCGGTCCACATGTCCACCGCCTCGCTCACCAGGGCCGAACGACGAGCCGACATCCTCTCGACGTTCCCCACCTTCGCCAACGCACTCGCGGCCGGCGAGATCTCCGCCTCCCACCTCGACCGGTTGAGCGACGCGGCACGCCGGCTGCTGCAACACGAACGAGAGCAACTCGCCGCCGACCACACACGCCTGCTGCTCACCGCCCGCAGCGGGTCCGCCAGCCAGTTCGGCCGGTTCCTGACCCGCGAGATCGCCCGCTACGAACGCCTCCGCCCCACACCCGACGACCCGTCCGACGACCCGGCCGAGGCGCGATTCGCCGCGCAACAGGCCAGCATCCGCCTCACCTCGCACGCCGACCGCGACACCGGCATGACCATCTACCGGCTTGCGCTCGACCCACTCCGCACACTCGGCTTCGACCGCCGCCTCACCACGCGAATCGAAGCACTCCACCACGGGCCACCCATCCCCGGCTGCCCCACCGACCCCTTCGAACGCCAAGCCTTCCTCCGCGCCCACGCCCTGCTGCAACTGCTCGAACAGGACGGCGCCGGTGCCGGCTCGGCGCGTGGGTCGGAGGTCATCGTCGTCATCGACCACACCACACCCGACGGAACCCCCGACATCGACTGGGGCCGCGACACCGACATCCCCGACCGAGTGCTCCACGACCTCCTCGACCACCCCACCACCCACGTCCACGAGATCGTCGTCCGCAACGGCATCATCATCACCGCCCCCGGACAACTCGACCTCGGACGCACCACCCGACTCGCCAACCGCGCCCAACGACGGGCACTCCGCGCGCTGCACCGCACCTGCGCCGTCCCCGGCTGCGATGTCCGCTTCGACCACTGCACCATCCACCACGTCACCTGGTGGCGCCACGGCGGCCGCACCGACCTCGCGAACCTGCTGCCGATCTGCAACCGCCACCACCACCTCGTCCACGACCGAGGCTGGCAACTGACCCTCGGCCCCAACCGCGAGCTCACCGTCACCACACCAACCGGCCGAGTGATGACCACCGGACCACCCCGACGCTGGGCCGCCTGACCCGCGGCACCACCCGATCCCACCACTTCCCCAGCACCTTGACAACTGAAGAACACGGCGTTGACTACGGTTCCGGCGTGCCCACGCTCGCCGAACATGCCTGCCTCACGCTGGTGGTGCAGGGCGTGTCGCACGGTTGGGCCATCGGCACGTTGCTCACCCCCGACGGTGAACTGGGCCGCGTGTTCACGCTCAGCCGCCCGCTCACCTACCGGGCCATCGATGGCCTGGTCGCCCAGGGTTTGACGCGCCGCAAGGCGCCCACGGGCGGCACCCGAGATCGGGCGACGCTCACCGCTACCGCAGCCGGCAAGCGGGTCGCTCGCGAGTGGCTCGATGCCCCGGTCGACCACGTGCGCGATGTACGGGTCGAGCTCATGCTCAAGCTGCTGCTGCGGGAACGCGCCGGCCTGCCGGTGGCGCCACTCGCCGCTACCCAACTCGCGTCGCTGCCGTTCGACCGGCTTCTCGATGCGCACGACACCGGCGATCTCGTCGACCTGTGGCGACGCGAGCACGCCCGATCCGTACAGGCGTTCCTGGTCGCGCTCCGCAAGCGCGAGACTCGTGGGTGATGAACCAGCACCTCCTCGTCGAGACCGACGGTCCCTTCACCACGATCACGCTCAACCGTCCCGAGAAGCGCAACGCGCTCGCCCTCGACGTGATGCTCGAGCTGACGGCCGCGTTCCGCGCCGTCGGCGCGAGCGATGCGACCGGCGTCATCCTCGCTGCCAACGGTCCGGTGTTCTCGGCCGGCCACAACTTCGGCGACATGGCCGGCGCCACGGTCGACGAGGCGCGGCACCTGTTCGACGTGTGCACCGAGATGATGGACACCGTGCAGACCATCCCCCAGGTGGTCATCGCCCGAGTGCATGCGCTCGCCACCGCCGCCGGATGCCAACTGGTGGCGACGTGCGACCTCGCGGTCGCGGCCGAGAGTGCGGGCTTCGCGATCCCCGGCGGCAAGGGCGGCCTGTTCTGCCACACCCCGCTCGTGGCCGTGGCCCGCAACGTCGGCCGCAAGCGGGCGCTCGAGATGGCACTCACCGGCGACCCGATCGACGCCGCCACCGCGGCCGAATGGGGGCTCATCAACCACGCCGTGCCCGACGCCGAACTCGAAGCCGCGACGCTGGATCTGCTGCGTCGCGCCACTCGGGGCAGCCTGCGCAGCAAGGCGCTGGGCAAGCAGGGCTTCTACGCCCAGGTGGGGCTCGACCAGTCCGCGGCATATGCGTTCGCGGTCGACGTGATGGCCAGTGCCGCCGTCACCGCCGACGCGCAGGAGGGCATCGCAGCGTTCCTCGAGAAGCGCAAGCCGACGTTCACCGAACGACCCTGAGTTCCCCGAGAACTGCGGTCGCGTGTTGCAACCCCTACCCCCCTGGGGTATGGTGAGCACATGGAACACGTCACGCCCGGCTACCACGACCAGAAGGATCAGCTCACGGCGCGCCTCAAGCGCATCGAGGGCCAGGTGCGTGGCCTGCAGCGGATGGTCGACGAGGAGACCTACTGCATCGACGTGCTCACCCAGGTGGCCGCCGTCACCAAGGCCCTCCAGGGAGTGGGGCTGCAGCTGCTCGACCAGCACCTCCAGCACTGCGTCGCCGGTGCCGCGGCCGCGGCCGACAGCGAGCGCACCGACGAACTCGTCCGTGAGGCCACGAGGGCCGTCGAGCGACTGCTCCGCACGTGATGCGGTACGGATTCCGAACCAGGAAGCAACTCAGTAACAGCACGAAAGGCACATCATCATGAGCGAACTCACCTTCCACGTCCCCGGAATGACCTGCGGCCACTGCGAAGCCGCGGTCAAGGACGAGGTCGGCAAGGTCGCCGGCGTCGCCGGTGTCCTGGTCGACCTCGACACGAAGATCGTCACCGTCGAAGGTGACCAACTCGACAACGCCGCCATCGTGGCCGCGATCGACGAAGCCGGATTCGAGGTCGTCGCCTGAGATGCGCGTCTGGGGCCGGCTGACGGCATTCCTCATCGTCCTGCTCGGGACGTTCGGCACCGCCTACTCGCTGGGCGAGAAGCTGCCGGGCCACTCCCACTCCGACGACCACAGCCACAGCGATGGCCCCGGCTCGGTCGTGCCGCCCGGGTTCGAGAACGGCAACCACCGGTTGGTCACCGACTCGATCACCGGCGGCGACGGCAGCCCGCGCACCCTCACCTTCCACCTGGAGATGAAGGACGGCATGCGGGTCACCGAGTTCCAGATGGCGCATGGAGCGCTGCTGCACCAACTCGTGGTCCGACCCGACCTGAGCGGGTTTCAACACCTGCACCCCGACATCGCCGACGACGGCTCGTGGCAGGTCACGCTCGACGAGCCGGGCCCGTGGCACCTGATCTTCGACGGCACCCCCGCCGGCGAAAGCGCCCCGGTCGTCGTCAGCGCCAACGCCGACGACGAGGTGCAGGTCGACACCGTGCCCCTGCCCGCACCCGACGACGACGTCACCGTGAACGGCCTGCGCATCGTCCGCGACGGCGTGAACTTCACCGTGACCAACGAGGACGGCACACCGGCCGACGGCGTCGAGCCGTACCTCGGCCAAGCCGCACACCTCGTCGCCATCCGTCAGGGCGATCTCGCCTCCATCCACCTCCACCCGACGATGGACATGCTCGGCGCGTTCATGTTCGGCCCTACCACCGACAGCGGCCTCCCCGAACCCGGCACCTACCGCATGTTCCTGCAGTTCGGGTACCGCGGCGATGTCCTCACCGTTCCGTTCACGGTGGTCCAGTCATGAGCACCCCCACCATGCCCTCCACGCCCTCCACACCCACGCCCTCCATTCCCACGCCGGCCATTCCCACGCCGGCCGGGCTCGATCAGCTCGACCTCGAACTGACGGGCATGACCTGCGCGGCGTGCGCCAACCGGATCGAGAAGAAGCTCAACCGCCTCGATGGCGTCACCGCCACGGTGAACTACGCCACCGAGAAGGCCACGGTGCACTTCGACTCCGGACACGTCAGCGCCGACCAGCTGGTCGAGGCAGTCGAGTCCATCGGCTACGGCGCACACCTCCCGTCGGCCGTCGACGACGGCACCGACCCTCATGCCGAACGGCTGGAAGATCTCCGCCGTCGTCTCGTGGTCGCCGTGGCCCTGGGCGTGCCGGTGCTGCTGCTGTCGATGATCCCTGCGCTGCAGTTCCGCGGCTGGCAGTGGGTGACGCTCGCCCTGTCCACCCCGGTCGCCATCTGGTCGGCGATGCCGTTCCATCGAGTCGCCTGGAAGAACCTCAAGCAGGCCGAGGCGAACATGGACACGCTCGTGTCCGTCGGCGTCATCGCCGCCTACGGCTGGAGCTTCTACGCGCTGCTCGCCACTCCAGCCGGCGAACTGGGCATGAAGATGCCGATGTCGCTCGTCCCGGCTCGCGGCGACAGCCACCATCTGTACTTCGAGGTGGCCAGCACCACCGTCGCGCTCATCCTCGCCGGTCGATACTTCGAGGTGAAGGCCAAGCGCCGCGCCGGTGGCGCCCTGAAGGCCCTGCTCGCCCTCGGTGCCGACACGGCGAACGTGTTGCAGGACGACGGCACCGAGTTGACCCGCCCCGCCAGTGCGTTGAAGGTGGGCGATCGCTTCGTGGTCCGCCCCGGCGAACGCATCGCCACGGACGGCATGGTGCAGGACGGCACGTCGGCCATCGACATGTCGCTCGTCACCGGCGAGAGCGTGCCGGTCGACGTGGTGCCGGGCGATGCCGTCACCGGAGCCACCATCAACACCAACGGTCGACTCGTGGTGCGCGCCACCCGCGTCGGCGCCGACACCGCGCTCGCGCAGATGGCCCGCCTGGTCGAGGCCGCGCAGAGCGGCAAGGCGCCCGTACAACGGCTCGCCGACCGCATCGCCGGCGTGTTCGTACCGATCGTGATGGTGCTCGCCGCCGCGACCCTGGGCTTCTGGTTCGCCCGCACCGGCAGCTTCACCGAGGCCATCGGCCCGGCCGTCGCCGTGCTCATCATCGCCTGCCCCTGCGCGCTCGGGCTCGCCACCCCCACCGCGCTGCTCGTCGGCACCGGCCGCGGCGCCCAGATGGGCATCCTCATCAAGGGACCCGAAGTGCTCGAGAGCACCCGCAAGGTGGACACCATCGTGCTCGACAAGACCGGCACGGTGACCACGGGTCGCATGGACGTCGTCGGGGTCACCCCGGTGGACGTCACCCCGGATGACGCCAGCGCGATCGACGCAGGCGAACTGCTCCGCCTGGCCGCCGCCGTCGAGCGGGCCAGCGAACACCCCATCGCCAAGGCGATCGTCCGCGCCGCCGACGAACAGGCCCTGCCCGCCTCGGTCGCCGAGAGCTTCGCCGCACAGTCGGGTGTCGGTGCATCGGGCACCGTCGACGGCGCCCTCGTCTGGGTGGGTCGGGCCGAGCCGGCGCAGATCCCCGCGCAGAGCGAGGGCCGCACCGTCGTGGCCGTCACCCGCGACGGCACGCTGCTCGGCACCATCGCCGTCGCCGACACCGTCAAGCCCACGAGCCGCGACGCCATCGAACGGTTCCGTCACCTCGGCCTGCGCCCGATGCTGCTCACCGGCGACAACCAGGCCACCGCCGCCGCGGTCGCCGCCGAGGTGGGCATCGCCCCCGACGACGTCATCGCCGGTGTGCTCCCCGATCAGAAGGTGGCCGAGGTGCAACGTCTCCAGGCCGAAGGCCGAGTCGTGGCGATGGTGGGCGACGGCGTGAACGACGCCGCCGCGCTCGCCCAGGCCGATCTGGGCATCGCCATGGGCACCGGTACCGACGTGGCCATCGAGGCCAGCGACCTCACCCTGGTGCGTGCCGACCTGCACGCCGCAGCCGACGCCATCCGCCTCAGCCGGCGCACACTCGGCATCATCAAGGGCAACCTGTTCTGGGCGTTCGCCTACAACGTGGCCGCCATCCCGTTGGCCATGGCATGGATGTTGTCGCCGGTGGTGGCCGGGGCGGCAATGGCGTTCAGCAGTGTGTTCGTGGTGAGCAACAGTCTTCGCCTGCGCCGCTTCAAGCCCGGCCACTGACCTGGCGACCGTCACGCCGCTGCGAGCGCCCGCGCCGTCTGCCGGAGGCGGCTGATCATCGCCTCGCGGTGGTTGGTGACGGTGCGGATGCTCACCTGCAGTGCCGAGGCGACCTCGCTCACCGTGCGACCGTCGATGATGAGCGCGAGCAGCTCGCGGTCGCGGTCGGTCAGCGTGTGCGCCGCGGCGATCAGCTCGGCCAGTTCGACACTCGGCAACGCGTCGTCCACGGGTTGCACCGGCCGATCGAGTCGATCGCCGGGCACGGTCTGCACGACGAGCATGCGGCGGTGCGGCCGGACGAACGCGTGGTACTCGGCGTCGCGCAACAGCCGAGGAGCGACGTGGAGCGGCCGGCGCTCGACCGGATAGGTGCGGATGACCGTCCACGCTGCGGCGAGCAGCTCGTCGAGCGCCTCGGGACCCCCCTGGGGCCGCTGCGACCACCGTCGGGCGGCCGCGGTGAGACCCGGCAGCAGTCGCTGCAGCACCACCCGAGCCGCCAGGTCGTCGGCATGCCCCACGGCCACCAGGCGGCCGAGCACTTCGTTCTCGGACGACATCTGGTCGGGGCACGTGCACGACGGTTGGTTCCGGTCGCGCAGACCTGCGGCGGCGACCAGTTCGTCGAGCGACTCGAACCGCACCCCGAGCCGCCAGCCAGCAGCCCTGCGCACAACGACAGGTCGATGGTTGAGGGCCTGCCATTCACGGGTCAGGCGGACGAGGAGGGCGGTGTGCGAGGTCATGACCCGAGCGTCCGCGCGGCCACTCTCCACACCCCTCACACCGAGCCTCACCGCGGGCCTCACCGGGGCGTTCACCTGCGGTTTTCTTGCCGGATGTGTTGCGACGACGTGCCCAGTGAGGGCGTGAACTGCACCTGGCGCACCGGCCCCGACGCCGGAACCTCGATCGAACTCGGCGTCGGCCGACACCTGGTCGGCCGGGCCCCCGCCGCACCCGTGCGATGCGACGACCCGACACTGGAGCCGCACCACGTGTTGCTCGAGGTCCTCGACGACGGAACGGTCCATGCGACCCAACTGACGGGTCGAGTGCCCGTGCGATGCAGCGGTGTGCCGCTCTCGGGACGCACCCTCGTGCCCGCCGACGCTGTGCTCGAACTCGGCTCGAGCACCCTGCAACTGGGCGCCGTCGCCACGGCGGTGTCGCCGGCCATGGTGCGCCCGGACGGCACCGTCGTGCGTGGCCCGCGCGCGGTCCCCGACTGGACGCCGATCGAACTGACCGAACCCACGTCGCCGGCCGACGACACGCACGACATCGGTGGACTGCTCCCGGCAGCCCTCGGCCTGGTCGGTGCTGCGGTCTTGGCCACCGTGCTGCATCAGCCGATGTTCCTGCTGTTCGGCGCGCTCGGCAGCGTGGTTGCGTTCGGCAGCTGGCTCGCCCAACACCTCGGCGCGCGACGGGCCCGAACGCGCCGCCGTGCCGAGCACGCTGCCGCGCTCGCCGCGTACGAGCTGGCGCTCGACGCCGACCGCAACGCCTTCGATCGCGCCCACCGGCACTCGGTGCCCACCGTCGTCACCGCTCGCGACGCGGTCGCCACCCGCTCGCTGTGGGCCCGGCGGGCGGCACACCCCGATGCCTTTCGCGTGTCGATCGGGCTCGGCGACGTCGCGTGGCGAACCCTCGGGCAGCATGTCGCACACCTTCCCTCGCTGCCGGTGGCCGCCGACCTCGGCCCCGGCGCGCGCCTCGCGTTCACCGGACCCGGCGCGGACGGGGTGGCCCGCGCCGTGGTCGTGCAACTCGCGACCTCGTGCGGCCCAGCCGACCTGCGGCTCGTCATCGTCACACGCGATGCAGCTCGTTGGAACGGCCTGCGCGGCCTCCCGCAGCTGGTGCTGCCCGATGGCGAGGCGGCGATCGTGGGTGAGGCCGGCCTGGCCGATGCACTCGAGCAACTCGACGGCGGCATCCACGTCGTGATCGTCACCGACATGGCCGACGCGCTCGCGACCCGTACCGGACCACTTCGCCGCGCGCTCGGCGACGCCGCGCTCCTGGCCGTCGTCGACGACGGTGATGGTGTGCCCCCACTGTGCACGGCCGTGCTCACCCTGCGCCACGGACCGATGGCGAGATGGGTCCCCGACACCACGGTGTCGTTGCTGCCGACACCCGTGCGCGTCGCCGGCTTTGGTGTCGCCGCCACCGTCGCGCACACCACGGCGCTGTGCGGACTCCGCGACCCCGAGGACGCCGCGGCTGCCGGCCGTCTGCCGCGAACGGTCGACCTGGTGTCGCTGCTCGGTACGGGGCCACTCGACGCCAACACGATCGCCGCCGGATGGAGCGACGTCGACACACCGTTCGCGCCGTGCACACCGCTCGGCGTGGCGGCCGACGGCATCGTCGACGTCGACCTCGTGCGCGACGGGCCACACGCACTGCTCGCCGGCACCACCGGCGCGGGCAAGAGCGAGTTGTTGCGCAGCCTGGTGCTCGGCCTCGCCGTTCGCGTCGCCCCCTCACAACTGCAACTGGTGCTCGTCGACTACAAGGGGGGCGCGACGTTCGACGACCTCACCGCCCTCCCCCACGTCGTCGGTGTGGTCACCGATCTCGACGACGCATTGGCCGATCGCGCCCTGCGCAGCCTGCACGCTGAACTGCGCCGTCGCGAGGCCGTACTGCGCGAACACGCCGCGGCCGATCTGCCGTCACTGCGTATCAGGGCACCACACGTCGAGATGCCGCGGCTCGTGATCGTCGTCGACGAGTTCGCAGCGCTGGTGGCCGAACAGTCCGAGTTCCTGCACGCGCTGGTCGGTGTCGCCCAGCGCGGTCGCAGTCTGGGCGTCCACCTGTTGCTCGCGACGCAGCGCCCCCAGGGCGTGATCAGCGACGACATCCGTGCCAACACCAACCTGCGCATCGCGCTCCGCCTGCACGATGCGGCCGATGCGATCGACGTGGTTGGCGACCGATCGCCGGCACAGCTGCCGCGGCGGATTCCCGGCCGGGCCGTGATGCGTCTCGGTGCCGACGAGCACGTCGTGTTCCAGACCGCCCACGTCGCCGACGCCGCCGTCGTCGTGGACGCCGTGTGTGCGGCGGCCGCGCTGCCCAGCACCGTTGCGTCCACCTGGCCGGCACCCTGGGCCGCACCCTTGCCGGACCGACTACACCGCCACGAACTGCCCAGTGATGCGATCGGCTGGTGCGACGACCCGGACCGCCAGTGTCGGACACCACTGCAGTGGTCGCCCGACGATGGTTCGGTGGTGGTCGCCGGCAGTCCGGGCAGCGGCGCGACGTCGACGCTCCGGCTACTCGCCATCCGGGCCCTCGCGCGACGCGACGTGCACGTCCACGTGCTCGCCGCGTCCGCAGACGTTGCCTGGGATGCGCTCGCTGCCCACCCACGCGGCGTCGTCGTCGCGCTGCACGAGACGGAGCGGGTCGCACGGCTGCTCCACCGCCTTCGCCTGCCGTCCGCAGACGGCGTTCACCGCGTCGTCGTGATCGACGGACTCGATGCCGTTCGCCGAACGCTGGACACCACCGACACCATCGAGACCTTCGACGCGCTCGACCACGTGCTCGGCACCGTGCACGACACCGTGCTGGTCAGCACCACCAGGCCCGGCACGGTGCCCGCCGCGCTGCTCGCCCGCTGCGCCCACCGCTGGGTGATGCACCTGCACGACGCCCACGACGCAGCGATCCTCGGCGTGTCGGCGAGTCAGGTACCTCGGGCCATCGCCGGTCGGGTGCAGCTCGCCGAGGTCGGGTTGACCGCCCAACTCGTGGAACCGTCCGCGCTGCTGCACTCGGTGGAACGGCCCGCCGACGCGATCGACGCCGGGCAGCGTGTCGACCCGCTCGATGTGGTGCCGTCGGTCGTGGCGGCCGCAACCCTGCCGGTCGGTGAACGGCGCGACGGCGATCAGGTGTTGCCGATCGGGGTCGACGTGACCACCGGACAGGTGCGATGCATCACGGTGCCCGACGGCGACCATGTGCTCGTGCTCGGAGGTGGCCGTTGCGGTCGGAGCACGACACTGAACCGGCTCGCCACGGCATGGCGGCAGGCACACCCCGACGGCACGGTCGTCGCGGTGCTGCCCCGACGTTCTGCGTTCGATCGTGGCGGCGCCCATCTCGTCGTCAGGGTCGCGACGGAACTGCACGAACTCGACGACGCCACCGGCGCCGTGTTGGTCGTGTGCGATGACGCCGAGCTGATCGACGACCCCGACGGTCTGCTCGCCTCCCTCGCCGCCGGCCGCGCTGACGGCCTCACCATCGTCGCCGCGGCTCGCGCCGACGCGCTGCGCCAGCGGTACGGGCACTGGACGAACCACGTCCGTCACGGTCGGCTCGGCGTGGTGGCGGCCGGTGGCGGCGACGCCGACGGCGAACTGCTCAGCGCCGTGTTGCCGCGACGCCTGCCCGCGCGGGCCCGTCCGGGCCTGATGTGGATCGTGGATCACGATGGCCACCACCTGGTGCAGGTCGCGCAGGACCCAGACGTCACCGAGGCCCAGCCACTCGAGCCCGGCGGCAGCGCGACGCCACGCGACGTTAGGCTTGCCACCCGATGACGCGGACGACCTCTCCTGTACGCCGACCCCTGCGCTCGATCGCGCTGCTCAGCGCGGCCGCCGCCGTGCTCGCGGGGTGCGGCTCGTCCGACGGCGCTGCCACCGACACGAGCAGCCTCGTCGCTCCCAGGGTGATCGTCACCTCCATCGCAGGCGACGACGAGAGCGCCCTGTTCGCCGCCATCTATGCGCGCATCCTCGAGGACGCCGGCTACCGCGTGGCCCGCAAGGACCCCGTGGCGCTCGATCGCGCCGGCGCGTTCGAGGCGTTGGCCAAGGGCGAGATCAACCTGGTGCCCGACTGGACCCGCGAACTCGTCGCGTTCGTGTACGACCAGCCGGGTGCTCCGCCCGTGTCGACCGTCGACCCCTCGGCATCCACCACCGCGACGCCCACAACAGGGGCACCGGACGCCACCGACTCAGGCGCGACCACCACGACCGGCCCC
>JANOET010000265.1:0-25740 GCA_031413415.1 Acidimicrobiaceae bacterium
AGTCGCCGGCGACGGAGCGGAAGCGACACGTGTAGTCCGCGGCCATCGAGCCGCCGGCCAGGAGCTGCGCTGCTTGGGCTCGTGTGGCCTCCACATCGTCGGGGTGGACGAATTCGAGATACGGCCGAGACGTCATGACCGCGGCCGTGTGGCCGAGCACTCGTTCCCAACTCGGATTGACCGCGGTGAAACAGCCGCCGCGGTCAGCGATGACGAGCAGATCGAGTGAGATGTCCCACCATGTGTCCGCGACCAAGTCCGGGACATGAGAGGTATTCCCTGGACTTTCGGTCACGACGGGTCCCTGCCGACGGGATGGTCGCTCTCCGTCCTGTTCACCTTGGGCGTTCGTGTCGGTGGTGTCCACCGCCAAAGGTCCTGAACGGCGCCGTGCGGCCCCGTCAGGTCTGATGGTCGATCCAGCGACGTGTACGGCTCGCGGGCTGGTAGTTCGGACCCGCGGTCACATCGACCCTGTGCAGCAGCAGCTCGCACGGGGGCTCGAACGCCACGGCGAACCAGCGCGACCGCTCCTCTCCGAGCAGTTGCCACGGCAGCACCGTCAGGCGGTCGGTCGCGTCCTCGATCCGCTGACGCAACTCGATGCCCGCGGGTAGCACGACGCGGTTCGCGGCGAGGTCACGCTCGCTGAGCGACCGCCAAGCGGCGTCGAGGTCGGCGTCGCTGGTGCCACGCGATCGGGCGAGCCAGTCGGACTCGTACCCCAACCAGGCGTTGTGCAGGATGCTCGCCTCCGCGTGGCTGAGCCCTTCGGCGACCACCACAGCCCAGTGCGTGTCGCCACGCCACTCGCGCAGGCAGTTGACGGCATGCCAACCGGAGAGCAACGGGTCCTCCGACCGCGGCATCGCCAAGTGGGCACCGAAGAACGTGCGGCCCACCAGCGGCAGCCGCTCGACCACCGGCCACAGCAGTGGGCCGAGTTCGCTAAACGGCTCGATCAGGTCGCTGGCATGGTCGCGCAGGCCGGCGACCACCGCCTCGTCACGAGCCTCCCAGAACTCGGCGAACCGTTCTGCGCTGCCGAGCAGGCCGAACACTCCGCGGATGGCGGGCGGGCTGATCGAGCCGAATGCGGCGATCACCGCGTCCGCCCCGGCCCCGGCGAGCGGCGCACACCGTGCGGCCATGTACCCGAGCGGTCCGGCGAGACCCTCGGGCAGCCCGAGGTCGGTGTACCGCCGCACTGCACCCGGGTCCCAGAAGATCCACCCGACCGTCGTCTGCACTGATCGAGCATTCCTGTGGGTGATGGCC
The DNA here is from genome assembly GCA_031413415.1 of Acidimicrobiaceae bacterium. Lineage (GTDB taxonomy): Bacteria > Actinomycetota > Acidimicrobiia > Acidimicrobiales > Ilumatobacteraceae > UBA668. The sequence goes on from JANOET010000265.1 coordinate 1,279, forward strand.
GTCCAGTCGGGCTGTCGTGTCACGCGGCGAGTCTCGCGCTCCGAACCGGGTGATCCGGCGGTCGCGTGGCAACTGTTCAACGGCACGAACCAGCGTTAGGGTGCGGCGCATGGCCATCCCGAAGGTGTGCGGCATCGAGACCGAGTACGGCATCCTCGTCCGCGGCGCCGATGGCAACCCCGTCACCGCCTCGTCGCTGCTCATCAACGCCTATCTCGCGGCGAACCAGCGCAAGATCCGCTGGGACTTCGAGGACGAACAGCCCGGCCACGACGCTCGCGGCTTCCGCGTCGACGACCTGATGGCGCCCGAGGTCGACACCCATCTGGTCAACGCCGTGCTCACCAACGGCGCTCGGTACTACGTGGACCACGCCCACCCCGAGATCAGCACGCCCGAATGCCTCACCGCGCGCGAGGCCCTCCTCTTCGACCGGGCGGCGGAGGAGATCGTGCGGGCCTCGATGCGGGCGGCCGACGCGATGCTGCCCGCCGGCGCCGAGATCCTGTGCCACAAGAACAACTCCGACGGCAAGGGCAACAGCTACGGCTGCCACGAGAACTATCTCATCGCCCGCGAGACGCCGTTCGGCCGGATCGTGCAGCAGATCACCCCGCACTTCGTCACCCGTCAGGTGGTCATCGGCGCAGGCAAGGTGGGATGCGAGCTCCCGGGAGTCACCGCCAACGAAGTGCCGTTCCAGCTCAGTCAGCGCGCCGACTTCTTCGAGGAGGAGGTCGGCCTCGAGACCACGCTCAAGCGTCCGATCGTCAACACGCGCGACGAACCACACTGCGACCCGAACAAGTACCGGCGACTGCACGTCATCGTCGGCGACGCCAACATGAGCGAGACGGCGACGCTGGTGAAGGTGGGCGCCACCGCCATCATGCTGGCGATGATCGAGGACGACGAACTCGGCGACGACCTGGCGCTCGCCAATCCGGTGGCCGCCATCCGTCAGATCAGTCACGACCCGTCGCTGCAGCGCACGGTCCTGTTGCGCAACGGGCAAAGGGCCACCGCGCTCGACATCCAGTGGCGGCTCCTCGAGCGAGCGCAGAAGTACGAGAAATCGCACGGCCTCGGCGCCGTCGGCCACGACGTCGGTCGGGAAGTGCTCACCCTCTGGGAGAGCATCCTCGCCGGACTCGAGCAGAATCCCGACTCGGTCGCCCACCAGGTGGACTGGGTCGCGAAACGGCGCCTCGTGCAGGGCTATGCGGCTCGCCACGGGGCCAAGCCGAACGACGCCCGCCTGAAGAACCTCGATCTGCAGTACCACGACCTGCGCGCCGACCGCTGTCTGGCGTTGCGCGTCGGGCTCGACACCTTGGTCGATCCCGTCGATGTCGCCCGAGCGATGCACGAGCCGCCCACCACCACGAGGGCCTACTTCCGTGGCCGGTGCCTGGCCAAGTGGCCCGACGACGTCGTGGCCGCCAACTGGGACAGCCTGGTCTTCGACGTCGGACGCGATCCACTACGACGCGTGCCGATGATGGAACCATTGCGCGGCACGGCAGAATCCGTGCAAAGGTTGATCGACGAGAGCAGCACCCCGGCCGAGCTGTTGGCGAAGCTGGGGGCCTGAGTCAGGGAGCAACATGGCCGAGCGAACGCAGAAGCAGAAACCATCACCCAGCCGGACCGACGAGGTGGTCGAGGCCGCGCCTGTCGTCACCGAGAGCGGCGACAAGCTGAAGGCCGAACTCGACGACCTGCTCGACGAGATCGACGACGTGCTCGAGACGAACGCGGAGGACTTCGTGAAGTCCTACGTACAAAAGGGTGGCCAGTAGTCGCCATGTCGATGCCCATGTTCCCGGTCGGACACGATCCGGGCTCCAGCTTTCCCGAACTGCTCAAGCGTGTCGGACTCGCGCCGTCCCCGGTCAGCGACGTCAGCGGCGAACTCTCGGTGCCGCATGCCACCACCTGCGTCGCGCTGCGGTTCGCCGATGGCGTGGTCATGGCGGGCGATCGCCGTGCCACGAGCGGCAACCTGATCAGCCACCGCGGCATGGAGAAGGTCGTGCAAGCCGACCAGCACAGCGGGGTCGCCATCGCCGGGGCTGCGGGTCCGGCCATGGAGATGATCAAGCTGTTCCAGCTGCAGCTCGAGCACTACGAGAAGGTGGAGGGGTCGGCGCTCAGCCTGGAGGGCAAGGCCAACCAGCTCTCGATGATGGTGCGCAGCAACCTGCCCGCCGCGATGCAGGGCATGGTCGTCGTGCCGATCTTCGCCGGCTACGACCTGCGCCGGGCCACGGGCCGCCTGTTCACCTACGACGTCACCGGCGGGCGCTACGAGGAACACGACTACGTCGCCACGGGCTCCGGCATGCTCCATGCCGGCACGGTCATCAAGATCGCGTGGCGCGACCAACTCGATCGGACCGCTGCGGTGGCGCTCGCCTGTCGAAGCCTGTGGGAGGCGGCCGACGCCGACTCCGCAACGGGCGGTCCCGACGCGCTGCGCCGCATCTATCCGGTGGTCGCCACCATCACGGCCGACGGTTGGAACCGCCTCGAGGACGACGAGCTCTCCGGCGTGTTCGAGTCCATCGTCGAGGAGGTCCGAGCCCGATGAGCATGCCGTTCTACGTCGCTCCCGAGCAGATCATGAAGGATCGCGCCGACTACGCGCGCAAGGGCATCGCCCGCGGACGGGCCCTGGTCGCGGTCCGCTACGCCGACGGCATCGCACTGGTGGCCGAGAACCCGAGCAACACGCTGCGCAAGATCAGCGAGATCTACGACCGCATCGCGTTCGCCGGTGTGGGCAAGTACAACGAGTTCGATCAGCTGCGCGTTGCCGGGGTGCGTGCGGCCGACCTGAAGGGCTTTCAGTACAGCCGCGACGACGTCGACGCTCGAAGTCTGGCCAACAACTACGCCCAGATCCTCGGTCAGATCTTCACCCACGAGATGAAGCCGATGGAGGTCGAGATCCTCGTCGCCGAGGTGGGCCACACTGGCAATGACGATCAGCTCTTCCACGTCCTCTACGACGGCACGGTCATGGACGAGAAGCGTTACAGCGTGCTCGGCGGCGACGCCGAGGCCATCTCGGCGCGCATGAACGACCAGCACGCCGACGACCAGTCGCTCGGCGACGCCATCACATCGGCCACCGCGGCGCTGTCCGGCCCCGACCGCACGCTCGCCGCCGCCGACCTCGAGGTTGCGGTGTTGTCCCGCCGCAACGGCCGTCGCTGCTTCAAGCGCCTCAACGACGACGCCGTGGCGGCCTCGCTGCCGGCCTGAGCGGTCAACGTGCCCCACATCGACCTCAACAGCGACGTCGGTGAGGGATACGGCGTGTGGGGTGGAGGCCCCGACGAGCTGCTCGTGCCGCGTCTCACCTCGGTGAACGTGGCCTGCGGCTTCCATGCAGGCGACCCGAGCACCATTCGACGCACGTGCGAGCTCGCCGCACAGCACGACTGTGCGATCGGGGCCCAGGTCAGCTACCCCGACCTCGCCGGCTTCGGTCGTCGGTTCATGGATCTGCAACCCGACGACCTGCGCGACGCCGTGTTGTACCAGTTGGGCGCACTCGAGGCGTTCGCCGGAGTCGTCGACCGCGCTGTGCAGTACGTGAAGCCGCACGGCGCGCTCTACAACGCGGTCGTTCATCACGAGGTGCAGGCCCGAGCGCTCGTGCAGGCCGTGGTGGACTACGACCCCGAGCTGCCCGTCCTCGGGCTTCCCGGCAGCGCCGTGGAGGCGGCGTGTTCCGCGGCCGGATTGCGGTTCGTCGTCGAGGGTTTCGCGGATCGGGCCTACTCCACCGAAGGGGGGCTCGTGCCGCGCACTCAACACGGGGCACTGCTCACCGACCCCGATGCTGCGGCTGCACAGGCGCTCGACCTCGCTGCACGAGGCATCGAGTCCATCTGCATCCACAGCGACACCCCTGGGGCCCCCGATCTGCTCGTCGCGGTGGTCGAGGCGCTCGGTGCTGCAGGGTGGGAGCCCCGGGCATTCGTCCAGTGAGGCTGCTCCCTTACGGGCCACGCGCCGTACTGGTCGAGTTCGACTCGCTGACCGACGTGATGGCCGCAGCGAACGCCTGGCGCCGGGCACGTCTGCAGGGAGTGGTCGACATCGTGCCCGCGGCGCGCACGGTCCTGGTGGTGCACGACGGATCGTTCGACGAACGCAACCTTCCGAAGGTCGACGACACGGTGCCTGCCCCCGACGGTGCGCTCGTGGTCGTGCCGGTGACGTACGACGGCGACGATCTGGCCGCCGTCGCTGCCGCCACCGGCCTGTCGGTCGACGAGGTGGTGATCGCGCACAGCAGCCGCGAGTACATCTGCGCCTTCTGTGGCTTCATGCCCGGCTTCAGCTACCTCGTCGGTCTCGATGCACGCCTCGTGCTACCGCGCCGTTCCACGCCGCGCGCCCGTGTTCCGGCGGGCTCGTTGGCCATTGCTGCCGAGTTCACCGCGGTGTACCCGGGCGAGAGCCCAGGCGGCTGGCACCTGCTCGGCACCACCGACGTGCCGATGTGGGCTGCCGACCGCGCCGTACCGGCCACGCTGCCGCCCGGCACTCGAGTCAGGTTCGCGCCGACGTGATCCGGGTGTCGTCGTGGGGTGTCGCGGGCTCGGTGCGGGACTCTGGCGCGCTCGGCCGCGGCTGGCTGGGTGCCGGACGTGGGGGAGCGGTCGATGCGGCGTCGCTCGCGCTCGGCAACCGACTGGTCGGGAACCCCGAGCGAGCCGCAGGGTTCGAGACCTCGGGCGGTTTGGTGCTGCACGTCACCGAACCGGTGATGGTCGTGGTCACCGGAGCGATGGCCCTCGTCGAGATCGACTACGGCCCACCGGTGGGCTGGGGAAGTCCCGTGGTGCTCCCTGCCGGCGCAACCCTCCGGGTCGTCCGACTGCTGGACGGGGCTCGGACCTACATCGGCATACGTGGCGGCCTGCAACTCGATGCGAGCGGAGCCGTGACGACCGGTCCCGATCCGATGGGCCCGGCGGCCGAGCACGCGGCACCGCCACGGCCGACGCGCACCGAACTCCGGGTCTGGCCCGGGCCTCGCCTCGACTGGTTCCTCCCCGACGCATGGCACCGACTCTGCTCGGCCCCGTTCGAGGTGACCGCGACGAGCCGCGTCGGTACCCGCCTGCAGGGTCCGCCCCTCGTACGGGCACGGGATGGTGAATTGGCGTCGGAAGGAATGGTCGAGGGTGCCGTGCAGGTGCCGCCCGACGGCCACCCGATCGTGTTCCTCGCCGACCATCCGATCACGGGTGGCTACCCCGTGATCGCGGTGGTCGACCCCGCCGACCTTCCCCAGCTCGCCCAAGCGTCGCCGGGCACGACAGTGAGGTTCCGCCCGGTCCGGCCGCGCTGACGCAGTGTGCGACATGTGCGCCTCGCAGCGGCGAATGGGGTGCGCTACGGTGCGCGCATGGAGCGGCGCATCTACGGGCTCGAGAACGAGTACGGGGTCACGTGCACGCTCCGCGGGCAACGGCGGCTGAGCCCCGACGAGGTGGCCCGCTACCTCTTTCGCAAGGTGGTCAGCTGGGGGCGCAGCAGCAACGTGTTCCTGCAGAACGGCGCCCGTCTGTACCTCGATGTCGGCTCGCACCCCGAGTACGCGACGCCCGAGTGCGACAGCCTGTACGACCTGGTCGTGCACGACAAGGCCGGCGAACGCATCCTCGAGGGCCTGCTCCATTCGGCGGAACTGCGCCTCCGCGAAGAGGGCATCCGCGGCACGATCTACCTGTTCAAGAACAACACCGACAGTGCCGGCAACAGCTACGGCTGTCACGAGAACTATCTCACCAGCCGCACCGACGACCTCGCGCACTACGCCGAGGTGCTCATTCCGTTCCTCGTCAGTCGGCAGATCTACACCGGCTCGGGCAAGGTGTTGCAGACCGCACGCGGCGCGATGTTCTCGATGGCCCAGCGGGCCGAGCACATCTGGGAAGGCGTGAGCAGCGCGACGACGCGCAGCCGCCCGATCATCAACACGCGCGACGAACCGCACGCCGATGCGGAGCGCTATCGCCGACTGCACGTCATCGTCGGCGACAGCAACATGAGCGAGTACACCACCTTCGTCAAGGTCGGCGCCGCGGCCTGCATGTTGCGCATGCTCGAGGATCCGGGGGTCGTGCTGCGCGACATGACGCTCGAGAACCCCATTCGCGCCATCCGCGACATCAGCCACGACATGACGTGCCGTCGCAAGGTGCGCCTCGCCAACGGTCGAGAGGTGAGTGCGCTCGACATCCAGCGCGAGTATCTCGACCGGGCACTTCGCTACGCCGACACCAAGGGCTTCCCCCCGCTCGAACAGAAGGCGCTCGAGATGTGGGAGCACTGCATCAGCACCATCGAGAACGACCCCCTCAAGCTCGATCGCGAAGTCGACTGGGTCATCAAGTACCGGCTCCTCGAAGCCTTCCGAGCCCGGCACGACCTACCGCTCGGCCACGCCCGGGTGCAGCTGCTCGACCTGCAGTACCACGACATCTCGCGCGATCGCAGTCCGTTCTACAAGCTGCAGGACCGCGGTCTGGTCGAGCGGATGTGCCTCGATGCCGACATCGACACTGCAGTCGACGTGCCGCCACAGACCACCCGGGCTCGGCTGCGAGGGGAGTTCATCAAGCGCGCCAAGGAGCGCAAGCGCGACTACACGGTCGACTGGGTGCATCTCAAGCTGAACGACCAGGCACAACGCACGGTGTTGTGCAAGGACCCGTTCCGCAGTCGCGACGAACGGGTCGAGAAGCTCATCGCGTCGCTCTGACGCCCGTCGAACGGCGTTGCCGGGTAGCGTGACCGCCGATGACCGACCAGCTCCTCGACGAGGCATCCGACCCGCAGCCGCCAGTGGCGATGCGGGAGAAGAAGAAATCCAGTGCTTGGGCCGAGTGGATCATCGTCATCGTGGTGGCCGTCACCGCAGCGTTGGTGGTGCGAGCCTTCGTGCTGCAGCAGTTCGCCGTGTCCGGCCACTCCATGGACACCACACTGCACGACGGTGACCGCGTGCTGGTCAACAAGCTCAGCTATCGCATGCACGACCCGAACCGCGGCGACGTGGTGGTGCTGAAGACCATCGAGGGCGCCGGGGAGCGCGACCTCATCAAGCGGGTCATTGGTCTCCCTGGCGAGACCGTCGAGTACCGCAACTGTGTGCTGCTCGTCGACGGGCGCGAGCTCATCGAGCCGTATCTCGACCCGACCGTGGTGACGCCCACGTCCTGCGGCGGCGACCAGTCGAAGCTCACCGTCCCCTCCAACCACGTGTACGTCATGGGCGACAACCGAGGCGGGTCCAAGGACAGCCGCGACATCGGGCCGGTCGACTACCAGGACCTGCTCGGCCGAGCGTTCGTCATCATCTGGCCGACCAGGGACTGGACCTGGCTCTGAGCCCTGCGGACGTCGGCGGTCACACGATCTCGGGCGGGCGGCCCAGAGTGGCGCGGTAGGCGTCCATCATCCGGTCCGGGTAATCGCTGTACACACCGTCGATTCCCATCCAGAACGTCCGCTGCAGCAGTTCGGGCTGCTGGATGCCCCACGCGAAGGCCGTGCGTTCGAACCGATGGAACATCGTGACCAGACCGCCCGACCAGTCGGTGTGGAACATGTTCACGCCGTCGATGCCCTCGTTGGCCAGCGTCGCCGCTCGCCGCTCGGGTCCCTCCTTGATCCTGTCGAGCCGTGTGCTGTCGACCAGCCGAACGCCATGGCCGCGCAGCGGGACGAGCAAGGCCCACTGCGGGTGGCACAGCCAGACGCGAGGCAGCATCGCCGGGGCCGCCTCGCGCACGACATCGACGACGAGCCGACCCGACCGGGGGTCCTTGAGGTCGAGCGAGAGGTGGTACGCAGTCCCGCATTGCTCGAGCAGTTCGGCCAGCTCGGGGACGTGCCCCGGCAGCTGGTTCCGGCGCAGCTCGGAGATGGGCACCTTGCGCCCGAGGCGCCGGCCGACCACACCGTCGTGGTCGAGCACCGCCACCCCGTCGGAGGTGACCCAGACGTCGCTCTCGAGGCCGTTGGCTCCCAACTTCAGGGCCAGCTGGAAGGACTCGATCGTGTTCTCGGCGACGTAGGCGCGAGCACCGCGGTGCGCGAATCCGATGGGGTCGGCGAGGAGCGACGGCAGGCGCTGTTGCACTGGATCAGCCTGCCACGCGAACCTGGGGGGAACGAAGCTCCACCGGCGAGTACGACCGCCGCAAACGGCCGACAACTCCTAGACTCGCCGTCGTGTTCAACATCCAGGGCAGCGAGCTGATCTTCCTGCTGCTCATCGCCCTCATCGTGCTCGGACCCGAGAAACTGCCGGATGCCATCCGGAAGTTCGGTCGGGCGTATGCCGAGTTCAAGAAGATGGCCAACGGATTCCAAGGCGAGCTGCGTGAAGCCCTCGACGAGCCGATGCGCGAGCTTCGCGAGACATCCGACATGATGCGCGCCGCAGTCGATTTCCAGGGGGACGACGGTGCGGCCCCCACGGCGGCCCCCGAAACCTCGGCGACCTCGTCGACGCCCAGGCGCGAGCAGGGTCTCAACTTCGGCAGCGCCAATCCGCGCCGATCGACCGCGTCGACCGATGACGCCGACGGGGTGCCGCCGGCCGACGACACCGCAACGGCTCCACCGCAGCGTGAGCCGGGTCTGAACTTCGGCTCGGCGAACCCCACACGGACGACGCCGGCTCGCGACCCGTTCGCCTCCGTCGAGCCGCCCTCCGTCGACGCGACCGACGACGTCGAACCGCCCTCGGTCGACGCGGCCGACGACGTCGCCCCCGCACGTGAGGATGCCGCCGAATGAAGATCCCCTTCACCGGCTCGATGCCCAAGCCCGAGGCCGCCGACGACCGGATGTCGCTCACACATCACCTGGCCGAGCTGCGAATCCGTATCATCCGATCGCTGCTCGCCATTGTCGCGGGCATCATCGTCCTGCTCGCCAGCTACGACCAGGTGCTCAACTTCCTGTGGCGTCCGTACCGCCAGCTCTGCGTCGACAAGCCCGAACTCGTGGGCGAATGCTCGCTGCAGTTCCTGGGCCCGCTCGAAGGGTTCACGACCCGCCTCACGATCTGCACCTACGGCGGCATCATCCTCGCCCTTCCGGTCATCCTGTGGCAGGTCTGGCGTTTCATCGTGCCTGCGCTGCACGCCGACGAGAAGAAGTACGCCGTCCCGTTCGTCGTCTCGTCGGTGGTGTTGTTCATCCTCGGCGGTCTGGTGGCGTGGTTCACGCTGACGCCGGCGCTCGACTTCCTCATCTCGTGGTCCGGCGAGGGTGTCGAGGCGAACTTCCAGGTGAGCAAATACATCAACCTCGTCGGTGTGATGATCGCCGCGTTCGGTGTCACCTTCTTGTTCCCGGTGCTGCTCGTGTTCCTGCAGCTCGTCGGCATTCTCACGCCGCAGATTCTCTTGAAGCAGTGGCGCATCGCCACCGTGGTCATCTTCGGTCTCGCCGCAATCATCACCCCGAGTGGCGACCCGTACAGCATGCTCGCGCTGGCCATCCCCATGGTCATCTTCTACGGCATCTCGATCGTCATCGGCAGGATCGCGCAGAAGCGGAAGCTGGCACGAGAAGCGGCCGCGGACGCAGCCTGACACGATTGGTGACGTGCGCCACGACCGGGCCGAGCTGATCGCCCACTACACCTTCCCGCTCGACGGGTTCCAGGTCAGGGCACTCGACGCGCTCGACGAGGGGGAATCGGTGCTGGTCGCTGCACCCACTGGCAGCGGCAAGACCGTGGTGGCCGAATACGCCATCGACGCCGCGGTGGCAGACGGCAAGCGTGCGTTCTACACGGCGCCGGTCAAAGCGTTGTCGAACCAGAAGTACCACGATCTCGTCGACCGGCTCGGCCCCCAGCAGGTCGGCCTGCTCACCGGTGACAACTCGATCAACGGCGACGCTCCCGTGGTGGTGATGACCACCGAGGTGCTGCGCAACATGATCTATGCACGCAGCCACGGACTGCGCGATCTCGCCGCCGTCGTGCTCGACGAGGTGCACTTCCTGCAGGACACCTATCGAGGTCCGGTGTGGGAGGAGGTCATCATCCATCTGCCGTCGCACGTGCGTCTGGTGTGCCTCTCCGCAACCGTGAGCAACGCGCACGAGCTGGCCGACTGGATCAGCACCGTGCGCGGTCCCACCAAGGCCATCCTCGAGGACCGTCGGCCGGTTCGTCTCGACAACCTCTACCTGATCGGCGACAAGACCCACGACCGGCTGCACCTGCTACCCACACTCGTCAACGGTCGAGCGAACCACGATGCGCTGCGCCTCGACGCCGAGGGTGCCAGGGCCGGCAAGGGCGGACGCAACAGCCGTGGCGACAGGCGGAAGCTCTTCACTCCGTCGCGGCTCGAGACGGTCGACATCCTCGAGCGGGAAGGCAAGCTGCCCGCCATCTACTTCATCTTCAGCCGTAACCAGTGCGACGAAGCGGCCCGCAGTTGCCTCGCCGCGGGAGTGCGACTCACCACCGGGGCCGAACGCGATCGCATCCGTGAGATCGTCGACGCTCGCCTGGGAGCGATGGACCCGGCCGATCTCGCCGTCCTCGGCTATGGCCAGTTCCTGGCCCAGCTCGAAGCCGGTCTCGCCGCGCACCACGCCGGCATGGTGCCGCCGTTCAAGGAGGTCGTCGAAGCCTGCTTCGTCGAGGGGCTGGTGAAGGTCGTGTTCGCGACCGAGACGCTCGCCGTGGGCATCAACATGCCGGCCAAGTCGGTGGTCATCGAGAAGCTCAGCAAGTTCACCGGCGATCACCACACGTTCCTCACGCCGGGCGAATACACCCAGCTCACCGGGCGGGCCGGTCGGCGCGGCCTCGACGATCTGGGCCACGCCATCGTCCTGTGGAATCCGTTCGTGCCGTTCGACCAGGTGGCCACCTTGGCTGCAAGCCGCACGTTCCATCTCAACTCGGCGTTCCGACCCACCTACAACATGGCGGCGAACCTGGTGCGCTCGTACACCAGCGAGCGCGCTCACCACCTGCTCAACCTGTCATTCGCGCAGTATCAGGGCGACCGCGACGTGGTCAAGATCGAAGCCCGCCTCGAGCGCCGACAGCAGCATCTGGCCGACCTGGTCGAAAAGTCGCGCAGTCCGTACGGCGATGTCGACGACTATCGGCGCCGCCTCGAGCGCAAGGACGAGGCGCGGCCCACCGGCCCACCCGGACGCGACGACGTCGTGACGTTGGCCATCCTGCGTCTGAAGCCGGGCGACATCATCTATGCCGAGAAGGGCCGCTACGTGGGCCGGGTCGCGGTGTTGACCATGGCGCACCGGAAGGGTGGTGTGCGCCTGACAGGGGTCACGACTCGGCGCGAACTGGTGATGCTCAGCACGTCCGACTTCGACGAGCCGCCGCGAGCGATTGGCAAGATCGAGCTCCCCATCGACTATGCGCCGAACCGACACGACTACCAGAAGGAGGTGGGGATCCGCCTCGAGAAGGCCGACACCCTGCCCCACTCGAGGAAGCAGCGCCGGGCCGCCGCCGAAGACCAGCCGATCACCCATCCGGTGGAGGACGACCCCGAGCTCGACGATCGCATCAAGGCGGCGACACAGGCGGAACGCGTGGCACGCGAGGTGGAGGAGTTGCGTCAGCGCGTCAAGGGACGCAGTCAGTCGATCGCTCGCGACTTCGACCGCGTGTTGGCCATCCTCCAGCAGTGGGGCTACGTCGACGGGTGGTCGCTGACCGACGGTGGCGAGATCCTGTCGCGCACGTTCCACGAGTGCGACCTGCTCGTGGTCGAGTGCGTGCGCCAAGGACTGCTCGACGGCGTCGACGCACCGACGCTCGCCGGCCTGGCCAGCGTGTTCGTCTACGAACACCGCAGTCCCGAAGCGCCACCTGCGCCGTGGTATCCCTCGGCCGAGGCTCGCCGACGGTGGCAGTCCATCGCCCGAATCTCGTACTCCTTGCAGGACGCCGAGGAGGCTGCCGGGCTCTCGGTGCATCGCCCGCCCGATCCGACGTTCATCGCCGTCGCGTACGCCTGGGCGGCGGGCGAGGGCTTCGCCGAGGTGGTGGCGACCGAGGAGATGTCGGGCGGCGATTTCGTACGCACGATGAAGCAGCTCATCGACCTGGTGCGTCAGCTCGCGCTCGTCGCGCCGTCGAAGGCCACCCGGAAGGTGGCCGAGGAGGCCGCCGAAGCGTTGTTCCGCGGTGTGGTCGCCGACTCGAGTGCCGTCGAGGTCGACGACCCGAACGAGGTCGACGGTGACGATCCGCAAGGGTGAGTCCTGGGGCGAGCCTGCCGAGGTGCCACCCGAAGGGTTGCAGACGGCGCCCGACGATCGCGGCGCGTCCCGACAGGTCGAGTTGCGCATGGCGGCGGGCCAGCCGCTGACGCCCATCGGCGTCCTCGGGGGCGACATGGCCCGCACGATGGGTGGCGGCACGCCGGGTCGCTTCGACGGTGCCCACGTGCGCGCTCCGGTCGACCTGTTGCACGTCGTGGCCGACGGCCGCGAACACTGGGCGCTCGCCCACGTCATCGCGCGACGGTCGTGGTGGCGCGGTGAGGTGGTCCTGGCGATGAATGCACAGTTCCTCGGGCGTTACGACGTCGCACCACGTTCGCACCCCAACGACGGACGCGTCGATGTCCTGCGCGTGGAGCGGTCGATGCCGCTGCGGGCACGCGTGCAGGCGCGCCATCGCGCACGAACCGGTACCCACGTCCCACACCCGCAGGTGCAGGTGTCGGCAGCGGGGGAGTGGCACGTCACGTTCGACCGCCCGTTGCGCCTCTTCGTCGACGGAACCCGGTGCGGCGAGGTGCGCGACCTGCGCGTGCGGGTCGTGCCCGACGCCCTCGTGCTGCACGCCTGACCCCTCACGGCCGACGCCACTAGGGTCGTGCCCATGCAGGCGTGGATCCTCGACGAGTCACCCGGGAGCTACCGACTGGGCGACATCGAGCCCCCGCCGCTGGCCCCCGACGACGTGCGCATCCGTGTGGTGGCGAGCGCCCTGAACCACATGGACCTGTGGGTCACTCGCGGCTTGCCACGGCCACCGTTGCCGCACGTCCCGGGTTGCGACGTCGCCGGCGTCGTGCACGAGGTCGGCCATGACGTCACGAACGTCGCCGTCGGCGACGAGGTGGTCGTCAACCCCGGTGTCTCGCCCGTCGACGAGATCGTCTCCTGGGGCAACGACAGCCCGATGGCTCCCGGGTTCAGGATCTATGGTGAGCACACCTGGGGTGGGCACTGCACCTTCGCCACGGCACCGGCGCGCAACGTGCGGCCTCGGCCGGCCGGTCGCACGTGGGCTGAATCGGCGGCGTATCCGCTCGCGTACCTCACCGCGTACCGCATGTTGCGTCGCGCCAGGGCGCGGGCCGGCGAGACCGTCCTCGTCGTGGGAATCGGGTCCGGCGTGTCGTGCGCGGCCCTGGCGCTGGCCCGACAGATGGGCTGCCAGGTCGTGGTCACCAGCCGCAGCGAGGCCAAGCGCGCCGAGGCACTGGCGATGGGCGCCCACGCGGCCTACGACAGCGCCGACGCCCGCTGGCCCGTCGAAGCCCACGTCGTGATCGAGAGCGTCGGTCCGGCGACGTGGGAGCAGTCCATCCGCACGTTGCGGCCCGGCGGACGTCTGGTGGTGTGCGGCGGCACCTCCGGGCCGAAGGTCGAGCTGAACCTTCCTCGGCTGTTCTTCAAGCAGTTCGAGATCATCGGCAGCACGATGGGGAGCTACGAGGAGTTCGACGACGTGACGGGTCTCGTCACCCAGGGGGTCGACGTGCGCGTCGATCGCACCTACCGTCTGGAGGAGTACGTCGACGCTCTGGCCCGGCTCGAGCAGGGCGAGCAACTCGGCAAGATCGTGCTGCTGCACGGTCACGACTGAGCGATCACCGCACCGGCACGAACGAACCAGAACGAACCAGAACGAACACGAGGAGATCACCCATGGACGTCGAAGCGCTCAAACAGGCCGTGTGCGACCGGGTCGACGCGCTCGCGCCTCGCCTGGTGCACGCCAGTAGGGCGATCCATGCTCGGCCCGAACTGAACTACGAGGAGCACTTCGCGCATCAGTTGCTCACCGATCTCCTCGAGGACCAGGGGATCGCGCCCGTCCGCGGCGCATTCGGCATCGACACCGCGTTCGACTCGCTCGTGGGCACCGAGGGGCCCACCATCGCAGTCCTGTGCGAGTACGACGCGCTGCCCGGTCTCGGCCACGCCTGCGGGCACAACATCATCGCCACCGCCGGAATCGGAGCCGGGCTGGCTGCGGCAGCGGTCGCCGAGCAGGCAGGCGGACGGCTCCGCATCATGGGTACGCCGGCCGAGGAGGGCGGCGGCGGCAAGGTGAAGATGGCCCGAGCCGGCGCGTTCGACGGCGTCGACGCAGCGATGATGGTGCACCCGGCCGACGCGGATCTGGTGCGAATGGACTGCATCGCCATCCAGGAGCTCGAGGTCCAGTATCACGGAAAGGCGGCCCACGCTGCGGCGGCCCCCTGGGAGGGCCGCAACGCGCTCGACGCCGCCGTGCTCGGCTACATGAACGTCGCCGCGCTCCGCCAACACATCCGGCCGAACGAGCGGATCCACGGGATCTTCACCAAGGCGGGCGACAAGCCCAACATCGTTCCGTCCAGCGCGGCGATGGACTGGTACATCCGCTCGGGCACCATCGACTCGCTGCAGCCGCTCACCGAGCGGGTCAGGGTCGCCCTCGAGTCTGCGGCAACCGCATGCGGCTGCACCATGGACCACGCCTGGGTCGGCGAACGGTACGCCAACATGATCGACAACCAGCCGATGGTGCAGGCGTACGTCCGCAACGCGTCACGAGTCGGTCGGACCGTGCGTGACCCGGCCGAGACGGGCCGACCCGTCGTCGGCAGCACCGACATGGGCAACGTGAGCTACCTCGTGCCGTCCATCCATCCGATGATCAAGGTCGCGCCCGACGGCACCCCGATCCACACCCTCGACTTCGCCACATCTGCAGCGAGCGCCGAGGGAGATCAGGCCGTCATCGACGGCGCCAAGGTGATGGCCATGACGGTCGTCGACCTGTGGACGTCGGACGCACTGCTCGCCGACGTCCGTGACCACTTCGAACAACGACCCCGTGACGTGGTGGTCTACTGATCCAGGATCCCTCGTTGCACCGGGGGTGGCTCGTAGGATGACCACTCGTGACGGTCTACGTCCCCGAGGAATTCACCCCCGACGAAGAGGACATCCTTCGTCGCTACTTCACGAATCTGGACGGCCCGGTGTTCGCACTGGTCAACCTTCCCGAGGTCGTGAAGGGCGCCCTTTTTGCCCGCTACAGCCGTAGTCCGAAGAGCCTGCGACGGCTCTTCCTCGACGAGTTCGTGGGCGACCTCGACATCGCCGGCGACGTCTCGGTCGACGCCACCGTCGGTCTCGAGCGCGCCGAGGAGCTGTACGAGAAGGTGTTCTTCGAGTACGGCGACGACAGCGTCGCCCAGCTCGGCGGCGTGCACCTCGCGTGCGAGCAGGCCTCGAACATCCTCACCAAGGTGCTCGAGTGGGGACGCCTGATGAGCTACCTGGAGCAGAGCACCCGCTACATCGCGTACGACTCGCGCCTCGGAGGTCGATACCGGTTCTATCGCGATCCGGCGATCCTCTCCAGCCGGTTCGGCACTCGGTACGTCGGCGACATGGATCGCATGTTCGACAGCTACACGTTGCTGCTCAACCAGGTCACCGATCATGTGCGTGCCAGCGTCCCCCGCGAGGCGGGCGACAGCGATTTCGTCTACCGCATGGCGACCCGGGCGAAGGCGCTCGACGCCGTCCGAGGCGTGCTGCCGGCGTCGGCACTCTCCAACGTGGGCATCTACGGCTCGGGTCAGGCCTTCGAGGCGTTGTTGGTGCGCATGCGTGCTCACCCCTTGCCCGAGGCACGGCAGTACGCCGAGCTGATGTTGCAGGAGCTGCGCAAGGTCATTCCCAGCTTCCTGCGCCGTGTCGACATCGCCGAGCGTGGCGGTCGGTGGTCGAACTACCTCGAGCAGACCCGTGAGAACACCTCGGCGCTGGTGCAGTCGCTGTTCAGCGACACTCCCGTCGAGCAGGCGCCATCGGTCGTGCTGGTCGATCACGACCCCGACGCCGAGAACAAGCTGCTCGCGGCCATCTGCTATCCGCTCACCAACCTGCCCGAGTCGCAGGTCATGGAGCGGGTGCGCACGCTGGGGCAGACGGAGCGTGCGGCACTCATCGCGTCGTACGTGGGCGATCGAGAGAACCGACGCCACCGACCGGGTCGTGCGTTCGAGCGGGTCGACTATCGCTTCGACGTGCTCAGCGATTACGGCGCCTTCCGCGATCTGCAGCGGCACCGCATGCTCACCATCGACTGGCAGTCGCTCACACCGAATCACGGTTACGTGCGTCCCGAGCTGGTCGACGACGCCGGTGTCGCCGACGTGTTCGACGATTCGATGGCACGCTCTGCTGCCCTGTTCGATGCGCTGAAGGACGAGTTCCCGCAGCAGGCGCAGTACGCCGTGTCCATGGCCTATCGATTGCGGTACTCGATGCAGTTCAACGCCCGCGAGGCCATGCACATGCTCGAGCTGCGTTCGTCTCCGCAGGGACACCCGTCGTATCGCCGGGTGGTCCTCGAGATGCATCGGCTGATCGCCGAGGAGGCCGGTCACACGGCGGTGGCCGATGCGATGACGCATCTCACCACCGAAGCGCCCGAGCTCGAGCGGCTCGAGGCTGAACGGCGCGCCGAAGCCCGCCGCAGCCAGCAATGACCCCCTGATCGCCGGCAACGACCCCGTATGGAGGGTTTCGGGCTGGTTTCAGTACTGAATCGTCACCACGCTGACATTTGAGTGACGGTTGTCACAATCAGGATGTGCGAGGCATCGTAGCCGTCGGCCTAGTATCCCGGGCCTCAAGAGGGTGTAGGACGAGGTACGAGGCATGGCAGCAGACGACGACGAGATCATCAATACCGAGCCCGATGCGGAGTTCGAGGAGACCGAGGACGAGGTCGATCCCGATCTTGCCGATGTCGACGTCGACGTCGACGTGCTCGACGAGGACGAACTCGAGGACGATCTGGTCGAGGGAGACGAGTTCGCCGACGACGAGGATGCACTGCTGGTCGACGAGGAAGAAGAAGACGACACCAGCGGCCCGGTTCGCAAGTCCGTCGTGGCGGCCGAGGACGAGGACGAGGACGACGACATGCTCGCCCCCGACGACGTCGAAGCCGACCTCGACACCATTCTCAAGGACCGTCTCGTCGCCGAGCAGGACGAGGACGAGAGCGAAGAGGAAGAGCCCGAGGAGCGCGGCGAGGCTGCCGATCGCCTGCAGCCCAAGCGTGCCGACGAGCAGTTGTGCCCCAGCTGCTTCCTGCTGGTCCGCCAGAGTGCGCCGGGTTGCCCCGTCGGCGACGACGACTGCCCGCTGTTCTCCAAGTGAGCCCAGGGGCCGGGGTGCACGAGTCCGTTCGCCCCCTGACCCTCGACGACATCGCCGACGTGGCGACCCTCGAAGCCGAGGCGCGGAGCGCGCTGCACGAGCAGCGCGGCGGCGTCGCGTTCCTGCGTGAGGTGGGTCCCGCCGACTGGCCCGCCGCACTGGGGTCAGCGTGGGTGGGCACCATCGACGACGTCGTGGTCGGCTATCTCGAACTCCAGGTGCTCGGATCCGTCGCGGTCGTGCGTCAGGTCTACGTGCATCCTGAGGCGCGCGAGCTCGGACTCGGCGACGAACTGCTCGCCACCGCCATGGGCGCCGGTCGGGCCGCCGGGTGCACGGTGCTCGAAGGCACGGCGCTGCCCGGAGACCGCGACACGAAGAACCTCTACGAGCGGGCCGGCGTGGTGGCCCGCAAGATCGTGGTCAGCAAGCCGTTGTGAGGCGCCGACGAGCGGAGTGCTACTTGCCCTGCCAGTTCGGCGTCCGCTTCTCGATGAACGCGGTGAGACCCTCCCTGGTGTCCTCGCTCGCCAAGACGCCGGCGAACTCGGCGTTGGTGAGGTCGATCAGCGTCTGATCGTCCTCGAAGGCCGCAGCAAGGACGACCTTGCGGCTCGCCCACACGGCCAGCGGCGCGCTGGTGCAGATCTTCTCGGCGAGAGCGAGGGCTTCCTCCAGCACCTTGCCCGGCTCGACCAAGCGGCTCACCAGGCCGAGGTGGTACGCACGCTCGCCGGGGATGGGATCGCCCGTGAGGATGGCCTCCATGGCCGCTGCCTGACCGATTGCGCGGGGAAGGCGGAACAGACCGCCGGCACCGGCGATGAGGTTGCGCTTCACTTCGGCGAGGCCGAACGACGACCGGGTGGTGCACACGACGAGATCGGCAGCGAGAACGATCTCACAACCACCGGCGGTGGCGAGTCCGTCGACAGCGACGATGACGGGCTTCTTGCGCTCGCGGTAGACGAAACCGGCGAAGCCGCCCCGCTTGGTGGCCAGGCCGCCGGCCTGGCCGCTGTTGATCGCCTTCAGGTCGGCGCCGGCGCAGAACACCGGTCGCTCCTGGCCCTCGGTGTTCGCGGTGATGATGCCCACCCAGATGTCCGGGTCGGCCTCCATCTGGTCGATGGCGGCTTCGACGCCATTGGCGACGTCGGCATTGATGGCGTTGCGCGCCTCCGGGCGGTTGAGCGTGATGACCGCGATGCGGCCCTGGGTCTCGTACTTCACGATGTCGGACATGTCGGCGACGGTAGCGGCGCGACCGGTCCGGCAAAGAACCGTGATGGTCAGTCGACGGGGTCGGTCGCAGGCTCGTCGGCCGCAGGCGCCTCGGGCTCGCTTGCGACGGCTTCGGCGTCGGCGGCCGGTGCTGCTTCGACTGCCGCAGCTTCGGGCTCGGTTTCGACCGGAGCAGCCTCGACCGGAGCAGCCTCGGCCTCGACCGGAACGACCTCAGCCTCGACCGGAGCAGCCTCGGCTTCGACCGGAGCAGCCTCGACCTGAGCGACCTCGGCTTCGACCGGAGCAGCCTCGACCGGAACGACCTCAGCCTCGACCGGAACAGTCTCGGTTTCGACCGGAGAAGCCTCGACCGGAGCAGCCTCAGCCTCGACCGGAACGACCTCAGCCTCGACCGGAACGACCTCAGCCTCGACCGGAGCAGCCTCAGCTTCGACCGGAACAGGCTCGGTCTGAGCGGCCGCGACCGGAGCAGCCGCGACCGGAGCAGCTACGGGCTTCGCCGCGGCGTCGGCCTTCGGGCCGGGTGCCTTCTTGGCGGGTGCCTTCTGGGGCGGAACCGGCTTCGTCGGCCGCAGCGGCTTGGCTGTGGCAGCCTTCGGATCGACCGCGATGCCGAACAGTGCAGCCACCTGCGGCAGCAACGAACCAAGTCGCTTCACCGTGGCGAGCAGCTCGTCGTTCTCCTGCGTAGGTTTGGCCGCAGGCGTGACCTGCGTACGGACCGGGCTGAAGGCCACGGCCTCGAGCACCGCCGACCAGCGATCGGGCAGCGCATCGGTGGTGAGGTTCGCCGTGGCGGCCTCGGCGAGCTTGGTCGCCAGTTCGGAGGGGAAGCGGACGCCGGCCTTCGGCGGCTGCGACGACAGCTTCAGTGCTCGCACCACGCGGCCAACGCCGATGGCGGCGTCGATGTCGCCGAACCACAGGGCCAACTCCTTCTCCTGCTTGGTGACGAGCGCGACCTTCAGTTCGGCGGCGATCTCGCGCGTGCTCTCGTCGCGGGCGACCATGGGGTCCTCGCCAGCGGCGACGACGCTGCGCAGGTCGCGCAGGTCGAGCTCTTCGATATCCGACTTGGCGGCGTCGGCACGGTCGAGCCACTCGGCGACCCGCAGCTTCGGCTGCAGCTGCTCGGCGATCGCAAGCAGACCCGCCGCGGGAATCTCGTCCTTGCCCTCGGAGCGCAGTCGAGCGTTCTGCTCGTTCACGGCTTGACGAACCGCAGGAATGCCCCCCTGCAGGACGCGCTCGGCCACCGTGCGCTGCGCTTCGGGCAGTTCGGCCAACACGGCGTTGCGATGCACGCGACCGGGCTTCAGTCGCTTGGCCTTCGGGCGCTGAGGCAGCTCGGGCGGCGCCTGGAAGCGGGGCTTGCGGTCGCCGCCCGGGCGAGGGCCGCGGTCCGGACGCGGGCCGCGCTCTCCGTCGCCACGCGGGGGACGGTCGCCTCGCGGTGCCCGGTCGCCGCTCGGTGCACGGTCGCCATCGCTGCGAGGCGGCCGGTCGCCACGAGGACGGTCGGGGCGGTCCCCGCGAGGACGGTCGGGGCGGTCGCCACGGTCGCGTCGGTCACCACGATCGCCGCGCTCCTTGCGCGCCAGCGTCTGGGTGACGGCCTCGAACGGTTTGTCGCTGGGGATCAGTTCCAGCAGACCGCTCTTCTCGGTCTTGGGCTTGCCGGCGGCCACCGCAACGATGGTGAGACCGTCGAGCTCGGCGTCGGCATCGGCCTTGAACACCTGACCGACGGCAGCACCCGAGGGCAGGAGCGTGCCGTCGAGCACGCCCTTGGGCTTCTGGGCACCTGCGGCTCTCCACGTCCACGTGCCATCGGGGCGCGTGCTGGTGAGCTCGATTTCGATCCGTCGGGACATAGGCCAGACACCGTACCGGCTGGACGGGGCTTCGGCCTACTGAATGACATCGGCCCGCACGTCGATCGCTACCCTCGGCGGGTGCCCATCTACGCGCTCGGCGACAAGGAACCCACCATCCACCCCACGGCGTTCGTCCATCCCGACGCCGTGATCATCGGCCATGTGATCATCGGCGAACTGGCGAGCATCTGGCCGGGGGCGGTGCTGCGAGGCGACGAGGGCTACATCCGCATCGGCGCACGCACCAGCATCCAGGACAACAGTGTGCTGCACACGACGCCCATGTGGCCCACCGTCGTCGGGGACGGGTGCACCATCGGCCACATCGTCCACCTCGAGGGCTGCACCGTGGAGGACGGCTGTCTCATCGGTAACGGCAGCATCGTGCTGCATCGCTCGATCGTGCGCCGTGGTGCCATCGTTGCGGCGAACTCCGTGGTCCTGTACGACACCGTCGTTCCCGCAGGCGCGCTCGCCGTCGGCTCGCCCGCCACCATCAAGGAAGGTCGAGCGAACGCGGCGCTCATCGCCCAGGCCGAGCAGTCCTACGTCGAGCGAGCGCGCACCTACCCGTCGCTGCTGCGCCGCCTCGACTGATGCGCCAGCTCGTCGTCACCGTGCCTGCCGACGAGGCCGAGCTGGCGTCGGACATGTTGTGGGGGCTCGGCGTGGTTGCCGTCGAAGAGCGCTCGGTGGGCGACGTCATCGAGCTGTGGACGTCGCTCGGCGATGACGTCGACTCCGTCGAGTTGCCATGGCCGTCGCGGTTCGTCGAGGTCGACGCGGCCGTGGCCGACACGTGGCGCGATTTCGCAACGCCCATCCACGTCGATGTCGACCTGGTCGTGCAGCCCGCGTGGGTCCACTTCGACCCGACACCCGGTACCACGGTCCTCGTCATCGAACCAGGCTCCACCTTCGGCATGGGCGACCACCCGACCACGCGGCTGACGCTGCTCGCTGCTCGTCGGTGTGTGCGACCGGGCACACGCGTGCTCGACGTCGGGTGCGGTTCGGGCGTGCTGGCCATCGGGGCGATGCGGTTCGGGGCGTCGTCCGCGGTCGGCATCGACATCGCCCCCGCTGCGGTCCCGACCACCGAGCTGAACGCTGCGGCGAACGGCGTCCACGTCCAGGTGAGCACGACACCGCTGGAGGACATCGACGACGAATTCGATCTGGTGTTGGCCAACATCCTCGCCCCGGCGCTCGTCGCGCTCGCTCCCCACCTTCGTCGGGTGTTGGCGCCTGGCGCGACGTTGATCGTCAGCGGCATCCTCGCCGACGCGCACGACCACGTGCTCGATGCGCTGCGTCCGCTGCACGTCGTCGAGACCGATGCCCTCGACGGCTGGGCAGCCGTGACCCTCCGCTGAACCCAGGCTCACCCGAGATTTTCCGGCAGCCGAGTCGCTACCCGAGGTGACCCGGCAACCCCGGTACTGCCGGATTGCCTCGATCGGCGACCAGACGATCGATCGCGCTGCGCCACGGCATCGACGGGACTGCACCGGGAACCGTGGTGCTCAACGCGGCCGCCGCCGCGGCGAAGCGCATCGCCGTGGGAAGGTCGTCGCCAGCGGCCAGGCGAGCACACAGGGCGCCGGAGAAGCAGTCGCCGGCACCGGTGGTGTCGACCGGTGAGACCACGAATGGATCGACGTGCGTCACCCCGTCGGCGGTGTGCAGATCGGCGCCGTCCGCGCCGAGCGTGACGATGACCGCTGTCGCACCGAGCGAGCGCAGGCGCTCGACCCCACCCAGCAGTTCCACCTCGTGTTGATTCGGGGTGATCACGTCGCACAGCGCCAGCACCGAATCGGGGAGCGCCTTCGCGGGAGCTGGGTTCAGCACGGTCAGCGCTCCCGCCTGGCGCGCCACCGTGAACGCCCGCTCGATGGCCGCGATCGGCACCTCCAGCTGGGCCAGATACACGCGCGCGGACGGTACCGAGTCGGCGGCGACCGTGTCGTTCGCTCCGGCCACCACCACGATCGAGTTCTCTCCTTCGGCCGAGACGAAGATGAGTGCGCGGCCCGAGGGCTCGGACACCGCATGCACATGGGCGGTGTCGATGGCGTCGTCGTGCATCACACCCAGCAGCATCTCGCCGGCGCTGTCGTGACCCACGGCCCCGACGAACGACGTGCTCGCGCCGGACCGCGCGGCGGCCACGGCCTGGTTCAGGCCCTTGCCGCCCGGGTATTCGTCGTACGACGAGCCGGGTACGGTCTCGCCAGGACCGGGCAACCGCGCAACCGTCGCAACCAGGTCCAGGTTTGCGCTGCCGACGACGCACACGTCGAACCGAGGCACGGCTCAGGCTCCGTCGGAGAGGTCGGCAGGGCGGAACACGGGCGGACGCTTCGCCAGGAACGCAGCAACTGGAACGAGCCCCATCGTGATGAAGAACATTCCGAACTTGGCGTTGGTGATGGCGATGATCTGGTCGGCCGGAAGGCACATCGTGGTGCCGATGCCGACAGCGGCACCGTTCACGGCGCAGACGATGGGCTTGCTCTGACGAAGGAAGCTGACCCAGTCGAGCCCCTTGGGCATGCCACCCACGCCGCCGGCCGTGTCGTTGTCGGGCCGGTTCAGCGTGATGACGGTGACCGCTCCATGGTCGGCGACGGTGATCTGGGCGTAGTCCACGCCGTCACTCTGGCACGCTCCGCAGCACCCACGTCGCAGCGGGAGTCTCGAACGACAACTCGTCGGAGAGACCCGAACGATCACATGCTGCGAGTTGGTCGGGGCAGTCGGTGTTCGTCTGCCACCACCACCGACCACCCGACTCGAACGGGTCACCGTGCTCGTCGCGCGACGCCTGGATCAGTGTGTCCGCGGCGATGTCATGGGCCCAGCCGCGCACGATCGTGTCGCGGTGATGGCGGGGGTCGGCCGGCGGAACGATGTCGCGAGTCCGCAGCCCGTGTTCGAATCGGTGGACATAGATGCAGCCGACGATGTCGGCGCCGAGGATGACGCTGAAGGTCAGCGCGATCGCGTCGAGGTGCTCCTGGTCGTGACGGATCAGGTCGACCAGATTGTCGTCCACCGTGAAGTCGACGGTCGGCCAGTCCTGTGCGCTCCACGCCCGAAGTGCGTCGACGTCTCGCATCAGCGCCGCGTGGTCCTGTTCCACGAACGTGGGCGTCAGTCGCTGGAAACGGATCACGGTGCGGTGGAGCGCAGCGGACTCGTGTCGAGACGGTCGAGCGCCGGCAGGTAGGTGCGCACGGCGTCGGCGCGGAACAACGTGCACAGGTCGGGTCGGAAGAAACGGGCACCTTCGCGCACGACGTAGTTGAGGATGAAGAAGCGGTACACCTCGGGGAGGAACATCACTTCCTCCTCACTCATCGGGAACACAGTGCGGTAGGCCTTCAGGAACTCGAGGAACGTCGGCTCGACCAGCGTGTGCGGGCCGTAGGTGAAGCGGGTGCGGTCGCCGGTCTTCGACGACACCCGAGACAGGAAGTAGAAGTCGAGCAGCCGTGGCTCGATGCGAAACCAGTCGTAGTCCCAGCGGCTGAAGAGTCGGAACGAGCCATCGGCAGCGATGTCGACGGAGAAGTTGCCAAGGTTCCAGTCGATGAGCACCGGAATCTTCGACCACTCGTCGTACCCGGTGGCGATCAGTTGCTCGAGGAAGTTGTGTGTGTGCTTCCACAGCACGCCGATGCTCTCGGGTGGCAGGTCGAAGTTGCGCGGAGCGAACGGACTCTCGAGCAGGTCGAGTCCTGCACCTCTTGGATTTATGACTGATGATTTTGGATTTGATTTTGAATTTTTGTTTATTGAAAAAACATCTGGCGCA
>JANOET010000266.1:0-1740 GCA_031413415.1 Acidimicrobiaceae bacterium
GATCTACAACCGCGCCCGCCAGGAGAACATCACCAAGGAGCTGCTCGACATCATCGGCGGCACCAGTGCCGTCAGCTGATCGCGCCGTCAGCCGAGGCTGACTCGCAACGCCAATTCCACAGTAACTACCGAGCATTCGAACGAGGACGACAAACGTGACGACCGCCACCCAATTGGAAGGAAAGATCCTGCAGGTGTTTGGCCCCGTGGTGGACGTGCAGTTCCCCGACGGCCACATGCCCAATCTGTACAACGCCATCACCGTGGTGGACAAGCAGAAGGGCATCGACCTGGTGCTCGAGGTCGCGCAGCAGCTCGGTAACTCGACGGCCCGCTGCGTGTCGATGTCGACCACCGATGGCATGAGCCGCGGCATGCCGGCCCAGGACACCGGCGCCCCGATCTCGGTGCCCGTCGGCGCGGCCACCCGCGGTCGCCTGTTCGACGTGCTCGGCCGCGCGCTCGAGGTCAACGTCGCGCATCCGCGCACCGGCAAGCCGATGCCGCCGGTGAACGCCAAGAGCACGCTGCCGATCCACCGGGCGGCGCCGACGTACGAGGAGCAGCAGTCGATCTCCGAGGTCTTCGAGACCGGCATCAAGGTCGTCGACCTGCTGTGCCCGTTCGCGAAAGGCGGCAAGATCGGCCTCTTCGGCGGCGCGGGTGTCGGCAAGACCGTGCTCATCCAAGAGCTGATCCGCATCACGGCGGTCGAGAAGGGTGGCTTCAGCGTCTTCTGCGGCGTGGGCGAGCGCACGCGCGAGGGCAACGACCTGTGGCTCGAGATGACCGAGGCGCAGTACAAGACGCCCGACGGCAAGACCGCGAGCGTGATCGACAACGCCGTGCTGGTCTTCGGCCAGATGAACGAGCCGCCCGGCGCGCGCCTGCGCGTCGCGCTCTCGGGCCTGACCATGGCCGAGTACTTCCGCGACGTGAAGGGCCAGGACGTGTTGCTCTTCGTCGACAACATCTTCCGCTTCGTGCAGGCCGGTTCCGAGGTCTCCGCGCTGCTCGGCCGCATGCCCAGCGCGGTCGGCTACCAGCCGACGATGGCGAGCGAGATGGGCGCGTTGCAGGAGCGCATCACCTCGACCAAGAAGGGTTCCGTGACCTCGATGCAGGCCGTCTATGTTCCTGCCGACGACATCACCGACCCCGCGCCCGTCGCAACCTTCGCGCACCTCGACTCGACGATCATCCTCGAGCGCTCGATCGCCGAGCTCGGCATCTACCCGGCCGTCGATCCCTTGAAGTCGACCTCGCGCATGCTCGATCCGCAGGTGGTGGGCGAGGAGCACTACAACGTGGCCCGCGGCGTGCAGCAGGTGCTGCAGAAGTACAGGGACCTGCAGGACATCATCGCCATCCTCGGCATGGACGAGCTCTCGGAAGAGGACAGGATCACCGTGGCCCGCGCGCGGAAGCTCCAGAAGTTCCTCTCCCAGCCCTTCTTCGTCGCCGAGAAGTTCACTGGCACCCCCGGCGCCTACTGCTCCAAGGACGAGACGGTGCGCGGCTTCAAGGAGATCCTCGAAGGCAAGCACGACGCGCTTGTCCTCGTCGGGCAGTTCCTCGATGCCCAGGATGGCGATGATGTCCTTGAGGTCGGCGTAGCGCTGCAGGATGCGCTGCGTCTCGCGCGCGACCTTGTAGTGCTCCTCGCCCACCACCTGCGGATCGAGCATGCGCGAGGTCGACTTCAAGGGATCGACGGCCGGGTAGATGCCGAGCTCGGCG
>JANOET010000267.1:0-19915 GCA_031413415.1 Acidimicrobiaceae bacterium
CCGACGCCATCGAGCGCCTGGGGCAGGATGTCGTGGCCGAGCGCTACGGCAACCTGTTCGAGATGTACGAGCGCATCGCCGGCGAGAACCCGTACGACGTGCCGATGCGCATCTACCCGGCCAGCCACTACACGATGGGCGGCCTGTGGGTGGACTACGAGCTGATGACCACCGTCCCCGGCCTGTACGCCGCTGGCGAGGCCAACTTCAGCGACCACGGTGCCAACCGCCTGGGCGCCTCGGCCCTCATGCAGGGTCTGGCCGACGGTTACTTCGTGCTCCCGTACACCATCGGCAACTACCTCGCCCCGATGCTGAACAAGCCGACGCCCGACGTCGACCACCCCGGATTCAAGGCCGCCGAAGCCGCGGTCCGCACCCGTTACCAGCAATACCTCGACATCAAGGGCACGCGGTCGCCCGACTGGTTCCACCGCGAGCTCGGCAAGATCATCTGGGACTACTGCGGCATGGAGCGCACCGAGCAGGGCCTCGAGAAGGCGCTCAGCGAGCTGCCCCCGCTGTACGACGAGTTCCAGAAGGACCTACGCGTCACCGGCGACGGCGAGAGCACCAACCAAACGCTCGAGAAGGCCGGTCGTGTCGACGACTTCTTCCAGCTCGGCATGTTGATGTGCAAGGACGCACTCGATCGTCGCGAGAGCTGCGGCGGTCACTTCCGTGCCGAATACCAGGACGACGAGGGCGAGGCCCAGCGCGACGACGACAACTTCGCGCACGTCGCAGCCTGGGAGTGGACGGGCGATCCCATGCACGCCACCCGTCACGTCGAAGAACTCGAGTTCGAGACCATTCATCTCGCGAAGCGGAGCTACAAGTGAGCAACCCCTTCGATTGCCTCACTCGCGAGCTCGCTCGGACTCGCTTCGCTCGAACAATCCTCACAGTCGGAGATGCATCGTGAGCAACCACCTCACCAACCTCACCCTGAAGGTCTGGCGGCAGACCAGTCCGAACGACAGCGGGCACTTCGAGACCTACAAGGTCGCCAGCATCAGCGACGAGGCTTCGTTCCTGGAAATGCTCGACGTGCTCAACGAGCAACTCATCGGCGAGGGCAAGGAAGCCGTCGTGTTCGACCACGACTGCCGTGAAGGCATCTGTGGCACCTGCTCGCTGATGATCGACGGGCAGGCACACGGCCCCCAGCGCGGGACGGCGACGTGCCAGTTGCACATGCGCAAGTTCCAGAGCAACCAGGAGATCGTCATCGAGCCCTGGAGGGCGACGGCGTTCCCCATCGTCAAGGACCTCATGGTCGACCGCTCGGCGTTCGACCGCATCGTCGAGGCCGGTGGCTTCATCACCGCCCCTACCGGCGGTGCTCCCGACGCGAACCTCATCCCCATTGCCAAGCCGGTCGCCGACGCGTCGATGGACGCGGCCGAGTGCATCGGTTGCGGTGCCTGCGTGGCGGCGTGCCCGAACGGTGCGGCGAACCTGTTCACCTCGGCCAAGCTCAGCCACCTCAACCTGCTGCCCCAGGGCCAGGCCGAACGGTGGAGCCGTGTCGAGGCGATGGTCGAGACCATGGACGAGCACTTCGGTTCGTGCACCAACCACGGTGAGTGCGAGGGCGCGTGCCCGAAGAGCATCAGCATCGACTTCATCGCGCTGATGAACCGCGACTATCTCAAGGCCAAGTTCAAGAATCGCAAGCTCATCGCCCAGATCTAGGTTGCCGAAAGGAAACGTCCGCCTGGCGGGTCTGTACAGACTGTGAGCGTGTCGGACGAGCCCATCGAGCGCGACCTGGGGTTCGACGAGTTCACGCGCTCGGTCGGTGAACGGGTCCGCCGGGCGCTGGTGGCGTTCTATGGCGTCGAGATCGGCTCTGAGGCTGCGTCAGAGGCGATGTCGGTGGCCTGGCAGCGGTGGCCAGAGGTGACGGCGATGGACAACCCGGCCGGGTTCGTGTTCCGCGTCGGCCAGAGCAAGGCCAGGCCGCACGTCCGCTGGTGGGTGCGACGCGAACTGTTCCCCAGCACCGAGGGGCAGATCGCCGCGCCCGACGGGGCGCGGCTCGACGTGCTCGACGCATTGCGTCGGCTGAAGCCCGAACAGCGTGCGGCGGTGGTGCTGGTGAAGAGTCACGGCTACTCGTACCGCGAGGCTGCGGAGATCCTCGGCGTGTCGGAGGCAGCGGTGACGAACCACGTGCACCGCGGGCTGGTTCGGTTGCGAACGATCATGGAGGTGGAGTGATGGACATGGACGACGAACTTCGTCGCGCCGGCGACGCCTTGGATCAGGCGAGCCGTCGCCATCGGCACGGGACCTGGCCGAGCGGCGACGGACGCGCTGCGTGGATGGTGATCGCCGCCGGACTGCTGGTCGTCGGGCTCGTGATCGGTGCGCTGTTGACCTACGGCCGAGGTCGAGACGACTCCGATGCGGTCATCGTGCCCGGCACCGGCTCGGTGTCCGAGACCACGGCTGTCATCACGACCCCTGCCACCGACCCGTCGACGACGGTCGAGCCCGTTGCCGACACCGGGTACCGCTGTCTGACGTCCAAGCCGGTCGACGTCGGTGGGTTGGTGTTCACCATCGAACGCTTCCCCGAGTGCAGCGCCACGGCGCTGGTGATGCTGCGGGTGAGCGGCACGACGAGCGTGACCTGTACCGGGCCCCTGGACGCGCACCTCTCGGACGGGACGACGTTGACGTACGGCCGGTCGACGAAGTACTGGGACACGTTCGGTGGGTGGGCGCCGTCGGCGGGCGACACGCCCACACCGATCACCGAGGATTCGGCGTACGGCACCGTGTACTACTCCGCGGAGCCGGGCGTCACCCGTCCCATCGAGTTGCCGGCGGATGCCGTGGACGACCTGGTGTTCTCGATCGAGGTCCAGTGCCCCGACTCGACGCCGATCGGCACCATCGACATCCCGTTCACGCTCACCCCTGCCGAGCCGGCCGGCCGCGGTGCAGATCGTCCGAGTCGACGAGAACGCGAAGTACTACGGCGCGTGTGGCAACGAGATCGCCCAGTTCACGGGCGAGACCTGGTACCCGTTGCCGCAGGCGGAAGCGGACCTCATCGACCAGGCGCTCTACCCACTTCCCGCCCCACCCTCGTCCGGGTTCCGCGCCCCGCACGTGGCGCCGCCCGGACCGGGCGACGACGTGGGTACGTTCGTCGTCTACAGCGATGGTGTGGGTCGCTACGAGTCCGACAGCGGCCGCGTCATCTGGCTCACGCAGCGGCCGCAGACGTACAACTGGGTGTGCTGACCTCGTTGATATCGCGCGGAAACGACCGAAACGGTGGGGTTTTCGCGATATGAGCGAGTGATCGCGCGGGCCTGGGGTCAGGCGCGGGGAGTGATGGTGCTGGTGTAGCGGTTCGTGACGACGACGTCGCCGTGCTCGAGCACGAGGTCGAACCACAGGTCGCCGGCGGTGTCGGGCACCACGAACTGCGCCGTGCCGACCCGCACGCAGTCGTCGGGCGGCACGTCGCCGGTCCACGTCCAGCTGTGGTCGCCGCCGGCCCAGCGCAGCGTGGCCGTGCAGCGCACGCCCTCGAGCACGCGGTGTACGTCGCTGACCACGTGCACGTCGAGCGCAATGGTGTCGCCCGCCACCACATCGGCCGGTGGACGTTCGGCGACGACGATGACCGGTCGGCACGCTTCGGTGACGGCGGCGTAGGCGAGCTTCGGATGGCGTTCGTGATCGAGGATGCTCCAGCTCACCGACGGGTGCGAGTCGTTCAGCGTGAGCAGACAGAAGCCCCCCGTGGGCCGGTACTTCAGGCGACGAAGGGTCTCGATGTGGTGGCGCAGCAGGTCGGCCTGGTAGCGCTGCGTCGCTTCACGCCATTGGTCGAACGTGGCGTAGCGATGCGGGGGCACGTGCTCCTCGAACGCTTCTCGCTGCATGCCGTGTCGCTCGACCAGTTCGTCCCAGTCGAGTGCCGGCCAACGCAGCGGCCGCATGAACGCAGCGCTGTCGGGCACCGACTGCGCGCCGAACTCGCTGACGAAGCGGACCATCCGGGGGAGCGATGCGGCGAACGTGTCGATGTCGCGTTCGTCACCGTGGAACCAGCCGAAGAACAGATGACTGTCGGTGCCGTTGAACTGCGGCACGTGCGGTGCGATGCCGCTGTGAGCGATGACCGCCCGAGTTTCGTCGGCGGACTCGAAGGCCCGCTTCACCCACCGATCGAGGATGGACTTGTTCCAGGTGGGCACCTGCTCCTTCACGACATGCCGCACGATGGAGGGGCCGAAGGTCGTTCGGCGGCTGTCCTCCACCGGCAGCGGTTCGTTGTGGGCGCACCACACCGCGATGCTCGGGTGATGGCCCAGTGCGTCGACGGCTTCGCGGGCCTGGCGCACTGCCTCCTTGCGAATGGTGCGGGCGTAGCTCCACTGCAACGGGAAGTCCTGCCACACGAGCATTCCCATCTCGTCGGCGGCGTCGTACAACTCAGGGCTGGCGATGTGGCCGTTGACGCGCAGCAGGTCGAGTCCCGCCTCGCGAGCGAGTTCGACGTCGCGGCGCACCTCGGCGGACGTGGCTTCGGCCAACGCCTGACGAGTGGGCGCGACGTTCACACCCTTCACGAACAACGGCTCGCCGTTCACCGAGAACACCCAGTCGTGCAGCGACACCTCGCGCAATCCCGTGCGCACCTCACGGGCGTCACTGACGGTGCCGTCGACGAGCACTTCGACCTCCACCTGCGTGAGGTGCTGCTCGCCCATCGTCCACGGCCACCACAGCAGCGGATCGTTCACGTCGAGGTCCCAGTCGACCTCGTTCGTTCCCTTCGCCAGCGAGCGTGACTGCTCGGCGACGATGTCGCCGTCGACCTTCGTTCGCACCACGACGGCGCGTTGCCCGTCGGCATCGAGCCGGGCGTGAAGGCGCAGGTGCGCCCTCGAGTCGTTGGCGTCGCGGCAGAGCACGCGCAGGCGATCGATACGCACGGGTCCCGTGTCGTCGACGCGAACGGGCCGCCACAGCCCGCCCGGATTCCATTCGGGGTCGAGCATGTCGCTGTGTTGCAGCGAGCCGGTGATGTTGCGCTTCGCAGTGCGATTTCGCTGCGGCGAGCACGACACCTCGACGGCGAGCACGTGCTCAGTGGCCAGCCGCGAGAGGTCGGTGATGTCGAACGAGTGGGGGAAGAAATAGCCCTCGGGGTCGCCCAGGTAGGCGCCGTCGAGCCACACGTCGGCCTGGTAGAACACCCCGCCGAGCGTGACGAACCGGCGACGGCCATCGGGCGGAGCGTCGAGGTGGAACCGATGCCGGTACAGCACCGGGCCGTCGCTCGAGGCGAACCGGTCGTGTGATCGCCAATGGCCCGGGACCGGCAACGTGGCCCATGCGGCGTCGTCGTGATCGAGTCCCACGCCGTCGCGTCGGACGTCGTCGTCGGCCAGACAGGCCCGCCACTCACCCGACAGTTCCACGACCGGCAGCGTAGAGGCCAACCTGCCGCTCCGCAGAAGCATCCGAACGATCGCGGGGTATGGTCGGCCCATGGTGAACCGTGCGTCCACGCTGGGGGAGTTGAAGGCGTCGGGCTGGCAGTCCGAGCCGGTGAAGGAAGAGATCCGGCGCAACGCCGTCACCCGCATCGCCGCGGGTGAGCCGCTGTTCGACGGTGTCCTGGGCTACGAGAACACCGTCATGCCGCAACTCGAGAACGCGCTGCTCGCTGGCCACGACGTCATCTTCCTCGGCGAGCGTGGACAGGCGAAGACCCGCATCATCCGATCGCTCACGGGCCTGCTCGACGAGTGGATGCCCGTCGTCGCGGGCAGCGAGATCAACGACGACCCGCTCAGCCCGGTCAGCCGCCACGCCCGAGATCTGGTCGCCGAACAGGGCGACGACACGCCCATCGAGTGGGTGCATCGCGACGACCGCTTCGGCGAGAAGCTGGCCACTCCCGACACGTCCATCGCCGACCTCATCGGTGAAGTCGATCCCATCAAGGTCGCCGAAGGTCGCTACCTCAGCGACGAGCTCACCCTGCACTACGGCCTCGTGCCGCGCACGAACCGTGGCATCTTCGCAATCAACGAGATCCCCGATCTTGCCGAGCGCATCCAGGTGGGTCTGCTCAACGTGCTCGAAGAGCGCGACGTCCAGATTCGCGGCTACAAGATTCGTCTGCCGCTCGACGTGCTGCTCGTCGCGTCGGCGAACCCCGAGGACTACACCAACCGCGGTCGCATCATCACGCCGCTCAAGGACCGCTTCGGAAGCCAGATCCGCACCCACTACCCGCTCGACGCCGAGACCGAGATGGCCATCATGCGCCAGGAGGCCCGTCCGCCGTCCGTCGGCGACGTCACCGTCAACACGCCGGCCTACATGGAACACGTGGTCGCGACGTTCAGTCAGCTCGCTCGCTCCAGCAACCAGGTGAACCAGCGCAGCGGGGTGAGCGTGCGCCTCTCGGTCAGCAACCTCGAGGTGCTCGGTGCGAACGCCCTGCGTCGAGGCCTGCGCGCCGGCGAACGCACGGTGGTCCCTCGGGTCAGCGATCTGTCGTCGTTGGCGGCGAGCACCAGCGGCAAAGTCGAGATCGAAGCGCTCGAGGAAGGACGCGAGGGGGCAATCCTCGAGCACCTGGTGAAGGCGGCGGTGCTGTCGGTGTTCAAGGAACTCGTCACGCCCGACCAGACGCGCGACGTGGTCGTAGCGTTCGAGGCGGGCATCGTTGCGCACACCGGCGACGACATCCCGTCCGCCGACCTGGCCCGTCTGCTCGACGAAGTGCCATCGCTGCGCACGCCCATCGCCACCCTCACCGGGGGCGACGAGTCACCTGCTGCGGTCGCCGCTGCCGTCGAGTTCGTGCTCGAGGGCCTGCACCTCGGAAAGCGGCTGAACAAGGACGGGGCAAGCGGCGCGACCGGCGCCACCTATCGCGGCCGATCGTGACGAAGGCACTCGCCCAGCCTGCACCACGAACTTGAGTTCGCGCCGGGTCAGTCGCCCGGATGGGCGAAGGCGTGGCCGCTGTCCTTGACTTCGCGGTCCATCGTGACGATGCCTGGCTCGCCGGGAGCGTCGGCGAACGGTGTGACGGCGACGAACGAGACGTCCATCTGATCGGCGGCCCGGCCGACCTCGCGCCACATGGCCGCGACCTGTTGGGTTCGCTCGCCGTCCGTGTCGCCGGCCGGCTTGTACGTGAGCGACAGCGGACGTCCCAGCCCGTACTCGGCGACCCGGTAGAGGCAGGTCTCGACGTCGCGACGCACGGCGATGCCGAGCACGTCGACCGACCCCTGGAAGTCGGTGAGGACGCGCTCGCCGCGGCCCGGGATGCGGACGACGCCGTCGACGAAACCCTGGAACCACATGCCCCAACGGAGGTGATCGATCCGCCGGGCCTCGTCGCGGGCTTCCACGGTGTCGGCCTCGGGCCGCACGACAGCAACGTCGAGACTGGTGGCGACAGGCAATCGACCGTGAAGGATGCGCCACGCGTCGCGCCACGCGATGACCATCGTCTGCACCAGTTCGCTGTGCCGCCGGGGGTCGTCGGGCATCAGTCGGTTGCACAGGCCGAACGGCGCCTCGAAGGGCACCCAGCCGGCAGCGACGTCGCCCAGTCGATCGGCCGCGAGCTCGACCCACCGTGGCCAGAACGTGGCGGCGGTGCGGGCATCGGTGAAGCCGCCCTCGTCGTCGAACCAGTGCGGGACGGCGGGCTGGAGCAATCGAAACCAGGGCTCGACGCCGGCGCCTCTGGCCGCCTGGGCGGCCGTGACGAGCGACTCGAACACGTCGCCGTCGTAGCCCTGGGCACGCGGCTGGGCCAGCGACCACGGCACGTCGAGGCGCACCATCGTCAGGCCCATCTCGGCCGCGAGCGCGACGTCGTCGAGCAATCGCTCGCTGCGCACGTCGAGCACGGCACCGCGATTCATCGCTGCCGGGTCAGACGAACGGGGTGCGGGTCCAGAGCTCGCCCGTGTCGTTCGACGCGGCCAGCACCGGACGTCCGCTGAGCTCGACCACGTTGATCGGCCCGGGGAACCCGCGCAGCTCGATGTCGCGTTGCGACGTGGTCTCGACACCCTGGGGCAAACGCTCGATCTGCATGGTCGGGAGCAGCACTTCGCGCGACTCGGCTGCATCGCACAGTCGGGCAGCCATGTTGACGGCCGACCCGATGTAGTCGTCGCCTTCGAAGAGCAGGGCGTGGCCGGTGGCCATGCCGACGCGGAGCTGCAGGGGAGCGCAGACCTCGGCCGAGCGGTGCTCGAGTTCGAGGGCGAAGGCGATGCATGCCTCCTGCTCGACCGAGACGATCATGCAACCATCGCCCAGCCACTTGGCGATGCGGACGCCGCGCTCGCTGGCGATCTCGCGTGTGAGCGAGCGGAAGGCGCCGAGCAGTCGCCCTGCCGCGTCGTCGCCGAATGCTGCGGTGTAGTTCGTGAACCCGGAGAGGTCGACGAACGCAAATGTTCGGGGGACTCGCATTGCGATGCACGCTACCAGGCGGTGTTCGGCACGTGATTGCTTTCACAAGCATCGACACGCGCTGTTCACATGGCTTTGGATGGTGTTCACCAGGAACTGAAGTTCGCGTGGAAGGCGGGTCGGGTCGCGCAGGGACAGGATCAGGAGGGGCGCGGCAGGTCGGGGTGGTTGTAGCGTTCGCCCATGGCATCGCGGTTCACCTACTCGGCCTGGGACGGCACGCAGAAGGGGTTCGACTTCGATGCCGACAGCCTGTTCGACGAACTGACCGACGACCTCCTCTACCACGGCGATGTCAACGCAGCGCTGCGGCGAATGATGCAGCAGGGCATGACCGACCGGAACGGCGAGCAGATCCAGGGCCTGCGCGACCTGATGCGTCAGTTGCGAGAACAGCGCCAACAGCGGCTCGAGAACAACGACCTCGGAGGCGTCTACCAGGAGATCGCCGATGCGCTCGACGACGTCATCGACGAGGAGCGCCACGCCATCGAGAACGCCACCGCCGACGCCGAGCGCAGCGGCGACGAACGCCGTGCCCAGCACGCCCGAGACGCTGCGGCGGAGCGCAACTTCCGTCTCGACATGATGCCGCCCGACCTCGCCGGGAAGGTCCGCGAGCTGTCCGAGTACGACTTCGAGAGCAGCGAGGCGCGGCAGCGCTTCGAGGAACTCATGGAGCAGCTTCGCCAACAGCTCATGCAGCAGGCCGTCGACCAGATGTCGTCGGCCGTACAGAACATGACCCCCGAGGACATGGCTCGCATGAAGGACATGATGGCCGCGCTCAACGAGATGATCGAGCGGGAGCAGCGCGGCGAGGACCCTGGCTTCGAACAGTTCATGGAGCAGTACGGCGACTTCTTCCCCGAGAACCCGCAGTCGCTCGAGGAACTGCTCGAGCAGATGGCGCAGCGCATGGCCGCGATGCAGGCGATGATGAACTCGATGACGCCCGAGCAGCGGGCGCAACTGCAACAGCTCAGCGACCAACTGCTCGACGACATGGACCTGCGCTGGCAGATGGACCAGCTGGGCCGCAACCTGCAGTCGATGTTCCCGCAGCAGGGGTGGGGGCAGTCGTACGAGTTCGAGGGCCAGAACCCGATGGGCATGGCTCAGGCGATGCAGACCATGCAGGAGCTGGGCGAGCTCGATCAACTCGAGAACCTGATGAAGAACGCCACCTCGCCGGGTGCACTGGCCGAGGCCGACATGGACCGCGTGCGCGATTTGCTGGGCGACGACGCAGCGCGGTCGCTCGAGCGGCTGGCCGAGCTGACGAAGATGCTCGAGGACAGTGGCCTCATCCGTCAGAAGGACGGCAAGCTCGAGCTCACCCCGAGGGGGCTGCGCAAGATCGGCAACAACTCGCTACGCGATCTGTTCAACCGGCTGCAGAAGGACAAGACCGGCCAGCACGCGACGACGAAGCTCGGCTTCGGTCACGAGCGCACCTACGAGACCAAGCAGTACGAGTACGGCGACCCGTTCCAGCTCGACCTGCACCGCACCATCCGCAATGCCATCCGCCGCAACGGCCCGCAGACTCCGGTGCAGCTGTCACCCGACGACTTCGAGATCGAGCGCACCGAGCACCTGACGCGCAGCAGCACGGTGCTGATGCTCGACCTGTCGATGAGCATGCCGATGCGCGACAACTTCCTGCCGGCCAAGAAGGTTGCGATGGCGCTGCACGCGCTCATCACGTCGCAGTTCCCTCGCGACTACATGGGCATCGTCGGGTTCAGCGAAACGGCCTACAAGCTCACCGCGGCCGAGTTGCCCGAGGTCAGCTGGGACTTCGCCTACGGCACGAACATGCACCACGGGTTCACGCTGGCCCGCCAGATGCTGGCCCGCCAGACGGGTACCAAGCAGATCATCATGATCACCGACGGCGAACCGACTGCCCACATCACTCCGCGGGGCGACGTGTTCTTCAACTATCCGCCCGTGCAGGAGACCATCGAGGCCACGCTGCGCGAGGCCGCACGCTGCACCCGCGAGGGCATTCGCATCAACACGTTCATGCTCGACGCCGACTACGGCCTGAAGAGCTTCGTCGAGCAACTGACCGCGGTCAACCGTGGCCGGGCCTTCTTCACCAACCCCGAGACGCTCGGCGACTATGTGCTCGTCGACTTCATCGAGCACAAGCGACAGCTCGCTCGCGGTCGGGGTGGGCGCCGTTCGGCGTGACGGCGTGTGAGTTTCGCGCGACGTTCGCGCGAAAACCCTTGTCAGCACCTTCACGAAATGTCCCCTTGCGCGAAGGTGATGTGATAAGCGACAATGACACCCATGTAATTACGGACGTGTCGAAGCAGCCGACACGTCGCAACAGGTCGAGGCCTAGCGCAGGGGGGCCATCACATGCAGATGGAAGTGAACATCGAGCCGAAGGGCAATTGGCAGGACGAGGCGAACTGCCTCGGCGTCGACCCCGATCTCTTCTTCCCCGAGCGAGGTGCGAGCACCCGTGAGGCCAAAGAGGTCTGCCGCGGTTGTGTCGTGCGCACCGACTGCCTCGAGTTCGCGTTGGTGAACGGCGAGAAGTTCGGCATCTGGGGCGGGCTGTCCGAGCGCGAGCGCCGTCGCCTCCGCCGCCAGCGCGCCCAGGCAACGCGTCGTACCAGCGCCTGAGTCTGCACCCGAGGCATTTTCCCCACTGCCCGCGCGATCCCGGGAGAGAGGGCTAGTCTGTCGCCATGCTCGCAGGTTTCTTCGACTCACCGGCCGAGATCGGCATCATCCTTCTCGTTGTGCTGCTGTTGTTCGGCGGTTCTCAGCTCCCGAAGCTGGCCAAGAACATCGGCAAGGCGCAGAAGGAATTCAAGGACGGCTTGTCCGAGGGTCAGAAGGCCGCCGCCGCCGGCGAGACCGCTGCCCCGGCCGAGGCCCCCAAGGTCGACGGCCAGGCCTGAGTCGCCTTCCACAATCTGAACGCGCAACGACGCCGGGTGCCTTGCGGCACCGGCGTCGTTTCGCGTGTTCGTACTGGTTCCGATGGTCGGCCGTCGCCACGACGACCTGACCGGTGTGGCTCAGAGGGCAGCGACGTCGAGTTTGCGACGCTTGATGATGCGGCGGCGCTCGCGCTCGCTGCACCCGCCCCACACGCCGTGCTCGATGCGATGGTCGATGGCGTAGTCGAGGCACTGATCCTTCACCGGGCAATCCTGGTTGCAGATCTTGCGAGCCCGGTCGACACCGACGCCATTGCTGGGGAAGAACACCGCCGGCGGATAGTTGCGGCAGTTGCCGTCAGCCATCCACGCAGTGGCGGAGTCGACGTCGGGGACAGAGGTGGTCGTGGACATGGGGATACGTCTCCTTTGTGCCGTGAAGGGGGTGGGTTTTCACGGCTCGGTGGTGCGCCCGCACGAAGCCCTTGGCTGCGGGCGACCGTTCCATCGTTGCTGCATACGACGCCGCATCCGCTGGTCTGGTTCCCGAAGTTCGAGATGGTCTAGCACGAAGATGCCCAAAATGGGCGTCACAAGACCCAATTTTCTCGTCGGGGCACCCCGGGCGGTCGACCGCTAGACTCCACGAGCCGTCGTGCCCTCGTTGTGGGCCAATTGATCCGGCAGGAGCTGAACATGACCGACACCAACCTCGAACCGCGGGCGCACGCCCGCATCGTGTATCACGGCCCGGTCGCCCCCCACTGGGAGGTCTACGGCGACTGGGGCGATCGCACGGTGCTCGACGACTTCCGTGCCCGCGTGCTGGCCCGTCTGGTGCTGCTGCCGAAGGACGATCCGCAGTTCCGTCGCAACCGCGAGCGCATCGTGCGCGACGCCGAGCGCGAGCGCATCTCCATCGAGTGGGACCTCGGCCTCGCCGAAGCAGAAGGCTGATCCGCTCTGCAACGCCTGCTCAACCGTGAGCTGAGCTGGCTGGCGTTCAACCGCCGCGTCCTCGCCCTGGCCGAGGAGTCGGGTGTGCCCATGCTCGAGCGGCTGAAGTTCTGCGCGATCACTTCGGCCAACCTCGACGAGTTCTTCCAGGTGCGTGTCGCCGCGCTGAAGGATCAGGTTGCCGCAGGTCTCGTCACCGCGTCACCCGACGGACTGACACCGCAGGAGCAACTCGACGAGATCTGCGACACCGTCGAGGGGTTCGTCGCCGAGCAGGAACGCGTGGTGTTCGACCACCTGCTCCCGTTGCTCGCCGACAAGGGCATCGAGATCGTGCACTGGGCCGATCTGGGCACCCACGAGCATCTCGAACTGATGGCGGTCTTCGAGCGTCGCATCTTCCCGGTGCTCACGCCGCTCGCCGTCGATCCCGCGCATCCGTTCCCCACCATCTCGAACCTCGCGCTGAACATCGGCGCGATGGTCAGCGACCCCGACACGGGTGAACGTCGGTTCGCTCGCGTGAAGGTGCCGAACCTGTTTCCGCGCCTCGTGGCCCTCGACGGCGGCACTCGGTTCGTGCCGGTCGAGGAGATCATCGCCGCGCAACTGCACCAACTGTTCGTCGGCATGGTCGTCGAGGAACATGCGTTCTTCCGTGTCACCCGCAACGCCGACCTCACCCTCGAAGAGGAAGAGGCCGACGACCTGCTGGTTGCCGTCGAGATGGAGCTGCGCAAGCGGCGCTTCGGCCGCGCCGTCCGACTGGAGGTGCAGCACGGGATCAGCGCCGAGATGCTCGAACTGCTCGCTCGTGAACTCGACGTGGAGGAGGGTGACGTCTTCCACCACCGGGCCATGCTCGACATGACCGTGTGGTTCCAGCTGCAGGGTCTCGATCTTCCCGAGCTGAAGGACGTGCCGTGGCCTCGGCTCACCGCGGGACGCATCTATCGCGCCGAGGCACAGGACCGGAGCATCTTCTCGGTCATCCGCGAACGGGCCCTCATGGTGCACCACCCCTACGAGAGCTTCTCCAGCAGCGTCGAGAACTTCATCTCCCAGGCTGCCGACGACCCGCTGGTGCAGTCCATCAAGATGACCATGTACCGCGCCGGCGGCGACAGCCCCATCGCCTTCCACCTCATTCGTGCTGCCGAGCGGGGTGTGCAGGTGGCGGTGCTGGTCGAGCTGAAGGCGCGCTTCGACGAAGCCACCAACGTGGGATGGGCTCGCGCCCTGGAACGCGCAGGGGTGCACGTCGTCTACGGTCTGGTGGGCTTGAAGACGCACGCCAAGTGCACGCTCGTGGTGCGCCAGGACCACGATGGTCTGCGTCGCTACTGCCACATCGGCACCGGCAACTACAACAGCAAGACCGCGCGGCTCTACGAGGACGTCGGCTTCCTCACCTCCGACCCCGAGGTCGGTGCCGACGTCACGCAGCTGTTCAACCATCTCACCGGGTACAGCCGGGCCATCGAGTTCCAATCGTTGCTCGTCGCCCCGCGCGACCTGCGCATGCAACTCGTCGACCTCATCGAGCACGAGATGTCGTTCGGCAGCGACGGCCACGTGGTCGCCAAGCTCAACTCGCTCGCCGACCCCGGCATGGTCGAGGCGTTGTACCGCGCCAGCCAGGCCGGCGTGCGCGTCGATCTGATCGCCCGGGGTGTGTGCTGCCTGCGTCCGGGGGTTCCCGGCCTCAGCGAGAACGTCCGCGTGCGCAGCATCCTCGGCCGCTACCTCGAGCATTCCCGCATCATCCGGTTCGCCCATGGCGAGAACGACCAGCCGTTGTTCCTCATCGGCAGTGCCGACTGGATGGGGCGCAACCTCGATCGGCGCATCGAAGTGATGGTGCCGGTCGTGCACCCGAAGCACCAGGCGTGGCTCGATCAGGTGATCGAGTTCCAGCTCGCCGACGACATCGTCCGCTACGAACTCGACGCCGACGGCACGTGGCATCGCCACGGGCCCACCGACTTCTCGCTCGGCGATGCCCAGGAGCGCCTGTATCGATGGGTGAACGAACGCCAGCGCATCACGTCCTGACGGCTCGGTGAACGTTCGCCGCCCGTTCACCTTCCGTTCATCTGTTCACCCGCTGCCGGCCACCGGAGCTGTTTACCTTCACCTCGTTGTTCCATCCCCAACGAAGGAGAACTTCAACGTGAACACCAACAAGCGGCGACTCGCAGTCGCCGGCCTCCTGTCCTTTGCACTGCTGGCTTCGGCCTGTGGCAGCGACGAGGGCGCCGCCACCGACGGTGGCGATCTCGCTGCCGGTGAGGTCTTCGTCACCGGCTCGTCCACCGTCGAGCCCATCTCGGTGCTCGTGGGCGAACTCGCCGACGAGCTGAGCGGCGGCGCACTCGCCGTCACCGTCGAGGGCCCTGGCACCGGCGACGGCTTCAAGAAGTTCTGCGCCGGTGAGGCCGATGTCTCCGACGCGTCCCGCCCGATCAAGGAAGAGGAAGCAGCCCTCTGCGCCGACGCCGGCATCGAGTTCGTCGAGATCGAAATCGCCATCGACGGCCTCACGGTCGCGACCAGCCCGAAGAACGATGCGGTCACCTGCCTCGACGTTCCGGCGCTGTACGCCCTCGTGGGCCCCGAGTCGGAAGGCTTCAAGAGCTGGGCCGACGCCAACGCCATCGCCACCGAGCTGGAGAGCACCTCGGGCGAACTGCCTGACGCCCCGCTCATTGTCAGCGGCCCCGGCTCGGAGAGCGGCACCTACGACACCTTCGTGGAGTTCGCCATCGCTCCCTTCGCCGAGGATCGCGGCCAGAAAGAGATGACTCGTAGCGACTACACCGCGAGCCCCAACGACAACGTCATCGTCGAGAACATCGAGGCCACCGACACCAGCCTCGGTTGGGTGGGCTACGCGTTCTTCGCCGCCGAGGCGGAGCGCATGAAGGCCATCGAGATCGACACCGGTGACGGTTGCGTCGCTCCGAACGAAGAGACCATCGCCGACGGCAGCTACGGCTTCAGCCGCTCGCTGTACATCTACGTCAGCAAGAAGGCCATGGCCGACAACCCGGCCGTCGCGTCGTTCGTCGACGTGTACCTCAGCGCCGCTGGTGTCGCCCTGGTCTCCGAGGCCGGCTACGTGAACCTCCCCGAGGATCGCCAGACCGCTTCGCAGGCCGCATGGGACGCCGGTAAGGCCTGACCCATCCCACTCCTAAGATGGGGCCGGGCCGCACGGCCCGGTCCCATCGTGGAGGAAGCGCCACTCATGCAGCCGTCCCTGTCGCCGCGTTCGCCGATGCTCACCGTCGGCGACTTCCGCGGAAACCCTCGCCGAATGCGTCGCGAGCGCACCATGAGGGTGCTGCTCTTCGGCGCTGCGGCAACCTCGATCGTGGTGAGCGCGCTCATCATCGGCACCCTCTTCACCGAGGCGTGGCAGTTCCTGAGGGAGCTGTCCGACACGATCGGCCTGGGTGCTCTCATCGACAGCGGCGAGGCGCCGGGCTGGTACCCCCGACAGGGCCGCTTCGACATCCCCACCATCGTAATCGGCACCCTGATCGTGTCGATGGTCTCGGTGGCGGTGAGTGCGCCGCTCGGCCTCGGAGCAGCGGTCTATCTCAGCGAGTACGCCGGACCGCGTGCGCGCAAGTGGCTGAAGCCCATGCTCGAGGTCCTCGCCGGAATCCCGTCGGTGGTGTTCGGGTTCTTCGCCCTGCGGGTGCTCGGTCCCGACCTCATCCAACCGCTCTTCGGCACCACGCAGCCCACCAGCCTGCTGGTCACTGGTGTGGCCATCGGCATCCTGGTCACGCCGCTGATGGCGTCGATCTCGGAGGATGCCCTCAGCTCGGTGCCGTCGCTGCTTCGTGAGGCGAGCGTCGGACTCGGGGCACGCAAGTCCACCACCACCCTGAAGGTGGTGCTGCCCGCCGCAGTGTCGGGCATCGTCGCCGCGCTCATCATCTCGGTCTCCCGAGCCATCGGCGAGACCATGGTGGCCGCACTCGCATCGGGCCGGCTCGGTTCGGCCCCACGCGAGCTCGATCCGCGTGAGCCCGGGTTGCCGATGACCTCTGCGATGGCGCAGCTGGCGCAGGGCAGCGACCAGCTCGTCGGCATCGGCCCGGCGTTCCAGAGCCTGTTCTTCGTCGGTGCCGTGTTGTTCGTCATGACGCTGGCACTGAACATCCTGGCCGATCGTGTCGTGGCCCGAGTGCGGAACAAGTACTGAGAGGCGATCGATGGCTGTCACCTCATCCATTCGCGAGTCCAGTGCCTCGGTGGTTCGTGCCTCACTCACCGGCGGCAAGCGCGATGTGAAGGGCATGGTCTTCGCGACCATGCTTCTGCTGTGCCTGCTCACGGCGATGTTCACGCTCACCGTGCTGCTGTGGGACGTCATCGCACAGGCGATCCCGGTGTTTCAGAAGCGCGGTACCGGCTTCCTCACCAGCGAACTGGCATCGAGCCCCGACAAGGCCGGGGTGAGCCAGGGCATCTGGGGGTCGCTGGTCATCGCCGCCTTCGTGGTGATCATCGCCTTTCCCGTGGGCATCGCCGCCGGTGTGTACCTCGAGGAGTACGCCAAGCCGACGAAGCTGACAGCGTTCATTCAGCTCAACATCCGCAACCTGGCCGGCGTGCCCAGCGTGGTGTTCGGCATCCTCGGCCTGGTGGTGTTCGTCCAGGCCTTCGAGCCGATCACCGGAGGGCGCAGCGTCATCGCCGCCGGCGTCACACTGGCGCTCCTGGTGCTGCCGATCATCATCATCACCACCGCCGAGTCCATCCGTGCGGTGCCGAACGGCCTGCGCGAGGCGGGGTTCGGTGTGGGTGGCACTCGTTGGGAGACCACCCGCGACCACGTGCTGCCGTACGCCGCACCAGGCATCCTCACCGGCACGATGCTCGCCGTGGCTCGTGCGCTCGGCGAAGCCGCCCCGCTGCTGCTCATCGGCGCGATCACCGGCCGGCTCGCATCGCCCCCCGGCCAGACGCTCCTCGAACAGTTGCAGGGCAAGTTCACGGCGATGCCGATCATCATCTTCGGCTGGGCCAACGAAGTGAACAAGCCCGGCAAGGTCACCGGCCTCACGTTCGAGGACCTCAACTCTGCAGCCATCGTGGTGCTGCTGGTGATGGTCCTCGTGCTCAACGCCGCAGCCATCCTGCTGCGCAACCGATTCGAGAAGCGGCGGCAGTCGTGAACGACCACCTCACTAGCATCACCAACGATTCCCCCAGCGTGCCCAATTCCAGTGTGCCCAATTCCAGTGTGCCCAGTTCCCATGTGCCCAACTCCAGTGTGCCCAGTTCCCATGTGAAGGAGCAGAACCCGATGAGCGCAGACGCCGCCGGCGCTACGCAGCCGCCGTACGTGTTCTCCACCACCGACGTCGCCGTGTACTACGGCGACTTCCGAGCGGTGCGCGACGTGAACCTGCAGATCCGACAGCACGAGATCACGGCGTTCATCGGTCCGTCGGGTTGCGGGAAGAGCACGATGCTGCGCTGCTTCAACCGCATGAACGATCTCATCCCGTCCGCCCGTGTCGAGGGCGCCGTCGAATACCACGGGGTGAACCTCTACGACCCGCAGGTCAACGCGGTCGAGGTGCGCCGGCGCATCGGCATGGTCTTCCAGAAGGCGAACCCCTTCCCGAAAAGCATCTACGACAATGTCGCCTACGGACCGAAGCTGTCGGGCGTGAAGAAGAAGGACGAACTCGACGACATCGTCGAGCGGTCGCTGAAGCGTGCGGCGCTGTGGGACGAGGTGAAGGACCGGCTGAAGTCGAGCGGTCTCGGCCTGTCGGGCGGTCAGCAGCAGCGGTTGTGCATCGCACGAGCCGTTGCCGTGGACCCCGAGGTGCTGCTGATGGACGAGCCGTGCTCGGCACTCGACCCCATCGCCACGGCCCGCATCGAGGATCTCATGCAGGAGATCAAGGACGAGTACACCATCGTCATCGTCACCCACAACATGCAGCAGGCCGCCCGCGTCAGCGATCGCGTCGCGTTCTTCACCACCGAGGTGAACACCGAGAGCGACCGTCGCACCGGCGTGCTGGTGGAGTACGACCTGACGGGAAAGATCTTCTCGACGCCCGGTGACGACCGCACCGAGGCCTACGTGACAGGACGTTTCGGCTGATGGATGAGCTGCGCAAGAGCTACCACCTCGATCTCGACCACGCCCGCACCGAGCTGGCGTTGCTTGCCGCGCGAGTCGTCGAGATCATCCCCAG
Organism: Acidimicrobiaceae bacterium; assembly: GCA_031413415.1. Taxonomy (GTDB): domain Bacteria; phylum Actinomycetota; class Acidimicrobiia; order Acidimicrobiales; family Ilumatobacteraceae; genus UBA668. Next base: position 18,596 of record JANOET010000267.1, read on the forward strand.
GGCGACAGCAGTCCTGCTGGACGGCGACCTCGAAGGAGCTGATCTGCTCATTCGCGGCGACGCCGAGATCGACGCGCACTCGGTCGAGGTCGAGGAGCACTGCGTACAGATCCTGGCCCGGCAGGCGCCGGTGGCTTCGGACCTTCGCGTCGTCCTGGCGCTGCTGAAGATGATCGCCGAGATCGAGCGCAGCGCCGACCTCGCGGCGAACATCTGCAAGGCATCGCGTCGCATCTACGGACACGATCTCGATCCCAAGCTGCGCGGCATCATCGCTCGCATGGGCGAGCAGGCTGGGGCGATCTTCGCCGCGGCGATCGAGGCATTCCAGGAGAACGACGCGGCCAAGGCTGCGGCGCTCGACGACATGGACGCCTACCTCGACGCGCTGCAGAAGCAGTTCGTCGCCGCCATCTTCGAGAGCCAGGCGGCAGGTCGCATCGACCTGCAGGTCGCAGTGCAGCTCGCGATGGTCGCCCGCTTCTACGAGCGCATCGGCGACCACGGGGTGAACATGGGCGAACGCGTGCTGTACATTGTCACCGGGAAGGTCCCCGATCACTCGAAGCCGAAGCGGATGAAGATCGAGATCGGCGACAACCTCGAGGCGGTCCCGGTCGTGGGAGAAGCTGAGGACTCGTGAGCCGCTTCTCCCGCGGCGACGACGGACGCCTGCGGCAGGACCTCGACGACGCGAGGGCGGCCGAACAGGCTGCTGCTGCGGAGGCGCAACGGCTGCGATCCGCCCTCGACACGGTGCACGTGGGCATCGTGCTCGTCGACCCGGCAGGAGGTGTGGTGCTCCGCAACAGCGCTGCGACGCTCGGCGGACACGCCGACGTGCTGGTCGGCGATGTGGTCGCTCGTCTGTCGACCGTTGCCCGTGGCGGTCGACGTTCCGAAGAACGAGTCAGCCTGTTCGGCCCGCCACTGCGCGTGCTGATGGTGCGTGCCGTGCCACTGCCCGATGGCGGTGCGCTCGTCACCATCGACGACCTGTCCGAACGAGTGCGAGTCGACGCGGTCCGCACCGACTTCGTCGCGAACATCAGTCACGAGTTGAAGACACCCGTCGGCGCGCTGGCGTTGCTGGCCGAGACACTTGCCGACAGCGACGACATGGATCTGAATCGGCGGCTCGCCGAGAAGATGGTCGACGAGGCACACCGCGCGGCCGGTACCATCGACGACCTGCTCGAGCTGTCTCGCATCGAGTTGGGTGGCCAGGGCGAGCAGGAGGACGTCAGCGTCACCGCTGCGCTGCGAGATGCTCGTGCCCGCCACCACCTCACCGCAGAGAGCTTCGGCGTGACGCTCGAG
>JANOET010000268.1:0-10734 GCA_031413415.1 Acidimicrobiaceae bacterium
ACAGGCGCTGCGCCAGGCCACCGGCGCCGGCATGATGGACGCCAAGAAGGCCCTCGAGGCCAACGACGGCGACATGGACGCCAGCAAGCAGTGGCTCCGTGAGAAGGGCCTCGCGGCCAGCGCCAAGCGCGACGACCGCGAGAACACTCAGGGCCTCGTCGCGCTGCTGATCGACGGCAACGTCGGCGCCATGGTGAAGCTGAAGAGCGAGACCGACTTCGTCGCCGCCAGCGATCTGTTCAAGGCCGAGGCCGCCGAACTGGTGCAGCTGGTCGTGGCGAAGGGCGAGAGTGCCGTGGCCGAACGCGCCGCGATCCTCGACGACCTCAAGATCACGCTCAAGGAGAAGATCGAGCTGGGCGAAGTCGTCCGCATCGAAGCTGCTCCGGGCAACACCATCGACAGCTACCTGCACATGCAGGGCGGTCGTGGCGTGAATGGCGTGCTCGTCGAGATGAGCGGCGCCACCCCCGAGTTGGCGCACGACGTGGCAGTCCACATCGGCTTCGCTCGTCCGAAGTACCTGGCACGCGAAGACGTCCCTGCCGACGTGGTCTCCAAGGAGCGCGCGACGCTCGAGATCCTCAGCCGCAACGAGGGCAAGCCCGAAGCGGCGCTGCCGAAGATCGTGGAGGGTCGGGTGAACGGTTTCTTCAAGGAGGTCGCGTTGCTCGAGCAGCCCTATGCGAAGGACGACAGCCAGTCGGTGCAGAAGTTCATCGGTGGGGCCTCCATCGTGCGCTTCGCTCAAGTCGAAATCGGCTGAGTCAGCTGCATCAGCCATACTGTCGGCCATGACCTCACCGCGATGGAAACGAATCGTCTTCAAACCATCCGGTGAGGCGCTGGCCGGCGTGGGTGGCCAGGGCCTCGACGGCGACACGCTCGCCGCGACGGCCCTCGAGATCATTGCGGTTCGAGAGATGGGCGTCGATGTCACCGTCGTCGTGGGTGGCGGCAACTTCTGGCGCGGCCGAGAAGGCGCGATGACCGGCATGGACGCCACGCAGAGCGACCACATCGGCATGCTCGGCACGGTGATGAACGCCCTCGCTCTGCAGGACGCGCTCGAGCGCGCCGGGCAGACCACCCGAGTGCAGAGCGCCATCGAGATGCCGCGGATCGCCGAGCCGTACATCCGGCGACGGGCGATGCGCCACCTCGAGAAGGGTCGCGTCGTCATCTTCGCGGCCGGCACCGGCAACCCCTTCTTCACCACCGATACCGCAGCCGCGCTGCGCGCCGCCGAGATCGACGCGGAGGCGCTGCTGAAGGGTACCCATTCAGGGGTCGACGGCGTGTACGACGCCGACCCGCGAGTCGTGCCCGATGCACGCAAGTACGACGAGGTCAGCTACATCGAAGTCATGACCAAGAACCTCAAGGTGATGGATGCCACGGCCATCGCCTTCTGTCGCGACAACAAGATTCCGATCGTCGTGTTCGACATGTCGGCACCCGGTTCACTGCAGGCCATCCTGCGCGGCGGCGCAGTGGGCACCATCGTCCACGACCGGTAGTGGACTACGCTGGCCCGGTGACCGAAGACACCATCCTCGAAGCAATGGAGAAGATGGAGAAGGCCGTCGACCACGTGCAGAACCAGTTCACGACGGTTCGCACGGGTCGGGCCACTCCCGCCCTCGTCGAGAAGCTCCTCGTCGAGTACTACGGCTCTCCCGTGCCGCTGCAGCAGCTCGCCGGGTTCCAGGTGCCCGAGGCCCGGCAGCTCATCGTCAAGCCGCACGATCGCGGCTCGCTCGGTCCCATCGAGAAGGCCATCCGCGACAGCGACCTGGGTGTCAACCCCAACAACGACGGCGTCGTCATCCGCCTCAACTTCCCGCCGCTCACCGAGGAGCGCCGCAAGGAGTACGTGAAGGTGGTCAAGCACATGGCCGAGGATGGCCGCGTCGCCGTGCGCAACATCCGTCGCGACGCGCGCAAGCACCTCGAGGCGGCCGAGAAGGCCGGTGCCATCTCGGCCGACGAGCTCGAGCGCGCCGAGAAGGAACTGGAGAAGATCACCCACGACCATGTCGACCACATCGACAAGGTCCTGGGTCGCAAAGAGCAGGAACTGCTCGAGGTCTGAGGACGAGGGGACAGGATGAGCGACGATCAATGGCGGCGCCGCCGCGACGAAGAAGAGGGCTTCGGTCCGCCGTTGTTCGCCGAAGATTCGGCGCATGCCGAAGATTCGGCGGATGCCGACGATGCTGCACTGTCGTTCGGCGACGGCGACACCGGACCACTGCCGCACTGGACGCAGCCGCCCACGGGTGAGATGCCGCGTGTCCTCAGTGAGGGCAGCGACCACACCGACGACCTCGACGTCTGGTCGTCGTTCTCGGGTTCGTCGCCTGCGTGGCGCGACGAGCGCAGCGATGCGTCCGAGGACGGCGGATTCGGCGACATCACCGGGCTCAATCCGGTGTTCGACGAGCCCGACAGCGGTCCCATCCCCTTCGAGGAAACCGAGCCGACGATGCAGAACGAGTCCGTGCCGGTTCGGCGCGAACCCGGTCGCATCACGATCGGCACCGATCCCACCGACGGCGCGATGGCCCGGCCCATCACGTCCAGTCGCCGCTCTGGTCGGCAGTCCGACCCCACGGGTCGCGGCGCCGCCCGCCCTGCACCGTCCTCGCGTGCGTCGAGCGCAAAGGCGTCCGGTGGCACGGGTGGGCGCGACATGCCCACTGCGGTCGCGGTCGGCCTGATCATCGCCGTCGTCTTCATCGGCGCACTGAAGTTCCGGCCGTGGGCGGTGGCGGTCATCGTCGTGCTCGTCCTCGGCCTCGCTGCGGTCGAGTACTTCGATCGGGTGCGCGAGAAGGGCTACCACCCGGCGTTCGTGCCGGGCATCATGGCCTGCGTCGCGGCGCCTGCCGCGGTGTACCACTACGGCACGTCGGCGCTGCCGCTGGTGCTGTTCCTGGCGTTCACCGCCTGCGCGGTGAGCTTCGTCTTCTCATCGGCAGGGCTCGAGTCCAACCCGATGCCGAACATGGCCATCACGACGTTGGGCATCACCTGGATCGGCCTGCTCGGCTCGTTCGGCGCAGCGATGGTGGCATGGTCGAACCTCGCCCTGCCCCGGGCCGACGGCTCGCTCGCCACCAATGTCGGCACCGACACGCTCTGCCTGCTGGCCATCGGTGTCGTGGCCAACGACGTCGGTGCGTTGTTCGTGGGCAGTGCGGTCGGCCGCACGCCATTGCGCGCCTGGATCAGCCCGAACAAGAGCGTCGAAGGGTTCCTCGGCGGTGCCGTGCTCACGTTGGCGGCGATGTTCCTCGTCGGCGTCACCGACCGCAGCACCACGTGGAACAGCACCGGTGACCTGCTGCTGCTCGGTCTCGTCGTGGCCATTGCGGCCCCCATCGGCGACCTCACCGAGAGCATGTTCAAGCGCAACCTCGACGTGAAGGACTTCGGCTCCATCGTCAAGGGCCACGGCGGCATCCTGGATCGGTTCGACGGCTTCCTGTTCACGCTGCCGGCGGTGTACTTCCTCACCGAGTTCCTGCAGCCCTGGTACACGAAGTAGCTGAAGCGACGCTTCAGCTTGCCGCGGTGCAAGGTCGTGGCCCGGCTGCGAGACTGACGCTCGCATGAGCGCAGTTCGGGTCGCCATCGCCGGGTCCTCCGGGTCCATCGGCACACAGACGCTCGACGTCGTGCGTGCCACGAACGCTCTCGAGGGCGCCGGCACGTACGAGATCGTCGCGCTCGGCGTGAACTCGTCGATCGACGTGCTCGTACAGCAGGCGCTCGAGTTCCGCCCGAAGGTGGTGGCCGTCGCCGACCCGTCGCGCCGTGACGAGGTCGCTGCAGCCCTACCGTTCGCCGAGGTCGTCGCCGACTTCGCCGACCTCGTCGATGTGGCCGACGTGGTGGTCAACGCCGTCGTCGGGTTCGCCGGTCTCGCGGTCACCGTGCGCACGCTGCAGTCGGGCAAGCGGCTCGCGCTGGCCAACAAGGAGAGTCTCATCGCTGCGGGCCCGGTGGTGCAGCCGTTGCGTGCCACGCCTGGCGCCGAACTCGTCCCCGTCGACAGCGAACACTGTGCCGTGCACCAATGCCTGCGTTCGTCGGGGTTCGTCGAGCGAGAGGTGTCGCGCATCGTTCTCACCGCCAGTGGCGGTCCGTTCCGCGGGCGCACGTCTGCGCAGTTGTCCGACGTCGGCGTCGAGCAGGCACTCGCCCATCCGACGTGGAAGATGGGCCCGAAGATCACCATCGACTCGAGCACACTCATGAACAAGGGTCTCGAGGTCATCGAGGCGCACGAGTTGTTCGGCACCTCGTACGACCAGATCGAGGTCGTCGTGCACCCCCAGAGCGTCGTGCACTCGATGGCCGAGTTCACCGACGGCTCCACGATCGCCCAGCTGTCGATGCCGGACATGCGGCTTCCGATCGGTTATGCACTGGCGTACCCGGCGCGCATCGCCACCCCCTTCGGTCGCATCGACTGGGCCACCCTCGGCCGGCTCGACTTCGAGGCACCCGACACGACGACGTTCCGCTGCCTGCCGCTCGCCTACGAGGCGGGCCGCATCGGCAGCACCGCCCCGGCATGGCTCAGCGCCGCCAACGAGGTGGCGGTCGACGCCTTCCTCCAGGGTCGTCTGCGGTGGTCGCAGATCGCCGAGGTGTGCGACGCCACGCTCCAGCGCTACGAGCTGGGCGCCGATGACACTGTCAACGACATCATTGCCGCCGACGCCCGTGCGCGTCAGGTGGCCCAGGAGGTCCTTCCCACATGAGCAACGACACCCGCCTTTCGCGCATGTCGAACGAGGTCGTGTCCGGTGGCACGCAGCGCGATCCCGACGCGCCACCCACGCTCACCACCACGGTGCTCGGCGTGCTCGCCTGGGTCGCCCTGTTCGGTGTCCTCTGGCTGTACAGCGCGTGGTACGTGGTGTTCGCCGTCGGCCTCGTCGCATCGATCGTCCTGCACGAGTTCGGCCACTTCTGGACCGCCCGCCGGAGTGGCATGAAGGCCACACAGTTCTTCCTCGGTTTCGGGTCGCGCGTGTGGAGCTTCCGCCGGGGCGAGACCGAGTACGGCGTCCGGGCCATCCCGCTCGGTGGTTTCGTGAAGATCATCGGCATGACGAACATGGACGAGGTTGCGCCCGAGGACGAGGGCCGCACGTATCGACAGGCCAGCTACCCGCGCCGCATGTGGGTCATCACGGCCGGGTCGGCGATGCACATGATCCTCGCCTTCGTGATGATCGTCGCGGTCTACGGCGTGTGGGGCCGTATCGAAGAGTCCGGCCAGGTCACCATCTACGGCGTCTCGGCCGACAGCCCCGCGGCACAGGCCGGTCTGCAGCCCGACGACGTCGTCCTCGCCATCGACGGTGAGCCGATGGAGACGTCGGCCGAGTTCCGTTCCACGCTGGCCGGTACCGACCCGGGTGACACCGTCGCCCTCGACGTGCAACGCGGCGACGAGCAGCTCAGTCTCTCCGCCACGCTCGTCCAGTCTCCGTCCGCGGCGGAGGGTGAACAGCGTGGTTTCCTCGGTGTGACCAGCGACTCCACCGATCGGGTGCAGCAGTCGTGGGGTCAGGCCATCGTCGAGGGTCCCACAGACCTGGTCAAGGGTGTCGGTCAGGCCGTCGTCGGCGTGGCCAAGGTGCTCAATCCGGTGAACGTCTTCGGCCATCTCACCGGGACGAACGACGACCTCTCGTCTCGCCCCGGCACCATTGTGGGTGCCACCGAGATCTCCAAGGACGTCGGTGAGAACGACGGCTGGGCCGGGCTCCTGTCGCTGCTCGCAGCGGTGAACGTGTCCGTCGGTGTGTTCAACATGTTCCCGCTGCTGCCGCTCGACGGCGGCCATGCGGCCATCGCCACCTACGAACGGCTGCGCGAACGCAGGGGCAAGCGCTACTTCGCCGACGTCAGCAAGCTGATGCCGGTGGCGGCGATGTGCCTCGCGCTGATCGGGTTCATGTTCTTCACCGGTCTGTATCTCGACATCGCCAAGTAACTTGACGTCGTGAGCTTCGAGCGACGTACCACTCGGCAGATCCACGTCGGCAAGGTCGCCGTCGGCGGGGGAGCCCCCATCACGGTCCAGTCGATGACCATCACCAAGACGGCCGATGTCGAGGGCACGCTGCAACAGATCTATGCGCTCGCCGCCGCCGGGTGCGACATCGTGCGGTGCACGTGCAACGAGGCCGAGGCCGCCGAGGGGTTGGCCCAGATCGTGCCGCGATCACCCATCCCGGTGATCGCCGACATCCACCACCAGTACAGGATGGCGCTCGCGGCGATGGAGGCCGGCGTGCACGGCCTTCGCCTGAACCCCGGCAACATCCGCCGCCCCGAACACATCAAGGCGGTCGCCAGCGAGGCCAAGGATCGCGGCCTGCCCATCCGCATCGGTGTGAACGGCGGCTCGCTCGATCCGGCGTTGTACGACAAGTACGGCGGTCTCACCGCCGAGGCGATGGTCGAGAGTGCGATGCACGAGATCGCATTCTTCGAGGAGGTCGACTTCCACGACTACAAGATCAGCGTCAAGGCCAGCAACGTGCCGTTGATGGTCGAGGCCTACCGCCAACTCAGCGAGGCCACCGATGCGCCCCTGCACCTCGGGGTCACCGAGGCCGGGCCTCCGCCCGCCGGGTTGCTGAAGGCCACCGCCGGGATCGCCACGCTGCTGCTGGAGGGCATCGGCGACACCATCCGGTACAGCCTCACCGCCGATCCCGTCGAAGAGGCGCGTGCCGGTCGCCAACTGCTCGAGGCCCTCGGTCTGCGCGAGCGCAAGAATGTCGACCTGATCGCCTGCCCGTCGTGTGGCCGCGCCGAGGTCGACGTCATCGACGTCGCCAACCGGGCGATGAAGGCGTTCGGCGATCGGAAACTGCCCTTGCAGGTCGCCGTCATGGGGTGTGTCGTGAACGGGCCCGGCGAGGCACGTGAGGCCGACATCGGCATCGCCGCCGGCAACAAGCGCGGCCACCTCTTCGTGAAGGGACGCAACGTCGCCGTGGTGAAGGAGGAGGACATGGTCGACGCGCTGGTCGAGTGGGCCGAGTTCATCCACGAGCACGGCACCGATGCGGCCATCGCCCGCGCCGACACCGCGCTCGCCGAGCGTGAAGCGGCGAAGGATCGCAGCAAGCTGCTCGACGACAAGGGACTCGACGCCAACCACACCAGCGAGCGGATCGTCGAGATCCGCAGGACCGTCACCCAGGACTGATCACTGTCGGCGCGTGTAGCGCACGACACACTGAATTCGGGTGGAACGCGTCGTGCGTCGCGGCACGATGATGAGCGGCTACCCGGGTAGGGCGGTGAGCAGTTTCCTGCAAAGGCGACTCAGCGGTTCGACTCCGCGCTTGGCCACCAGCCTCAGCCCTCGGCGACGAGCCACACCGTCGATGGGCCGGTCAGGTGTACGACGTCGCCGGGTTGCAGTACTGCGGTGTCGCCCGCGGCGAGCAAACCCGCCGAGCCCGACGAACACAGCACCAACTCGCGCGTGGTCGCCGTGTGCGTCGTCGCATCGGCGACGTCGATGCGGGTGACGGCGAACGGCGCAGCGGGCGTGTCGTACGCCCACTCGCCGTCGGCGACCTGACGAGGGCACACGACGGGCTCGAGCAGCGGCTCGAAGTGGAGGACACGCAGCAACTCGTCGACGTCGACATGCTTGGGCGTGAGCCCGCCCCTCACCACGTTGTCGCTCGCGCCCATCACCTCGACACCCAGCCCGCGTACATAGGCGTGCAGGTTGCCGGGGGTGAGGTAGATGGCCTCGCCGGGCTGCAGGAGCACCCGGTGCAGGAACAGCGTGACGGCGACGCTCGGGTCGCCGGGGTACATCGCCTCGAGCTGTGTGACGAGAGCCGCCTGCGGAGATGGATGACCGGCGCATGCCAGGACGACGGGCGCGCTGTCGATGGTCCGGCGATAGAGGCCGCCGACCGTCGCCTCCAGGCCATGGTCGAGCAGGTGGGCGGCGAGGCCGTCGAGCCCGAGCGCGCCGAACAGCGCTGCGGTGTCGGCCACCGGGCGGAATCCGCACAGCGCGTCGAACGAGGTGAGTGCACAGAGGATCTCGGGCTTGGCGAACGGGTCGCGGTAGATGCGGCGCGGATCGGACGTGGCGACACCGGCGGCGTTCTCACGGGCGAACCCGTCGCGAGCCCTCGTCGCGTCGGGGTGGGTCTGCAGCGAGAGCGGTGAGCCTGCGGCGAGCAGCTTCAGCAGATAGGGCAGGTCGCCGACGGCATCGCGCAACGGTGTGCCGTCGTCGAGCGTCGCCGGGCCCGCGGGATGGGTGCCCACCCACCACTCGGCCCACGGGCGGCCGTCGGCCGGCACGCCGAGCAGCGCGGGGATGGCGTCGAGATCGCCCCAGGCGTAGTGCTGAGCGACACCGTGGACGCGGCGCATGTCAGAACAGTCGCAGTTCGTCGGGCTTCATGCCGCGTAGTTCGTCGTAGTCCACTTCCACCACCGTGAACCCTCGCGCAGCGGCGAGCACACGCGCCTGCGGCTTCACCACCTGCGCGACGAAGACGCCGCGGACCTGGCCGAGCGACGAATCGAGGTGCAGCCGCTCGATGTAGCGGGCCAGCTGTTCGACTCCGTCGATGTCGCCGCGGCGCTTCACCTCGACGGCGACCACCTGGCCTTCGCCGTCGCGGCAGACGAGGTCGATGGGGCCGATGGCGGTGGGGTACTCGCGGCGGACGAGCGTGAGGCCGTCCTCGATGGCCTGGGGCGATGCCGCCAGCAACTCCTGCAAGTGGGCTTCGACCCCGTCCTTCTGCAGGCCGGGGTCGTCGCCGAACTCGTGAGCGGTCTCGTGCACGACCTCGAGCAGACGGATCGTCAGCTCCTCACCCTTCGGGTTCGTGACCGTCCAGTGGTCGCCGTGGTCGACGATCGTGTTCGGTGCGTTCATCCAGTTCAAGGGCTTGTACGCGCCTCCGTCGGCATGGATGGCGACGCACCCGTCGGCCTTCACCATGATCAGACGGACTGCCTCGGGCAGGTGGGCATCCAGCCGACCGCGATAGTCGACGGTGCAGCGGGCAACGACAAGACGCACGGGAATCGAATGTAGCCAGTGACGTCAGCGGCCGACGTGATCTCGCATGCGTTTCTGGATGAGCTCGCGCCGCGCCTGCAGTTCGCGGTAGGTGAGCTTCTCGGTGGACGAGTCCACGCCGAACCCGGCTTTGACGCCCTCCATGTCGATCTCGACCGCGGTGTGGTCGATGCCCAGTTCGCGTCCGATGCGCTCGCCGTGACGTTCGGCGAACATCAGTGAGATCTTGGCGATCTCGCCGAGCAGGTCGAGGTCGGGGGCGAGGCGGGCCATCGCCCCGTCGAGGAACACCATGTTCTTGACGTAGAGCATCAGTTCCTTGGGCAGCTTGGCGCCGTACCCGAGCAGGCCCTTCACCACACGCTGCACCTCAGCGACCAGTTCCTCGCCGGTGAGCGTGGTGGGGTCGATGCGTTGTTCGTCGAGGCGCAGATCGCGGATGACCGCGTCGAGATCGGTGTCGGGCGGAACCGCACCGAGGTCGCGCATCGCGGCCATCTGGCCCTTCAGATCGTTCGTCGTGGCGCTGAGCATGAGACGCAGGAACGCGAGTCGCCGGTCGTCGGCGAGGCGTCCGACGATGCCGAAGTCGAGCAGTGCCGTCCTGCCGTCGGGCAGCACGAAGAGGTTGCCGCCGTGCAGGTCGCCATGAAACACGCCGTAGACCATGGCGCCTTCCATCAGCGCGATCATCGCGGTACGGACCACTTCCTCGGTGTCGATTCCGGCGTCCTTCATGCCCGCGACGTCGTCGAAGTTGAAGCCGCTGAGTCGCTGCATGACCAGGACGCGGCGGGTGACGAGCGACGGGTGGGGACGGGGCACCACGTAGCCGTGGTTCCCCAACTCGTGGAGCATCGCCGCCACGTCGACCATGTTCGCGGCCTCCATGCGGAAGTCGAGTTCTTCGACGATGGTTTCGGCGAACAGCTCGACCAATGCCGGCGGATTGGCGAGCGAGGAGATGGGGATGCGACCAACCAGGAACGGCGCCAACCAGGCCATGACCCGCAGGTCGTTACGGACGAACTTCGCCACCGACGGGCGCTGCACCTTCACGACGACCTCTTCGCCGGAACGCAGCGTGGCCGCGTGGACCTGGGCGATCGACGCAGCCGCCAGCGGGGTGGGCGAGAAGTACGAGAACACGTCCTCCATGCGGCAACCGAGATCGGACTCGACCACCAGGCGGACGGCGGCGAACGGTTCGGCGGGCACCTGGTCGCGACACTTCTTGAACTCGCCGACCAGCTCCGCGGGGAACAGGCCCTCGCCGCTGGAGATGATCTGGCCCAGCTTGATGTACGTGGGACCCAACTGTTCGGCCGCCTCGCGCAGACGCTTCGAGATCTCGGCGCGGCTGGCCTCGGGCGTGGTGTATCGGCCACGCTTCTTGGCGACCATCCAGGGCACCACTGCGCCGCCCAGCGTGCGAACCACGCGCAGCACCCGATGGCCGGGCGGGAACCGCCGCGCTCTCGTGAGCCCGGGCACCTCTGCCTGGGCTGCGGCGCGCAGGTCGCCGGCGACGTTCATCCAGCGGATGTCGTCGCGAACGAGCGTCCAGGGGCCCTCCTCGGTGAAGGCGGCCCAGTTCCGATCGTCCAATTCGTTCATGGTGCTTCCAT